>NZ_JAFKPJ010000040.1:0-7222 GCF_019633765.1 Bacteroides sp. 11BF
GCCATTGAAGTGAACTTTATCAATGACGGGCAACTTACTATCTTTTGATTTTATGTCGAACTCACGTTAAATAGGTTGCTATTTCTGTAACGGTGTATTTTTGTGTAACCAGTAAAATTTTGGCTTTATTCATTTTAAAATAATACATGTACTCTGCAGGTGCTTTATCTGTAATCTCTTTTAATTTAGTATAGAATGTAGTACGGCACATTCCCATATCGGCGCTTAACATGTCGACCGTATAATTGTCTGATGAGAGATTCTTTTCCAGAAGCTTATTTACTTTATCCATAAATAGAGTGTTCTCTTCACTCTTCGCAGTTGTCTCAGGGAGGTCGGCAGGCAAATTGGTTTCCAGAAGCTGTTTGATACGTTTATGCTTATTTATAAGTACTTGTATATCCGCTTTAAGCCTGCAAATACTGATTGCACGTGGTGCCAATTTATCTACTCCACAATGGATATGGGTGAGATAACTCCTATTATCATTGAAGTTCATCAGGAGAATGGCGGGAGTTTGAACCATGCTGGCATTTGATTTTATCCGGGAATAAATTTCTTTTCCGCCTATACCGTTCACTATTTCATCAATAATGATAATATCTGGTGTTCGCTGACCGGAGAAATTGGATAAACGTTCCGGATTATTAAGAATAGTTATCCGGAAGAGGGTTGAGAGGGCTCCATTTAAGTAGCTGCTCAACTCATTGTCTGACATGACTAACAGTACGTGTGACCTATTTTTATCAGAACGGCCCATCTTGCCATCTTTTATGGTAGGAATTTCCACTTCCGGACATTGGATTGTATTGCAGCAACCGTTTATGGGAACGATAACTTGAAAAGTAATAATTCGCCTATGGCAATCCCCGATTAATTTTCCACCATGTAAGCGGATTATCTTCTTTATGATTTGAAGATTCCCACAGTGGTATATCAACATAAGGGCAGAGAGTAGAGAAAGTAACTTTTTATTGTCCTGTTTGCATTCTGGTCCATTGGTAATCCGGAGGCTCCAATGGTTGTTCAGGTGAGACACGTTCATATTAATGCAACCTTTGCAAGGTGTGGCATCGATTATTTTACTCAATAGGCATTGTAAGGCTGCAGTCATGGTAATTTCGTCTACCCGGCAACTGATATAGCCGAAATCTTTGCTGACGTTTAATTGTATCTGGCGAGTATTGGCATAACTCTGGCATTGATTGGTGATTGAGGTAATGAAAGTGTAAAGTTCAAACTCAATGGGAGAACCAGGATATATTTCATTCTCTATATTGCTGAATATTCCAATATTCTGGTAGCTGTTCATGATGTGGCTGGTGTAGCCGAGCACTCGCTTTAACTTTTGAGATGTAGGTTCAGGAAGGTTGTCAGAGGCGATTTCTTCCAGTAAGTGATGCATCAGAGTCAGTGGGGTTTGAGTTTTATGAGCTATGTTTTGAACAATGCCCAGTTTTTCGTGGGAAAAGAGTTTCGTGTTATACATGATTCTATAACGTATCATGAGAACAATAAACAACCCTATTACTAAACCCTCAATCGGGTATACCCATGACATCTGCCATAAGAAAGCAGGTATAAAAGTAGCTGTTTGGTACTGACTTGTAAGGTCGAGTTGTACATCGGTTTGCATACAAGGACATACATCATTAAATGGTGTGTCCAATAAGATCAACTGTAAAAATAGAATAACTGGTTCCATAACTGTATTTAGATAATTATTAATATTGTTTTCATAGTTAAACCATCATTTTTTCAAACTTCTTTTTTGGGGGGAATTCCCAATTAGTCGTTGGTGCTGCAATTATAGGGCTTTTTGTACAGCTTGATTGGGTATAATCTTTTAAAAGATATGGGTAATATCTGGTAACGGATTTTAATGTATATATTTACGATTGTTTTAGACTTTGCCGTATGGAGGGGATTTTATAGTTGTGAGGTAATCAGGTTTATTTTCATGATCTATGCTTCACTTATCAGATTTTGCCCGCTTATTATTTATATTTAGATACTGATTGATTACATAAAAAATGGTAAAAATAACTCCCAGGGATAAAAATAACTCCTGGTTACATACTTTATGGTACCTTCTGATAGTGGAATAATCGTAATGTCAGAATAGCTCCCTTTATGTTTGCAGATGCTTTTATGAATGTTTTATCATTTTTTAAATATTTGATATTTAGACGATTGCTTAATGTCGAGATCTTTTCCTTAGACAATTTTTTTGTTTTATACATTGAGTTGGGGGAGAGTGAGGCTGTTAAAACAATATTACCCTGACACCCAGCCTCGATTTCTTATCTGTTAATTGTATGTGCTTCTTTTAATTAAAAAGAATGTATTACTTTTTATTACCTGTTAATGGGTTGGTTTTTAATAATGTGATGGTATGTAATAAATTGTAATGCGTTGAAATGGACGTATTATGTCAAAATTTCTTTTTTAGCCTAATCGTTAAATTATTTTAGAATTTAATATGGGAAATGCCGTGAAATCAATAATCTTTTGATTATTGTTGTTTGAGGTAAACATTTAGGGTTCTATTTTTTATATCAATAATCGGGCGATTGTATGTTTATCCTCTGTTAATCAGTGAAATTGGTAGTGAGATTTTGAGATAATATTGTAAAGTATTACATTTGTTTGCAAAAACAAACTACGATGAAACGCTCTAGATTATTTTTATGGATTTTGGGTATAATAATGCAAGCATTTTTGGTCAGCATTCATTTCTATCAGAAAAATGTGGAGGCAATGTGCACCGAATCGGAAGACCTTTTAGTAGAAGTGCTCGAGAAAGAGTTGCACAGAAAGCAGCAAGAGTTGAATCTGTTTTATGTTTCTAGAGTAGTAGTCGATACGGTTCCTTTGATAATTCGTGTTACGACAAGTGAAGGAGTTAAGTCTTATACCGTGGACGCAAAGAAAAGCAAAATGAATATTTCACAAAATATGGCAGAGCGGTCTTGGCATTCAGTTGTCTGCACAAAAAGTTGCCTATCTACAGACACTTTACAACAACTTTGGAATAAAGTACTCAAAAGACATAAAATCTTGGCTAAAACCGATGTACACATATCAATAACTCATTTGGATAATACTATCTCCCATTTTAAATGTAAGAATTGCAATGACCTTTGTTCTGGGACACACAAAATTACTTTTTATGTAGGTAATAGATGTGAACTTGAGATTATTGGTTTCTGGTCCTATTCATGGTGGGCTGTATATCAATATGATAGTATTCCATTTGAAGTAATAGGGATTGTGGCAGCCGCTCTTATCATTATTTTCTGTGGTTGGTATCTGGTGAAGAAGTATATAACTAAAATCCGAAATGATAAAAGACGTTTAGCTAATGATCGGGATCGTGAAAGAAAAGTTCGAATACAATTGGAAAAGGATCAGAAAAGGTTGGAGGCAAAACAAAGAGAATATGAAAAACGGATTAAAGACCTTTCAGCAAGAGGCGAAGAGCGTGAAGAAGAACGAAAAAATATGGAGAAAATACTGAAAGAGTATGAGATACAAATTCAAAAGCTTAAAGAATTAAGAGAGTCCGGGAAAGAACCATTACTTTATATATTGAGTCCGAAGGTCACTTTTGATTCTTATGCAAAGTTATTAATTTGTGGTGATCAAACAATTCCTCTTACTTCACAGGCCTGTAGACTTTTGGATGCTTTTCTGAATGCTCCTGAATATATTTTAACCTACGAAGAGTTATTGGAATGTTTGTGGAAAGATGGTAGTGGAGGCATGGTTCGTTTGCGTGTAGCTATTTCTCGTTTGCGTATTGTGTTGAGTGTAGATCCTGAGATTACTGTTTTTCAGAGGGATATTGATAAATATCAATTAGTACTGCCGGAAAAGGAATAATTTAGGGAACCTTTTATACTATGTAATAAATTGTAATGCAATATATGATATTTTATTAAGTAATGGCTTTTAACTTTGCAGTGAATAATTAAAACATATATCTTATGAAAATGAAGAACTATTTGAAAGCAACTTTTCTTTTGGTTGCTATCGTCTCGATTTGGTATTTAAAACCGGTGCAGAAATTTCAGGATGTAGATCCTCTTTTATTGCAGAATGTAGAAGCTTTGGCAAGTGGAGAAGAATCTTCGCAAACTCATTGTTATGGACGCGGATCAGTAGATTGTCCTGTTAGTCATGACAAGGTCGATATTGTATATGACGCATACAGTATAGGAGATTAAAGCAGTATTCAGTATTTAATCTTTGAAGATGAATTTATCAAAGGGAGTGGAAGTATTTCTATTCCCTTTAAAACAGGCAAATCAGTCACTTCCTAAAGGACTTTAAAGTAGAAACCTTTGGGTCTGAAAGCTAAGTAAAGCTTTTAGTCCGCCTAAAATCGAATGCTTATGAATAAAAATGTCAGTGTATTAATCTTAATAGGGATTATTCTTTTGGGGTGTCATCCGGCAAAAGAGAAGGTTGAGTTTTCAAACGAAGTTATTTGTAGCGATAGCATATCACGGGAACTGGTTGTTTTAAATGATACGTTTTTATTTTCGTATCCTTTGCAAATAGAACTTATAGACTCAATGCTACTGGTGTTGGATAATGTTAATAATAACTTCTTTCATCTGTTTACTCTAAAGGGAGTACCTGTAAAATCATTTGGAGAAAAAGGTCAGGGACCTGCTGATTTTATAAATGTGGGGGCATTCAATTTATCTGAAGATGGAAAAAACATGTATGCATACGATTCTTCAATGCGTAAAATAGTGAAATATGATGTCTCTTCTTTTTTAAAAGATTCATTGAAATTTGAAGTTATGCAAGTGAATTATGGTAGCTTACCACACTCTGAAGTACCCACAATAATCTATGATATGCTTTCTCTTAAAGATTCGGATTTTCTTGTAAAAGCGAACCATAAGGATCTTCGGTTTGGATTATTAAAAGATGGAAAGATTACTCAATTATACAATTCTTTCTCTGATTGTTTAAATACAAATAATGAAGAAGAAGTATGGTCGGTTTTCTGTAGTAATACCAAAACCAAGTTAAAACCGGACAGGACGAAGATGTTGAATGCGACCTATCTGGGAGGGATCTTGGAGCTATTTGACTTGGACGAAAATTGTCGTTTGTCATTGAATAAAACGCTTTATATTTACGAACCTAAATATGGTATTGCTGAAGGAGCAATTCCGGCGTATGTAGTTTCCAATGAAACGACTCAGATTGGTTTCGAAGATGTATATGCAACAAATAATAGTATTTATGCATTATTGCATAATAGAGGAAACGAAGCTTTACCTTCAGAGATTACTGTATTTAGTTGGCAAGGACTTCCAACAAGTAAAATTAAGGCTAACCATGGTCTTGTAAATATAGCTGTGGATGAGAAAAACAATCTAATCTATGTAATTGCGGAAAGTGAACAGAATGCTTATGAACTGTCTTGCTTATCTTTAAATTGATATGTATTCTACAATTTTCAAGAATAAAGCAAGCTGTCTATAAACGGTTTTCCGCTTAAATAGATTCACTACGGGGTGATGCTACTAAAAAACAGAAAGAAGTTAAGAAACCAATCTTAAAACGGCAAATCACTTTACTAAAAGCTCTAAAACGTAGGAGGTAAACTTGCTCAGGTCAGTAATTAAAGTTCATCTTAGCACGCAAGATGTACATCTTACGCGCCAAGATAGACATCTTGCGCCTTAAGATGCGTATCTTGGCTGTCAAGATGAACTTAGACTGTATGAAGAAAATATTTTTCTAAGAATCATAAGATACTTTAATCTGCATCTTGTGGAATTTGAGTGTTAATTTCAATAACTTGCCATTGTGTTTCTTCTAAATCCGTACAATACATACATTGTCATGAATAAGCAGTATGTTAGTTATTATTTCTTTCAAAGGAATAAGAAGTTGATGCGTATAAAGGCAGAAAACCTATTTATACAAGTGTTGAAAGATGAAATGAAAAAGAAAGGGGAAGCATTGGATTTATTTTATTCTTTTTCAGGGATATCAAGTGACACGATACCTTTAACTATTTCGATTATGACCGAAACCGGATCCAGACAGTATAAAGTGGATGTTGCGAAGAGCCGGAAAAATCTTTCTCAGATATCGAGAGAACGTTCATTACACTCTGTTATTTGTTCCGAGAAGCAGTTATCTCCCATGACTTTGAGTCAGACCTGGGCGGATAGCCTGCAAACACGACATATTCTGGCAAGAGTTGCGATAGAAATAGTAACTACAGACTTGGAAAATAGGATCTTATATAGAAAAAGCCAAACTGTCAATCTGTCTCCAGAGTTGAAGTTTGTTGTTTATTTGGGGGAGAGATGTGAAATAGAGGTTTCCGGTTTTTTATTTTATACTTGGTGGTCGGTTTGTAGATANTCCGGTTTTTTATTTTATACTTGGTGGTCGGTTTGTAGATATCATTTCTTTCCATTCGGAATGATTGTTGGTATAGCTTTGTGTTTGATTGTTTTTTTGATCTATTTGTTTAGGGTGAGAAAGCACTTGTTTAAAACACAGTCTGAGTGTGGACTATTGGTGGAGAAGCTAAACAAAGAAGAAAAAAAATTAGAAGAGTTAGAGAGTATATGGGATCAATATGCGCAACAGGTTGAAATGGAGCAATCTGATGCTCGGGAAAAGGACATGCTGTTGAAGGATCTGGAGCAAAAGTCAAAGGCGTACGAAGGGCAAATAGCGGAACTAAAAAAGGCAAAAGAACTGTTGGGAACAAAATCCTTGATCTATAAATTGAGTCCTATACTGACCTTTGATGTATATAAAAAGACACTGGAGTGCAATGAGGAAATAATTTCACTTAATCTCCAGTCCTCTACTCTCTTGCTGGTTTTCTTAAATGCTACTGATTGTCAATTGACACGTAAGGAAATCGAGAAGTGTTTATCCGGAGGGAGTCGGGAGTGTTTCCGGACAGCTAAGCACCGCTTAGTTAAGGTACTTCAAATCGATCCTTCTATTTCTATTGTTCAGCACAATAGGGATCTTTTTCAGTTGCAACTGCCGGAAATTGAGGTCTTGTAGCGCTTTGTAACGCACTATATGGTGAGTATAAGAAAAATATGGCTTATATTTGCACGTATTTAAAACGTATATAGACATGAAAAACACTTTGGTATAACTTCCTGCATTGTTAATCTAATCTAATAAAGTTATGAAGAATATCTTGTTAACACTTCTC
>NZ_JAFKPJ010000041.1:0-6183 GCF_019633765.1 Bacteroides sp. 11BF
ACCGGTGAAACAGTCATCGGAGCAAGTGTTGTCGAGGTCGGTACCACCAATGGTGTTATAACCGACATTGACGGAAAATTTACGATCTCGGTAAATCCGAATGGGAAGATTAAGGTCTCCTATGTTGGTTATCAGCCTCAAACGATCGATGTGAAAGGCAAAAACTCTTTTAATATCAAGTTAAAAGAGGACTCTGAAATGTTAGCTGAAGTTGTTGTCACGGGATATGGTGGTAAGCAACTTCGTTCGAAAGTGACCAGTTCTATTACCAAAGTGAATGAGGAGGCATTAAAAGTAGGCGTTTTCTCAAATCCGGCCCAAGCATTATCCGGTGCGGTGGCTGGTCTAAAAGTGACACAGAGTTCTGGTAATCCTGGCAGCACCCCAAGTATTGTACTACGTGGTGGCACTGATTGGGACGGAAGCGGTGCACCTTTAGTCATGGTTGACGGACAATTACGAAGTGCTCTAAGTGATATAAATCCTGAGGATATTGAATCTATGGAAGTTCTGAAAGACGCCGGTGCCACTGCTTTGTATGGTGCACGTGCCAGTAATGGTGTTATCTTGATTACAACCAAAACGGGAAAAGCGGGACATCGTGAAATCAATTTCAAAGCAAAGGTGGGGCTAAATTATGTCAATAACCCTTATGAGTTTTTAGGTGCTAAAGATTTTATTACAGCTCTGCGCACAGCATATAATACAACTCCATGGGCTAATAAATCGTCACTTAATAGTGCTTCTGCATATGGAACGGGCAATAAATACGGTGATAATTTGGTTTGGAATTTGCTGGTTAAAAATAAGGAGAATGATTTTCTGTTAAATAAAGGTTGGCAACAAATGCAAGATCCTATTGATCAGTCTGTTACTCTTCTTTATAAAGACATTAAACCTTCAGATTATAATTTAAACAATCCATCTATTACTCAAGACTATAATATAAATATGTCTGGTGGTAATGATAAAGGGGCATATTATGCCGGATTAGGATATAACAAATCTGAAGGGCTCCCTATTTCTTCATTTTATGAACGATATAGTTTTGTGTTCAATGGTAATTACAAAGTAACTGACTGGATGACAGCCAGCTCAAACTTCAACTACAACCGTGCTAACTGGCGCTCTATGCCTGGTTCTCAGGGTGATGAGGGTAATTATTTCGGTCGAATTATGTCTTTGCCTCCTACGGTTCGTTATGAAGATGAAGATGGAAATCCGGTTTTAGGTCCCAATTCGAGTGACGGAAATCAGTCTTATCAGCCTGACAAATGGCTAATAGACAATCAGACTGATAAGTTTACGATGATTCAGTCTCTGGAAATTAAGCCAATGAAAAACCTAACTATTAAAGGAAATGCTAACTGGTATTATTCAGAAGGCGTGTATGAAAGTTTTACAAAAGATTATGAGACTGCTCCCGGGAAATTTGAAACATCAAGAAGCACTTCTGCAAAGTTTGAGCGAGACTTTTCTCAAACCTATAATGTCGTTGTGAATTACAATAATACGTTCGCGAAGAACCATTATGTTGACATCATGTTAGGTTCGGAGTATTACGACAAAAAGACAAAGGGATTCAGTGCTTCCGGTTCGGGTGCGCCGACTGATGATTTTGGGGACTTGGGCTTGACAAGCTCGGATAAAGGGAAGCGGGGAATTGATTCCTGGCACAGTCAATATCGTATTCTCTCTTACTTTGGACGCTTGAATTATGATTATCTGGGAAAATACTTACTGTCGGGAGTATTTCGTTATGATGGATATTCTTCTCTGCTGGGAAATAATCGTTGGGGCTTTTTCCCCGGTGTTTCAGCGGGATGGGTCTTCGGAAAGGAAGATTTCATTAAAAGTGCCATTCCGGATCTTTCATTTGGTAAGTTGCGTGCCAGCTATGGTGTGAATGGTAATGCTACAGGCATTGGAGCCTATACTTTACAAGGATCCTATAACTCTCAGAAGTATAATGGAAATGTAGGGTACCTAATTGGCTCTCTTCCCAATCCGGGATTAAAATGGGAGAAAACAAGTACAGCCGAAGTTGGTTTGGATTTGAGTTTTTTTGATAATCGCTTAAATGCAAATTTTACTTATTATAATCGTTTGACTATGGATAAGTATGCTGATTTAAGTTTGCCCACTACTACCGGATTTTCTTCAGTGAAAAACAATAATGGAGATTTTCGTAACAGTGGTCTTGAAATAGAGTTATCCGGTACCATTCTTAAGCTAAAAGATTGGACATGGAAAATGGGAGGAAACATTTCATATAATAAAAATAAGGTTGTTTCTTTACCTGATAATGGGCAGCCTAAAAATCGTATAGATGGACAGCAAATCTATACAGGGCGTAAAATTATGGACGAAAAAGGGAATCTGGTAGATGAGATCGTTTTCGTTGGAGGTAAACAGGAAGGGCAAGAGCCTGGCATCTTAGTTGGATATAAAGCAGAAGGTATTTATAAAAGCTGGGACGAAATTCCTGGAGATTTAGTAGTTAAAACAGGCAATTATCAAGGTAAATATCAATATGGTCCTAAAGCTTATGCAGCTTTATCGGATGCTGAAAAAGCGAAAGCTCTCCAGATCGAACCGGGTGATATGAAATGGAAAGACATTAATGGAGATGGACAAATTGATTCTTATGATCAAATTGTAATTGGTAATACGACTCCTCGTTGGTTTGGCGGTTTTAACACAACTTTGAGTTGGAAAGGTTTAACCCTATATGGGCGCTTTGATTTTGGTTTGGATTATTGGATTTACGATAATACAACACCTTGGTTCTTGGGATGTATGCAAGGTGGATATAATACTACAACCGACGTATTCAATACTTGGTCTGAAGGAAATCCAAATGCCAAGTATCCAAGATATGTATGGGCCGACCAGTTAGGCACTGCAAATTATTACCGTACTTCAACCATGTTCGCTTATAAAGGTAACTATTTGGCAATTCGCGAGATATCACTATCCTATTCTTTGCCTGAGGCACTTGCCCGCAAGTTATATTGCCAGAAACTGGATGTATCGGTTACAGGTCAGAATTTGGGATACATAACTTTTGCTAATGTAGCAAGCCCCGAAGTTTCAAAGGCGGGCTCTGGTTATGCATTGCCACGTACATTGCTTTTCGGTATTAATGTTACATTTTAATAACTCATAATTAATAAACAAGCATATGAAAAATATAAAATCTATTATTATATCGGGTGTTCTATTAGCCACTTCGGGGCTTATGACTACCTCGTGTAGTGATTTATTAGACTTATCTCCAATTGATTATTATGGTAGTGGTTCATATTGGACTACGGAGGCTCAAGTTACAGGTTATATGGATGGTATTCATAAACATATACGTGATGTGGCTGGACAGCATATTTTCACATTTGGAGAAATGAGAGGCGGCATTTATAAAAGTGGCAATGCTTCTGATGGTAATGCGCTAAATGGCGGTAGCATTATACTGCAGAATTTTGATAAAGATAACACCGGTGTAACAAACTTTGGTGGGCATTATGGACGTTTAGCCAATCTCAATTTATTTATTGACCGTGTAAGCAAAGCCGATTATGTAGATGAAGCAAAGAAGAGATTTTATTTGGGACAAGCTTATGGCTTGCGTGCTTTTATTTATTTTGAGCTTTATCGTATCTATGGAGGAGTACCTCTGCGACTTGATGTAGAAGTGATAGATGGAGTACTTGATCCCAATAAATTGTATATGGCTCGTGCTACCCCCAAGCAAGTTATGACGCAAATAAAAAAAGATCTGGATTTGTCAATAGAGTACTTTGGGAATATAACCAATTTCGATCCATATAACCGCGGTAAGAAAGTATATTGGTCCAAAGCCGCTACAGAGTGCCTGATGGGCGAAGTTTATTTATGGACTTCAAAAGTTACTACAGGTGACAATGAAGCTAATATAGCTGATTTACAAATCGCTAAATCACATCTGGAAAATGTAGCTAATAACTATGGTTTAAAATTGCTGGATAATTTTGCAAATGTATTTGAAGCCAAGTCCCACAAAGGCAATGACGAAATAATATTTGCTATACGTTATGCCGAAGGAGAAGCTACAAACGGCAATAACAATTATGTATATATGAATCAAGGTGAAATTGATAAAGCTGGTTATCGTGCTGACGGTTCTAAATGGGATGACCCGTTTGATGCCAAAAAAGGCGGAGCGCAATGGTATGAATATATTCCAGAACTTTTTCAGCTGTTTGATGTGAAGGATACACGCCGTGATGCGACTTTCATGGCGTCATATAAGAAAGATTCCGAAAACAATCTGGCTCTGTGGGGAACTCATGTTTGCAAGAATATAGGTTATATCAACGCAGAGGGTAACCGTGTTTATTGTGGTGATTATGTTTTTTATCGTTTGCCGTGGGTTTATCTTTCATTAGCTGAAATAGCCAATATGGAAGGTGATAATGCAAACGTAGAAAAGTATGTTAATTTAGTTCGTAAACGTGCATATGCGGAAAATTGGGATGAAAATATATATGCTTATAAAGCAGGTGATTTTACACAAAATGAATTAGCTGTTTTACACGAGAAAGACAAAGAGTTTGTCCAAGAAGGGCAACGATGGTGGGATGTACTACGCATGACTTTGACCAAAGGTGGAAAACATTTAGTTTTCTGCAAAGAAGCCAATTTAAAGAATAATGGCCAGCCTATTTTGAATGAAGTTACAGAGGCTTATAAAGTGCTTTGGCCGATAGAACAGAAAATGCTTGATAAGGATCCGGAAATAAAGCAAACTCCCGGATACAAATAATGTTTTTTCTGGAAATTGTATTTAATGATTGATAGTAAAAGTCATATTTATTAGTTTGGTTTATGACTTCTTAGTGTAATGACATATCGGGAGATATGTCATTACTAATAAATAATAGTTGAATATTTTCAAAATATGATTAATTTTATTAATATTGCATTATATTTTTAATTTTATATTTAATAAACAGGTTATATGAAAAAAAAATGGTTATTTCTGTTTTGTTTATTAGTTGCTATTTCCTCAATGGCTCAAAACAGCTATCAACCGCACTGGGAATCGCTTGACAAGCGTCCGGTTCCGACGTGGTTCGAAAATGCCAAATTTGGCATTTTCATTCATTGGGGGTTGTACTCCGTTCCTGCTTGGTCGCCCAAAGGGACATACTCTGAATGGTATAAATATTGGCTCGACAACAAAACACTAATGGGTAATGGGGATTTTAAGGGTACGGAAGTATCTGATTACCACTTGGAAATGTATGGAAGAGATTTTACCTATGCCGATTTCGCTCCTATGTTCAAAGCTCTTAGTTACGATCCCAATGAATGGGCTAAACTATTTGAATGCTCTGGTGCAAAATATGTAGTATTGACTACAAAGCATCATGACGGGTTTGCGTTATGGCCAAGTAAAGAGGCTTCTACCAGCTATGGACGGCCATGGAATAGTATGGAAATAGGAGCCCATCGGGACTTGGTGGGAGAATATGTAGATGCGTTACGGAAAACGGATATAAAAGTTGGATGCTATTTTTCTTTAAGAGAATGGGACAATCCACTTTATAATAAAGAGACAATGGACTTGTTTTATGAACGGCACTTCTTTCCGCAGTTAAAAGATTTGGTGAACCGCTATAAACCCGATTTGATATGGTCTGACGGGCCAGATCGATTAAATGACAAACAGTGGCAAGCTGAAAGGACATTAGCTTGGTTGTATTCAGAATCTCCGGTAAAAGACAGCATCGTGGTCAATGACCGCTGGGCCAATAACACCGGCAGAAAACATGGTGACTATTATACACGAGAATATAGCAGCACTAACAGTACTTTTGATAAGCCATGGGAAGAGTGCCGCGGAATTGGCCTCTCTTTTGGATATAATCAGAATGAAGATTTGGAAGATTACACTTCACCGAAAGCATTAATATTAACGCTTGCAAACATAGTTAGCCAAGGTGGAAACTTACTATTGGATATTGGTCCGAACGCTAATGGTAAAATTCCTCCTATAATGCAGGAACGCTTGTTGCAGATAGGTAAATGGCTGCAGGTAAATGGAGAAGCGATTTATGGGACACGTGCTTGGAACCGTTCATGCCAATGGACTAAAGGTAACAGGGAGTGGAAATCAAAAGAAAAGCATTATGTCAGTGGAGA
>NZ_JAFKPJ010000042.1:0-6058 GCF_019633765.1 Bacteroides sp. 11BF
CTACACGGAGGAGAAACCGATTTCGTTCAACCCGTTCTACACCGATGATTACGTGTTCGACGTGGAGAAAAAGGACAGCATCAAGACATTGCTGCTGACGCTCTGGAAGTCGGAGGACGACAAAGTGACGAAGACGGAGAGCGGCGAACTGGGCAGTGCGGTGAACGCCTATATCGAGCGTATCAGGGCTGACCGGAGCATCGTCCCCTCGTTCAACACCTTCTACGAGTATATGCGCGACGACTACCGCCGCGAACTGGCGGAACGTGAGATAAAGGTGGAGAAGTCCGACTTCAACATCGACAATATGCTCACCACCATGCGGCAGTATTACCGGGACGGACGCTACGACTTCCTGCTCAACTCCACGGAGAACATCGACCTGCTCGGCAAGCGGTTCATCGTCTTCGAGATTGACAGTATAAAGGAAAATCGCGAGCTTTTCCCTGTGGTGACCATCATCATCATGGAAGCCTTCATCAACAAGATGCGCCGATTGAAAGGCGTAAGGAAACAGTTGATAGTGGAAGAGGCTTGGAAGGCTCTATCTTCGGCGAACATGGCTGAGTACCTGCGCTATATGTACAAGACCGTGCGCAAGTATTACGGGGAGGCAATCGTGGTGACGCAGGAGGTGGACGACATCATTTCCTCGCCCGTCGTCAAGGAGAGCATCATCAACAACTCCGACTGCAAGATACTCCTTGACCAGCGGAAGTACATGAACAAGTTTGATGCCATACAGTCCCTGTTGGGTCTGACGGAGAAAGAGAAGTCGCAGATACTCTCCATCAACATGGCGAACAACCCGTCAAGGCTCTACAAGGAAGTGTGGATAGGACTGGGCGGCACGCAGTCGGCAGTCTATGCCACCGAAGTTAGTGCTGAAGAGTATCTGGCGTACACCACCGAAGAAACGGAAAAAGTAGAGGTTTACCGTCTGGCGGAACAGTTGGGCGGCGACATTGAAGCCGTCATCCGGCAGCTTGCCGAAAGGCGGAGAAAAAAGGAATAAATAGAAACAGATTCATCAACTAAAAAAGAAAATGCGTATGAGTATATCAAGAACGAAAATGCTGCAAGTCAGCAAGTGTTTAATCGGGCTGGCGGTCATGGTGCTGCAATCCTGCGACATAACGGACAACCGACGCGACCTGCTTTGCGGAAACTGGGAGAGTGTGGAGGGCAAGCCCGACGTGCTTATCTACAAGGAGGGCGAAGCCTATAAGGTGACGGTATTCAAGCGGAGCGGCATCCGCCGCAAGCTGAAGCCGGAAACCTATCTCTTGCAGGAGGAGAACGGCAATCTGTTCATGAACACCGGATTCCGCATCGACGTGTCCTACAACGAGGCGACGGACATCCTGACCTTCTCGCCGAACGGGGACTACGTGCGTGTGAACCCGAAACCGGACCATCCGATAGGCGAGCAATAAATAATGAAATCCACTAAAATCCAAAGTAACATGAGAACAAGAATAACACTTATTATCTGCCTGTGCCTGTTTGCAGTCGGCAGGGCAAGCGCACAGTGGGCGGTGATAGACCCGTCCAACATCGCGCAGAGCATCGTGAACACCTCGAAGAACGTGGTACACACTTCCACGACCGCCCAGAATATGATAAAAAATTTTCAAGAGACCGTGAAGATTTACGAACAGGGCAAGAAGTATTACGACGCACTCAAATCCGTGAACAATCTGGTAAAGGACGCCCGGAAGGTGCAGCAGACCATTCTGATGGTGGGTGACATCACCGACACCTATGTGACCAGTTTCCAGAAGATGATGCGTGACGACAACTTCACGGTGGAGGAACTGGGAGCCATCGCCTTTGGCTACACCAAGTTATTGGAGGAATCCAACGATGTGCTGACGGAACTGAAGAATGTGGTGAATATCACCACGCTCTCCATGACGGACAAGGAGCGCATGGACGTGGTGGAACGCTGCTACTCCAAAATGAAGCGTTACCGCAACCTCGTGAGCTACTACACCAACAAGAACATTAGCGTGAGTTACCTGCGTGCGAAGAAGAAAAACGACCTTGACCGCATCATGGGGCTGTACGGGAACATGAACGAAAGATATTGGTAGCCTATGAATTTCGACAACCTTCACCAAATTCTGCGCTCGCTCTACGAACAGATGATGCCGCTATGCGGGGACATGGCGGGCGTGGCGAAAGGCATCGCCGGGCTGGGCGCACTCTTTTATGTGGCCTACCGGGTATGGCAGTCGCTGGCGAGAGCCGAACCGATAGACGTGTTCCCTATGCTCCGCCCGTTCGCTATCGGTCTGTGCATCATGTTCTTTCCGACGGTGGTACTGGGTACGATAAACAGCATCATGTCGCCCGTCGTGCAGGGTACGGCAAAGATGCTGGAGGCGGAAACGCTGGACATGAACCGATACCGTGAGCAGAAGGACAAACTGGAGTACGAAGCGATGATGCGCAATCCCGAAACCGCCTACCTCGTGTCAAATGAGGAGTTTGACAAACAACTGGAAGAACTGGGCTGGTCGCCCGGCGACATGGTGACGATGGCGGGGATGTACATCGAGCGCGGGATGTACAACATGAAGAAGGGCATCCGCGACTTCTTCCGCGAGATACTGGAACTGATGTTCCAAGCCGCCGCCCTCGTGATAGACACCATCCGCACGTTCTTCCTCGTGGTGCTGGCGATACTCGGTCCGATAGCCTTCGCCATATCGGTGTGGGACGGCTTCCAAAGCACGCTTACACAGTGGATATGCCGCTACATACAGGTCTATCTGTGGCTGCCCGTGTCGGATATGTTCAG
The DNA here is from genome assembly GCF_019633765.1 of Bacteroides sp. 11BF. Classification (NCBI taxonomy): domain Bacteria; kingdom Pseudomonadati; phylum Bacteroidota; class Bacteroidia; order Bacteroidales; family Bacteroidaceae; genus Bacteroides; species Bacteroides sp. 11BF. Next base: position 2,807 of record NZ_JAFKPJ010000042.1, read on the forward strand.
CACCATACTGGCGAAGATACAAGTGCTGATGCTGCAAAGCGACATCGAACGGATGCAGGCTGACCCGAACTTCTCGCTGGATTCGAGCGACGGGGTGTACATCGTCTTCATGATAATCGGCATCATTGGTTACTTCACCATCCCCACGGTAGCAGGCTGGATTATCCAAGCCGGAGGCATGGGAAGCTACGGTCGCAACGTGAACCAGACGGCAGGACGAGCCGGAAGTATGGCGGGCAGCGTGGCGGGCGCAGCCGCAGGAANTATGGCGGGCAGCGTGGCGGGCGCAGCCGCAGGAAACGTGGTCGGACGTGTCGGGAAGCTGCTGAAATAATCAACTGACAATTAAAAACGAATAAACAACAATGGAATTTAAGTCACTTAAAAACATCGAATCATCGTTCAGGCAGATACGCCTGTTCGGTATCGTCTTCCTCTCGTTGTGTGCCGTAATAACGGTATGGAGCGTGTGGAGTTCCTACCGCTTCGCGGAGCGGCAACGGGAAAAGATTTACGTGCTGGACAACGGCAAGTCGCTGATGCTGGCTCTCTCGCAAGACTTGTCGCAGAACCGTCCGGCAGAAGCGAGGGAACACGTGCGCCGTTTCCACGAGCTGTTCTTCACGCTCTCACCCGAAAAGAGCGCGATAGAGCATAACGTGAAACGCGCCCTGCTATTAGCGGACAAAAGCGTGTACAACTACTATTCGGACTTTGCCGAGAAGGGGTACTACAACCGCATCATCGCCGGGAACATCAATCAGGTGTTGAAGGTGGACAGCGTGGTGTGCGATTTCAACGGCTATCCCTACCGTGCCGTGACCTACGCCACGCAGAAGATCATCCGGCAGAGCAACGTCACCGAGCGCAGCCTCGTGACTACGTGCCGCCTCTTGAACTCGTCCCGTTCGGACGACAATCCCAACGGTTTCACCATCGAGGGATTCACCATCATCGAGAACAAGGATTTACAAACCATCAAAAGGTAAACGGACATGAAGAAAATCAAAAAATCATTTTGGCGTGCGTACTGGAAGCTCCACGACAAAAAGAAAATGCTGGTGGCAAGGCTCAAAGGCTATCTGGACGGTTTGCCCCCGAAGACACGCAGGCGCATCGTGCTGGCGATGCTCGCCGCCTTTGCGGTGCTTGCCCTCTACACCTTCGGCAAAGCCGTCTATGAAATCGGCAGGAATGACGGCAGCCGGATGGTAACAGACCATGCCGGACAGGTGGAACTGTCCATAAAGCCGGACAACAATCATAATGTAATACCTTATTTATATGGAACAGACGAAGAATGAACCTAAAAACGAGAACAAGGCGGCTCCCGACAACGGGAAACCGAAGAAGGAGCGCAAGCCGCTGACCGAAGCCCAAAGGCTGAAACGTCAGAAAATGATAGTGCTGCCCGCTATAGTGCTGGTATTCATCGGTGCTATGTGGCTGATATTCGCCCCGTCTTCCGACAAGGAGCAGCAACCGGGAACGGGTGGTTACAACATCGAAATGCCCGACGCTGACAAGGCGAACCGCCAGATCATCGGCGACAAGGCGAAAGCCTACGAACAGGGAGCAATGGAGGAACGGCAGGAGAACCGCAGCCGCGCCATGCAGGAACTGGGCGATATGTTCGACCGCGAGGTGGCGGAAACGGACGGCGGCAGGGACTTCGACCTTGCTAATCCCGGAAATGCGGAAGATGCAACAGCAAAATCATCCGCTCCGAAAACCATCCAATCCTCCGCAGCTGCCTACCGCGACCTCAATACCACGCTCGGCAACTTCTATGAGCAGCCGAAGAACGACAACGCGGAAATGGACGAACTGTTAGAGCGTATCGCCTCGCTGGAATCGGAACTGGAAACCGAGAAAGGCAAGGCATCCGCTATGGATGACCAAGTGGCACTCATGGAGAAGTCCTATGAACTGGCGGCGAAGTACATGGGCGGGCAGAACGGCACACAGCCACCTGTCGGACAGGCGGCAGAGCCTTACCCCGTGCAGAAAGCCGGAAAGAACACGGCTGCACCTGTCAGGCAGGTAACGCATCAGGTGGTATCTTCGCTCTCACAGCCGATGAGCAACGCTGAGTTTGTCGCCTCCTTCTCGCAGGAGCGCAACCGCAGTTTCAATACGGCGGTGGGTGTCACGACTGTATCGGACAGGAACACCATATCGGCGTGTGTCTATGGGGCGCAGAGTGTGACTGACGGGCAGGCGGTAAGATTACGGCTGCTGGAGCCGATGGCAGTGGCGGACAAAATCATACCCCGCAATGCAGTGGTGGTAGGCACGGCAAAGATTCAGGGCGAACGACTCGATATTGAAATAACTTCGCTGGAGTACGCAGGTACGATTATCCCGGTAGAACTGGCGGTGTATGACACGGACGGACAGCCCGGCATCTTCATTCCAAACTCGATGGAGATGAACGCCGTCAGGGAGGTTGCCGCCAACATGGGCGGCTCGCTGGGCAGCAGCATTAATATCTCCACCAACGCAGGGGCGCAGCTCGCCTCCGACTTGGGCAAGGGGCTGATACAAGGCACGAGCCAGTATATCGCCAAGAAGATGCGTACCGTCAAGGTGCATCTGAAATCCGGATACAAGGTCATGCTATATCAGGACAGAGATTGAAAACAATAACAATCAACGACTAAAAAAACAACAACCAAATTTTTATTTACCACTAAAATCCAAAGTAGAATGAAAAAAGTAATCATCATGTTTGCCCTCGCTATGGGCATCATAACTGCCAACGCGCAGGAGAACGTAACCGTTGGAGAGAACAACGGAAGTGAACCGACGAACGAAGCGAGAGCAGAGACAAGCTCGCTTGACTATGCCTCGCAAGGAGGAGGAAGGCAAAGCCAACAACCGACCTTGACAAAGGAGGTCTATCCGCAGAAGGAGGCGGACGGCGATCTGTATCACGGGCTGACAAAGAAGCTGACCTTCGACCGCATGGTTCCCCCGCACGGATTGGAAGTGACCTACGACAAGACCGTCCACGTCATTTTCCCCTCGGAGGTGCGCTACGTCGATTTAGGCTCGCCCGACCTGATTGCGGGTAAAGCCGACGGAGCGGAGAACGTCATCCGCGTGAAAGCTACCGTGCGTAACTTCCCGAACGAAACCAATATGTCGGTAATCACGGAGGACGGGAGTTTCTATACTTTTAGTGCGCCCATAATAGGGGCTTGATAATAATCACTTTGGCAAGTGATTAGGTTAGTATTCCAATTTATA
>NZ_JAFKPJ010000043.1:0-5157 GCF_019633765.1 Bacteroides sp. 11BF
TAAAGAGATAAACAAACCTTTAAAGCTGGTTTGGCTGCCAGTATAAAGAACAGCAAACAAAATCATGAAACATTGCTTCTTAAATCCATTTCGTAGCCAACTGTTAGGGCTATTTTTCAGTATTAATTCATTAATCATTTTTTTATGAAAAAAGAGTTTACATTACGCTTAGACGATGCAGCCTGTGCGGAGTTAGAAAATCTAAAAAAATTATCTGGTGAAAAAACAGATGCTAAAGCTATTAGATTTGCTATTCAGAATTATGCAACTTTGAATGATAGGTATATTGAAACACAACGGCAAATAAGAACGTGGAAAGATAAATATGCAGCGTTAAATAAAGCTGTTGATGATTACTTGTCTTCTTTTGAAGCATTGAAGAAAACTACAGATTGATAGTCAATTATTAGAAATGTGAAAGGATTAATTTATGATTGGAGTAGAGAAGAAAATTTTCAGATTATCTAGTTCTGTGTTAAATCGTACTTTTAAGCAGGAAAAGAGTATTTTTTGTTCAATGGTGTTACGATTGATGGATACAGAAAACTATGCAAACAATTATTGCGATTCGCTAAGTCTTGTTCTTGAACTATTTCCAGAGATTGATAGGGAAAAGCTAGAAAAAGAATTGGATAAATACGTTTGATAGTATTTGAAATCAAAAATGGGCTATTAAACTAGTTAATAGCCTTATTCTAATACATAAATTCATGAAATATGGCAGCGGATATGACAGATGAAACGATTGCACAATACATGGAACGCATCGAGAAAATGAGCATAAAAGAAATTCAAAAAGAAATTGAATTTCTGGAAAGCCCCGGTTACAACTGTGAAGGACTGGTATGTGCAGACGGAGTAATTACTCCCCGGACAAAAATGCATCGTAAGGTTCTTTGGTATAAGAGAATGAACCAAAAGAGCCTAACAGCCCTGCAATGGGCAAAAGAAGGATATGTTGTAAATCCGGATGCAACAGGAAGAAAGTGGAAAAACAATCCTCACAATTCAAAGGCTATAATATATTATGTATCAGATGAAGTACATGAGGACAAAGAAGCGGCTAAAGAATTTCTCAAATCGAGGCGTAAGGAAAAGAAAGAGTAGTCTTTAGTTCACAGGTATCTTTTCCAGATATATAAGTCAAGATAAAATGGGATTATCATACCAAATAACGCATAACAAATCAGTAATGAATCAAGAAAGAACATTAACCTTTGGTAAGTATAAGGGAACACATCGAAGTAATATTACTGGAGGCTTCTCAGCAGGTGACTTCGGTGGTTTAATTTATTCAATCGAAAATTTCGATGAAAGTGAACATGAGTTTTAACCAATAAAATGAAGATATGAATAATGAATTTATTGATGGTATTTGGTTTGCTGTTCAGCATATTGTAGTAGTCAGAGATATGCCAGCAATCGCAATAGGGATAATTAAGGAATCAAATCTTTCCATTGATGATTGTAAGGCTGCACAAAAAAGGAGTGGTTCTTTTCACAATCAGATGATGAAGTTTATTAAAACAGAATTAGCGTAAAACTATACAGATATGAAGAAAATATTGATAATAGAAGATTGCGTACATTGTCCGTACTTCAAAAGAATAGTCATTGATAGAAAATTGAAAGATGTCTGTTTGGGTCGCAATAAAGTTGCCTACCTTGCCAATGAAGTAGAATCTTCCATATCGAAAGATTGCCCTTTAGAAACAGCCAAAGAAGAAAGTAAATAACCCTCAAAACAGTATATAAATAAACGAATTATGAATGAAAGAACAATCCAAATAGACGTAATTGGAAAAATAGAAGGTACTCAATTTATGAAGTGTAAGCTATATACAAATGAAAATATTGTCATTATCATGATGAATGAATTTGATTATGAACGGTTGAAAGAAGAAGGAATCTTCATAAGAGATGGCAAAAGTCGAGATTCAGCCGGGGTGTTGAATACAACCAATACTTTCATCGAAAAAAATTAATACTCAAAACAAAAAAGAATGATTATGGATAAAAAAGAAAAGAATTTTGCCACATACAAAGAATTTGCAAAGATGCTTCGGGAAGTGGCAAACATATACTCTAAACTGGGTGACGAACCATTGTTGAAAGAAGGATATGAGTATAACGCCATTAGAGATGCTGTTCAGTATGTAACGAACAAACACGATTTTGATTACTTTATACAGCCTTGGAAGGATGAGTTTCTACGTATGCCTTTTGATGTGACGAAGCGAAAAAAATGGGCTGATTATGTGGCTGAATGCCATGCTACAGGAAAGGAAATAGATTACGATAATTATGATTGGGATAAATGACCATAATTTTTCGAATAGTGTGAAAGGGAATAGATGTCATATAATCAAAATATAGATAGAATGTTTATTGAATATAAGGTATATCGTAGGGTGTCAGATTTAAAGCCTTTTATATCTAGGGTTGAACTTCCTTCTTGTCAGATGATTGGGAAAAAAAGTTTGTAGGAAAAAAAGCAAAAATGGAGGCTGTTTATAGACTTACAGGGAAACGTTTGCCAGAAGACTATACAACAGAGCAGGTAAACAATTTTCTTACGGTAGAGCTTTTTAATACGTCTTTATGGCATAAGTATAGAAAGATTTACAATGAAGTTTCCAATGAAAAAGAAATTGTTGTTGAGAACTATAGTTATCAATATACATTAGTTGTAGAATTAGCAAATAAATCGAATTTATCATTGGATGAAGGAAAAATTGTACATTTTGTTATGTGCGAACTGTTAGGAAATCCTTGTGAAACGTATAAAGGGATGAAAAACCCTATAATTTCTTTACGAAAAGATTATGATAGATAAAGCAAAAACATTAGATGAATGCTTTAAGGAACTAATTCTTAAAAGAGGTTGGTCTAAAAATAGTCCATATGACCGCCGAACTGCATCAAGGCATAAAAAGCAATTCCTTGAAGGAACGTTGCCCGATGAATTTAAAAGAGTATATTTGCAAAGTGCTGGTTATACAATAGTGCAGCCGGAGCTTTGGCGACAGGAATTATAAAACAAAGAAAATGGACTGGAGGAACATAATAAGAAATCTATTAGAAATTATCATTGCTATTTTTAGAATGATTTTCATAGGGCTATTTTATATAGCCAAGTTTATGTTTGTGTTCTTTATTCTACTTTTTTTTGGAGTATTAATCAGTCAAAATAATAAACGATGGTAAATAGAGAAATAAAAGCCCGAAAACGTGCGGTGAAAGAAGAAAAAGAAGAAATAGACGGTGAGATTGTTAGAATTAGGAAAGGGCATCCTCGTACAAATCTTCCTGTGAAACTCCCAGAAAATCCCACATGGCTGAAACAACCTAATGTAGTTACATTAATGGCTGGTGATTTTAAGACAGTACAGATTAGAATCTTAATTGCTGTTATAGAGAAATTACAGGATGTCATAGAATTAAGTATTCAGCATCTAGATAAATATGGTACATCTATTCCATGCGAGCAATTATCTTTATTTCAAGAATATTCAGACCGTATAAGAGTAGATATCGCATATCGGGATTTGGGCGTTAATCCAGACCAATACAAGGAAGTAAAAAGCATGGTTCGTAAATTAATCAGTATTCCTGTAGAGCTTGATGTTAAAGACCCAATAACAGGTGAGGATAGTTGGTCTATTACTGGTTTATTCACTAAGGCAAATATACCTAAAACTCCTTATTCAAGAGGTTTTTCTTTAGAAATGGATAGAGAGGTTGCTAAAGTTTTCATTAATGTTGATAGAGGTTTTACACGCTATATAAAAGAGATAGCTTTAAGAGCGCAAAGTAGATATACAATAAGAATGTATATGCTGATTAGCTCATGGAAAGAAAAAGGTGGTTTTTCTATTTATGTGGATAGATTTCGGAAATTCTTAAAATTAGAAGATAAATACCCCGAATTTAAAGATTTGTATAAACGTGTAATACGCCCTGTTTACGATGATTTGTTTGAACAGGCTGATTGCTGGTTTGAAATGGCAGAAGTTTATCGTAATTCAGGCGATACACAGCCTTATAAACTTAATTTCAAAGTTATTAAGTCTGCATTATCAAAGAAGGAAGAAGAACTATTAAAAGGACAAAAGAAGATGATAACGAATTTTTGTTCTTTGCACTTTGCAATGAAGGACGAACATTTGCAGCAGTTTATTCCACAGATTACATTAAGCAACTATAAAGCAGTAGTAACTAAGATGCTTTATCTAGGCGAATATGTTAGAGATAACTGGAATAAAATTTCAAATAAAGCAGAATATTGTTTATCCGTATTATTAAAAGAAGTAGAAATACTCCCCGGAATGATTGGAGAAGAAAAAGAAGATGAATAAAAGTTGGGTTTTTGTCCCTAGGAGGGGTCTAAAAGTTGGGTTTTTGTCCCTAAGAAGTTGGGTTTTTGTCCCTAAGAAGTTGGGTTTTTGTCCCTAAGAAGTTGGGTTTTTGTCCCTGATTTTTTACCATTATCTGTTGTTTTTCAAATAGTTACCCTTCCATTTTTAAGGGTACTACCATCACTAGCTGATAAAAAAAACCTGATAATCATACCAAACACAAAAAAGGAACTTTTCTTATTACATAAACCCATAAAAAAGGAACTTTTCTCATAATCTTAACACAAACTTTAGGGAAAAGAACATCTATTAACAAAAAAAGACGCTATATGATACAACTAATCAATCAAAAGTTGGGTTTTTGTCCCTATCTAAAAAAACCATATTTTAAAAAGTTGGGTTTTTGTCCCTATGCTTTTTTGATATACTGTAGGGAAAGAAATTGATACCGAATTATCATTCCTGGCACACCCTGCAGAACGACCTTTTGATACCAAATACAAAAAGCAGTCGGAAGCCGGACGCAAAAAATTGATACCATAAAACATTAGGGAAAAAGAACAGGAACAAAATACCATATTATGTATATAAATAATATATGAATATATAATATATAAACAAATAATATATAATATGTGATTAACACGCTTCACTTCCAGAGTTCCAGAAAGAGCAACACGAAAAATCTTCTTTTCCCTAAAGTTCTTTGTGTCGTTTCTCTCTATACTTAAATACAGGAAAACGGCTGCATCATAAAAGAAAAGACACCGACACCATTCAGGAACTACCGCCCATCGGC
>NZ_JAFKPJ010000044.1:0-5075 GCF_019633765.1 Bacteroides sp. 11BF
ATCTATTGAAAAGAAAAGAGTTATTAACGAAGCAGGATAACGGACAAGCCGTTCCCTGCTGAACCATTACCAACAAATAGCGTACATATATGAATGATGTAACAAAAGTAAGAATAGTATATGAATGTAGCATAATAGGTATTGTTTTGCTGACATTCTTAAAAGGTATGTTCCCATACATGGGAGCATGGTGGCGAGTAGCCCTTATTGCTTCACTTGTAGGATTGTGGTTTTCACTATCTTATCTGAAACAGCATAATTATAAATGGGGGTTCAATTACATAGGAAATCATTTATACATTAACCTCTTATTGAAAGTACAGAAGTGGTTTCAGAACGCTACAATCATAGCCTTATTGATACCTGTATTCTTAAAAGACCTCTTGTATAATCAATATTGCTTAGTAGCATATATATTGCTTGTAGGTATGTTCTTGGGCGTGAAGCTGGCTACTTACACAGTAGAGTACGCTATATATAAAAGTAAATTCATTGGTAACAAGGAAAGATAACCCCTGAATGGTGTTCCTTTCCAAACCATTATCAACCATAAAGCGCATAAATATGTACGAAGAATTTTTAGAAAAGAGCCTCAATAATAAGAGGCAGGCAGTAGATGATACTTTTATTGCCAAATACGCCGATTTGTCCTACCCCGAACTGAATACTTTATGGCAGGAAGTCGGGCTGGGCAGTTATTGTAATGGGCTGTTTAAGCTTATCAATCCGTCCGATTACCAAGATGTGATAAACTCCTGTTATGAGAAGGAAGATGACAAATCGTTTCTGCCATTCATGTGTACGGCTTTCGGCGATGTCTTTGCCTATGTAAAGAACCCAAGACTGAATAATTACGTTGTTTATCTGAATGTCAGATACGGAACATATTTAATACTTCCTGCCAATCTTCGTGCAATTTTTAATAAGGTAATGGTAAATCAAAGTTTCTTGAAAGGTTGGTTTGACTTAGAAAATTATCCTGTAATACAAGAGAAACTCGGAACTCCCGACAATGACGAATGTTTCGGGTATTCCCTACTGTTGGCTATGGGAGGAAGTGAGGACATTGAAAACATCAAGATAGTCAAGACTATTCCGTACATTGACATCTGCACACAAACAATCGGTGAATTTGAAGTTGCAGATAAATATTGAGTATAGAACTGGTTGATAACAACGCAGGATAACGGACGAGCCGTTCCCTGCTAACCATTATTGCTAACTTAATTAAGGAAGTATGGAATTTACATTAAATATAGTATATGGTGGAGAACTTAATGCATCTAAAGCCTTAAGTCCCTTTGTGCGCAATATGAGGAAAATTATAAAAGATACATTTACTTCATTTGAAAATGAAGCTGTTACCATGTTTAAGGTAACATTGTTTTTTGATGGTGATATTTCATCCTATTATAACGGAACAGGAATATATCAACCAAGATATTACAATGTTAAAAAAGAATATGTGGTTAGTTTTTGCATTGACAGGACACAATGGACTGGGAATAAGGAAAAAGATTTAAACTATTTCATTTTTACAATAACAAGTTTGATGATTAAAAATGGAGATTTGATTTTGAATAAATTGGCTAAATATAAGTACGCATTTGATATTAATTCATACAAGCATTGTGTTGATATTTGCAGCAAAAAGATGAATGATATAGTGAATGAAATATAGCAATAACAAGCACCTGTTCCGCCTAACGGCGGCAAGCTGCAACCCATTAACATCAAAAAGCAGTGTACCATAATGGAAACAAGAGATAAACTTTTTACAGAAGAACAGTATTTGAAGCAACTGAAAATGTATGATGAAGATATTAGTTATTATGAACAAATGCATCTTTCAGGAAAACATATAGGTTACGATTCTTTGTTCAATTATAGGCTTCGTTATTTATTAGTACAGTATTCTATGGGACAGGATATTGATAAGCTGAAAAACAATTATGTGAAAGCCCTCAAAACAATGCCGAGATTTTGGACGGACAACGGATTTTATATTGAAATGTTGTGGCTTCTGTCAATAGGCATTATGTTGGATTACGAAGACGACCTTATACATGGTCTGGTGCAACTGATAAAAGACAGAGAAGCTAAAGACTATATTTATGATACATTGATTAGATACAGATTTCCTGATTGGGAAAGGACAACAAACCAAGTATTATATCCGTCACCCTATCGAATTGCTATCACTGTTACAGAGTTGGCTGAACAAGACAAAGCAGAAGCGGTGAAACGATTGGAAAAATACCTCAAAAAAGAATGGTATCGAGGACATTCTGATTTATCTTGGCATGACGACCATAAATATGGTATCAACCATGACGGTTATTGGTGTTTTGAAAGCGGTGCATTGGTCAAGGTCTTGGGGCTGGATGATAGCAGCCTGAAAGGGTTGCCCTACTATCCATACGACATGGTACACTGGAATGACAATATTAAATGAAGAAAAGGTATGAGTTACTCTGTTTGTGCATATTTGACAGAAGCCGATAAGGTAAAGTCTGTTTATGGAACTTGTGATAATCAGCTTATAAACCAATTAAAGGTTGCGTTGAAGCAGGAACTTGACACTCTGAACGATTATTTCAGCGATAGCCTGAACACGGATAAAGATGCTTATGCAGCGTTGGCAGATATAGTGAACGGAGAAATCCGTTATCCCGAAATTGCTTTCATGTACGGGTATGTATATGAAAAGATTTGCAACCATTATGGAACGCAAATCTACTGTGCGGAAAACCTTTGGCAATTGGATAGCCAAAGTACATTCATCCCTATTCCATTGAGCAGTGATTTTCCCTATATCATCAGCATACCCGTTTCAGATTTGGAGAGCAAGCGGACGGAATACACCTCACTACAAGAGGGTAACGGTATCGGAGATTATGATTACGAGCAGGAAATGGACGACTTGAATTTCATTTTCGATGAAGCCGTTGAAGCGCAAAAAGACCTTGTTATTATGGTGTATTGATATGGTACACTGGAATGAGAATAAAATATGATGTTAACGAAGCAGGATAACGGACAAGCCGTTCCCTGCTAAACCATTACCAACTAAAATATATAAATCATGAATAGAGAAACATTATTTGAAAGCTTTTATACAAAAGCAGAAAAAGCGATTAAGAAAATGGGGAAACAAAACATCAAAGATATCTATGCTATTTCCTTTTGGAAAGATAATCTTGAAGACGACCCCCGATGTCCTGTTATTACAATAGGCTATAACACTTTAACTCAAGTGGAAGTAGCAAAAAGGAATGCCAGTAGTTTAATGGAAGCCAAATGGAATTATGCTTTTTGGCTACAAAACGAAGTGGGTACTATTGGCGGCAATGATAAGAATCTCCGTCTGTATTTTAAAGAAGCCAATTTATTCTATACTCAACAAGAGTATTCGAGAGCCGAAAAAAATGGAGAAGAAAATAAGTTGGATGAACAAGACGACCAAATGCAGTCGGTCTTTATGGATATTATCATTTCTGTTATTCAAGAACTTCATAAAAAAGGTGTCATAAAAGAGCAATTAGGTAAAGAAGTTCCTGTCATTGTTCACGAATTGGAATATTACGACTTACCTATTATGTGGACTACAAGAAGTAATCCGAAATCATTGATTGATGAGTTCTTGAAATCTTATAATGATGGATGTTTATAAAAAGTTGGTAACAAGCGAATGAGCTGCCCTAACGGTCTGCTATTCACAACCCATTATCAATAATTGAACAGAAACGCAATGACAAAGGAAGAAGCATATACTTTATTAAGTTTCCATTCTTGTAGAAACAATGATATAGAAAATGAGAAATGGGAAAATGGATTTCTTGGTTCACTTCGTCCATTTCAAGGGAAACTATATGAGTGTAATTTTATCGAGATAATGGAATGTCTTAAAGTTCTTGCGGATGATTTTATGAAGCCGACAATCAAACAAACCCTATTAAGTGATGTGTATAGCATTATACATTTGGGTAAGAGGTGGATTGACGGGGCTGATTTTGTTACACAAGAGCAGCAAAAGCAAATCATAAAATGGGTTGATATGATACAAGATTGTTTCTACTACCTATTAGAAAGAGATGTTGATACTGCGTTTCTTGAATATGAAGAATATAGAATTAGTACACGATATGAGAAATGAAATTTTACAGTTGAAAGATTTGGGTCGTATGCCTAATGAAAGCATCAATGATACAGAGAGTATTGATGAATTAGTAAATACTTATGATGCCTTATTAGAACAAATACAACTTCCCATATCATTTGATGAAGCTATGGTGTTGGTACAAATCTTTCCTGAAAATGCTTTTTATGATTTGCAGTGGAGTTTATTAAAACTTGTAGAGTCTGTTTGCGTTGATGATGAGAATAAGTATATTCAGTTAATAAACTCTTGCCCAAGCCAAGAATGGCGGGACACTCTAAATGCTCGCTATGCAAATTATAAAAGGCACAAGGGGTAAAGTAAGTTCATAACAAGCCGGGATAACGGACTAACGCCGTTCCCCGCCAAGCCATTACTAACAATACGAATAACTCTTTATGATAAAATTCATTTTAGATGCGATGTATTATCAGATATTCATATTTAATAGGGATAAATTTATATTGGAAAATCCACATGAGCGGACGATACAGATAATATGTGGAATATTATTTCTTCCTGTTATAGTATTGGCATATCTACTGATAGAGGAGAATTTCAATTATAAAACCCCTTTTGTGTTTTTCATCATAATCTATGTTTTATTATACAAGACATTCTGTTCGTATTATATCAAAAGGAAAAAAGGTATGGAAATTATAAGGAGTAAACCTCTGATATTTAATAGCCAAAAGGTTTCTTCCTTCATATCATGGATGATTTATCCCATTTTGGTTGTATTACTTTATTTTATAATAACACATCGTCATTGGCTAAAAATTATACAATAAAGATTTAATAAGTTAGTAACAACGAAAGATAGCATCTGACGATGCTCCTTTCTAATCATTAATAACAACTTAAAGATGAACATAAAAAACAAGATATACCATACAGCCTATTTTCTCCTATTCGG
>NZ_JAFKPJ010000045.1:0-4911 GCF_019633765.1 Bacteroides sp. 11BF
TGCAAAGTCTTTGCAGAACTGTAGCATATACTAAAACGCTTATAATGTGCGTATTACACAACGATATTGAACTTAGTGAAAAGAAAAAGATATTTATTAAAACGCTTATTATCAAAACACTACAAATCTTCTATTTTATTGAGAAGCTCAAAATGAAACACTTCATATATCTTACAATAATCAGATAATACATTGATTATCAGTATAAATAAGATTCTGCATTCTATTTCCTATTCTACTACATTTTTCCTTTGTACTAATTGACTATTTGCTTTATATAGATATTTTATTCACCTATCAATAGTCGAAATTTAGAGTAGTGTCACATTCACAGATCGCATATAAGATAAATATTTTTTAATGTGTCTTTCATTTGTATCTTGAAATAAACGACATTTTTCTATTGAAAAACAGTTTGAGTTACTTTTGGCTAATATACAACAAATGTCATAATGAAACTCAATAGGAAGTTCCATTATTGTGAAATAAAAAAGGCCACTCCCTTTAAAGAAAGCAGCCTTTTAATTACATGATTAATCCACTATTAATATCCGGGATTTTGTTGAGCTCTCAAGTTTGGATTTACATTTGTTTCATCAACAGGAATCGGAAGTATAGCTCTAAAGTAAGTTCGGTCAAAGCTTTGCGATTCTTTAATTAGTGAATAATGATACCCCTTATCTGCTTCATCTTTATAGCGAACGATTGTTTCATTATTGCGTAATGCATCGAAGTAACGTTGACCTTCACCAATCATTTCTTTTCTTCTTTCAAGAATGATTCTTTCTACTGTAGCATCTGCTTCCGAAACAGCCTTAGCTTCCGGATTCGCTCTCAGAACAATTTCATTCAGGTATTTAGCAGCTTTATCCTGGTGTCCCCCAAGCTTAGCCGCCGCTTCTGCAGCGCTCAAATATACTTCCGAAAGACGAAGTAAAGGCAGATTATTTAAACGCATTTCACCTACGTCGTCCTTATCAGCCGGGAATTTATTAATGAAGATTTTTGCATCGCCATATTCTTCTTTAAGATCCTTATCATACTGAGCCGGCAATACCATACCTATACGAACATCTTTAGGATCCTGACTCAGCATAGCCATAAAGTTTTTTGTAACTATTGCATCCGCATATCCGTTCTCGTTCAGCAAATAAGCAATACCATTACGGTCAGTCCAGTCATCATTACTTGCATTTATAACTTCGAAAATCATTTCGTTCGTATGTGCTCCATTGTTTTTATACCATGCATCTACATATTCTTCATTAGTCCAAAGTTTATATGGAGAGTTGGTTATAATATCTTCAGCAACTTTAAGTGCATTCTCGTTATCACCTTTAGTCAGATAGACTCTGGTAAGCAAGGCTTTTGCTGCCCATTCATTGATATATCCCTGAGTCTTATCTTTAGCAAGATATCCAGAATTAATAGCGTCAGTCAAGTCTCTGATGACTTGTGTATAAACTTCTGCTACTGTATTTCTGGAAGGCAAATCATTTCGTTCCAAAGGTTTCAAGATAACCGGGACACCCAAAGAAGCTCCGTTATCGGCTGTATAAGGCATACCATAGATTCTCACTAAGTCAAAATGAACCAATGCCCTGACAACCAATGCTTCTGAATATATTTTACCTATTTGTGCTTCTGTTGCGTCAGTCACCTTTTTTTCGTTAATTGCTTGAATCAGACGATTGGCACGGCGAACTACATTATAAGGTATATTCCACATATTAGGAGCATCATCCACAGTATAGCGCATCTCATAGCATGATGACGAACGCATACCCTGAGTTCTGGCTTGCATATCCTCAGCACGGACATCTCCATAATAAAACATACGGGCACCGTAATAGCTGGTGCTATTAGAGTTTCCCTGAATACCATCATACATACCTGTACGTGCAGTCAGAGCATCATTATAGTTTGTAATTGCATCTTCTGATGGAATTCCGTCAGCAGGTTTTCTATCCAGCCAATCATTCCCGCAGGAAGACAAACTTAGGATAGTAGCAACCAGTGTTATTGATTTATATATCTTTTTCATAAATTCTTTTTTCATAAATTGTTTCTACTTGATTAAAAACCGATTTCAATACCAAATGTAACAGTTCGAAGAGCCGGAGTCTCGAATGTACACAATCCGTCAACCGGAACTTCCGGGTCAACATACAAACTCTTTTTCTTCCAAGTTAGCAGGTTGTTTCCTGAAACATAAGCTCTTAATTTACTGATACCTGCTTTAGACGACCAGTTTTGTGGTAAAGTGAATCCCAAAGTCATATTCTTCACACGTAAATGATCTGTAGACATCAGCCAACGCGAAGAGGCTTTATTAGTGTTACCGTATGCAAATTGTGGCAATTTGGCATTATCACCTGTTTTCTGCCAGGTATCTTCCATCTTGTAATAAGCAGGAACATTACCCACATAATTATAAGTACCTCCATTGGATTGTAGCCAGGTAGCATAATCATAAGCATGTCCGCCCAAAGAGTAAGTCAGGGTTAAATTGAAATCAATAAACTTCCAACTGATATAATTGGTCAAACCACCTTGTACTTTAGGTTCGATAGAACCGATAATCGTTTTATTAGCAGCAGCAGAATTTGTTGTTGTTTCACGGCTACCATCTTCACCGTTTATATAATACAGTTCTTTACCTGTTTGAGGATCAACACCTGCATATTCATAGGCATAGATAGAATAATATGGTTCACCCACACGGTGGATAGAAACCCCATCAATGATTTCCTGTTGTTCGCCATCCAACTTGGTCAGCTTATTCTTATTATGTCCTAAGTTCAAGGAAGTAGTCCAGAAAAGGTCCTTGTTCTGGATGTTGGTAGACTTCAATTCCAATTCAAAACCACGATTTCTCATTGAGCCAACATTCACGAGCATATTAGCAGTACCCGCACTATTGATTACACCGACTGCAGCAGAAATCGGTTTATCCATTAAGAGATCTTTTGTCTCACGGTTATACCACTCAGCAGAAATAGTCAACCTATTGAGTAGTGTAAGGTCAATACCGATATTTGTGGCATAATTCTTTTCCCATTTCAGATTCGGATTATAGAAACGAGCTTCTGACGAACCACCATTTCCATTATAATTATATCCAAATTCATATACCCCCATATATCCGTAATAGTCTTTGGGCTGTGTACCATTTACACCGTAAGAAGCACGGATCTTAGCATCAGTAATAACATTGGATAATGATTCCATAAATGCTTCCTGTGAAAGTCTCCATGAACCTGATACAGACCAGAAATTGCCCCAACGACTATCTCTTGATAAACGCGAACTTCCATCACGACGGAAACTACCACTTACATAATATCTTCCGGCATAATCATAATTCAAACGTCCTAAATAGGAAGTCATTCGATAACTATTAATGTTACTGGCACCTCTTGAAACACCTGCATTTGTAATCTCCGGTAAGTAGGATGGATAAGTATTACCATTAGTATAGGTATAATCGTATTTGTAATCCTCCGTTTCAAATCCCAACAGTACATCGATATTATGGTGTTCTGCAAATGTCTTGTTGTAAGTTAACTGAGTTTGAGTATTCAACTTGCTTCTGTTCATCATATAGCGTTGAAATACCCCTTTTGAAGAACGACCATCATTGGAACGAGGATCCCACCATACACGATTGTTTGTCTGGTTAAAATCATAACCCAAAGTTTCTTTTATATTCAAATTATCCCAGATATTCCATGTTGCAGCCAATGTATTCAAAGTACGCACAATTGTACTACGATCATAATTATACGTTGCAGTCTGAAGAGGATTGGCACCATTCAAAGCAGGGAAACTCGTACTAAATGTACCATCTTCATTATATGGGAATGTAGAGGGAGAAGCTGTCATAGCCAGACACATGATGGGGCTTGAGAAACTAGTCCCTTCCGAGTTTACTTTTTGATTTGAATTTGTAAACATCGTACTTGCCTCAATTGTAACGCGGTCTGCCGTATGACTCATATTTGCACGTCCGGTGATACGCTCGTATCCAGACTGTAGTGTAATACCTTCCTGTTTGGTGTATCCAAAAGAGGTATAGAATTTAGTCCGCTCATTTCCTCCTTGAGCATTTACTTCATAATTTTGGTGAGAACCGTTTCTGAAAAGAATATCTTCCCAATCAGTATATCCGCTCCAAGGTTTTGCAGCATATTTATCAATATTATTATCTGCATAGTTCGTGGCATAAGCTTCATCCTTTCCAGAATTTAAAGCATAGTTTTTAAGACCCATATATAGGATATCGCGTCTATCTTCACCATTCAGAATGGGACGATAATCAATAGCTTTGTTGGAGAATCCCCAGTCTGCCCTCACATTGAGTTTCAATTTTCCTGAAGCTCCCTTTTTAGTAGTAATTACAATAACACCGTTTGCTGCGCGTGAACCGTAAAGTGAGGCAGCCGCTGCATCTTTAATTACCGTCATTGATTCGATATCATTACTGTTGATGGTGGACAATAAGCTATTACCTGACTGAGAATAAGTGAATTGACTTGCGTCACCAGTCATTACAGGTACTCCATCAATGACGTATAACGGATCATTGCCGGCATTAATTGACCCCATTCCACGAATACGTACAGATTCAACAGCACCCGGTTGTCCGGAAGTAGACGTAATCTGTACACCGGCAACAGAACCGGCTAATTTATCTTGTACACTTAAAGAAGGAACATCCTGAAGTTTCTCCGTCGTAATACTTGATGCCGCTCCCGTAAAAGATGATTTTTTAAATGTACCATATCCTGTTACAACGACTTCGTCCAACACTTCTGTATCAGGTTTTAGCGTAATCTTCATAACAGGCTTAATTGCCACCTCAACAGTCTGCATACCGATATACGAAATCTGCAAAGTCTTTGCAGAACT
>NZ_JAFKPJ010000046.1:0-4846 GCF_019633765.1 Bacteroides sp. 11BF
AGTTCTGCAAAGACTTTGCAAATTTCGTATATTGGTATGCAAACTGTTGAGGTAGCAATTAAACCAGTTGTGAAAATTATATTAAAATCAGATACCGAAATTCTCGATGAGGTAGTGGTGACAGGATATGGTACATTTAAAAAATCGACTTTCACAGGTGCAGCATCCACAATGGCCACTGAAAAATTGCAAGATATCCCCACTATGGCTGTAGAAGATAAACTTGCAGGTTCTATCCCGGGAGTACAAATCAGTTCCTATTCAGGTGCACCGGGAGCTACAACATCCGTGCGTATTCGTGGAATGGGTTCTATGAATGCAGGGAATGATCCTTTATATGTAATTGATGGCACCCCAGTACAATCAGGAAATATTAGCGCTTTTAATACTCCCAATACAGGTGAAGGATATAATAGTACCGGTACCAACGTATTGGCTACCTTAAATAGTAATGATATAGAGTCAATTACGGTCATCAAAGATGCAGCGGCTGCCTCACTTTACGGTTCACGTGCTGCTAATGGTGTTATTGTGATCACAACTAAGAGGGGATCCACAGGAAAAACTCAATTTAATTTTCGTAGTGACTGGGGATTCTCCAATATAGCAGTCAATTACCGTCCGACTCTTAGTGGAGATGATCGTCGTGAATTGATTAAGTTTGGTCTAAAGAATTATTATATGGATGAAGAGGGGATGACTGCAGCCCAGGCTGAAGTTGCTTTAGAAGATGATATTGATACTTTTGCTGCAAAACCAGTTGGCGGTTGGACAAATTGGAAAGATATCTTGTTCAAAAATGGTAGTCACCAGAATTATGAAATCAGTGCTCAAGGTGGAACAGAGAAGACGAAATTTTATACATCTTTGGCTTACACTAAACAAGAAGGAATTACTGAACGTTCGGGTTTAGAACGCATGACAGGTAATGCAAATCTATCTCATGAAACAGGACGTGTAAGATTAGAAGCTTCTACTTTATTTTCACGTATTCATCAGAATATGACTAACGAAGGAACTTCTTTTGCCAGTCCTATTATGAATGCTTTTTGGACAGCGTCACCTTCTGTCGTTCCCTATAATGAAGATGGAACCTTCAGTTCTAATTTTCCTTTGACGAATGGCGCAAACCCGGTCCAAACACGTACTTATAATTATGATCGTAATGATATTACACGTTCATTTAATACATTGACAGCTACTGTTACTCTTTGGGATGAGTTAAAGTTACGTGAAAAAATAGCCTTTGATTATACTTCTTCAATTGAATCTGTATGGTGGGATCCTCGTAGTATGGACGGACGTTCTTCCAATGGAGTATTTCAGCGTTATAATCGTACACTGGAAACATTGACAACCCAGACCCAGCTAACTTACATCAAGACATTTGGCCAAAAACATAACTTGGATGCTTTATTGGGGTTTGAAACAGAAGACTTCACGGATATTTGGGTGTATACTCATGGTTCTCAATATCCTGGTTACAAGAATGAAATTGCAAATGCAGGAGAAACCTCTTCTAATAGTAACCGTGATAAATCGCGTTTAACTTCTTTTTTGGGGCGTGTGAATTATAATTTTGATAATAAGTATTATGCAGGGGTCAGTTACCGCCGTGATGGAAGTTCCCGTTTAGCAAGAAATAATCGTTGGGGAGACTTTTGGTCTGTATCCGGATCTTGGAGATTTATGCAAGAGTCATTTATGGAATCTATCAGAAATGTAATGACTGATGGTAAACTTCGTTTGTCGTATGGGGTAAATGGGACACAACCCAGTACTTATTATAGTTATATGACTAATATGTATAGGGCTGGACAAATTTATAATGGACAATCGGGTATGGGAATTATTGGCATCGGGAGTCCTAATTTGAAATGGGAAAAGAATAAAGCTTTTAACCTTGGATTAGACGTGACTTTATGGGAACGTCTGAGTCTAACTGTGGATTATTATACACGTAAAACAAGTGATTTGTTAATGAATAAACGGATCTCTTATGTTCCAGGTTATTATGATCCAATCAGTTTTGCTCCGACAGCTTTGCAGAATGTAGGTTCTCTGGAAAATGAGGGTATCGAGTTTAGTTTATCCTCAACTAATCTGCAGACTCAGGATCTGATCTGGACAACGACCTTTAACATTGGGCATAATAAGAATAAATTGGTTAAACTGGATGGTATCCAAACGGATGAAATAGACGGTGCGTTGATACATCGTGTAGGTGAACCATACTATTCCTATTATATGTTCGAATATGCAGGTGTCGATCCCAAAACAGGTAATGAAATGTATTATAAAAACAACGGCACTAATGAAACCACAACCCTGACTTCTGAAGCTCAGAAAGTCATTGTTGGACATCATGATCCGAAAGTAGAAGGCGGATTAACAAATTTCTTAAAATGGAAATTTATTGATCTTAATCTGACACTAACTTATTCTTTAGGGGGTAAAGCCGTAGATTATGCAACCTGGTTACATGACAACGGTGGCACTTATACATCTTATGGGGCTATTCCTTCATACTATAAATTGGAAGATATGTGGAAAAAAGAGGGAGATAATGCTAAATTGCCTAAATTCAAATATGGGAACTCACGCGTACTTTCATCGCGTTGGTTAATGCCTACTGACTATCTTCGTTTGAAAAATCTGTCATTAGGATTTTCTGCACCCAAGAATCTTTTATCTAAAATGGGAATTTCCAAGGCGAGAGTTTATTTCTCTGCTAACAACTTGCTAACTTGGAAATCAAAGGACTTGTTAGTTGATCCGGAAATGCCTGTAGATGGCTTGTGTACGTTCGAAATGCCTGCATTAAGAACGTATACATTCGGTATAGAAATTGGTTTTTAATAATTAAAAAAGAAAATAAGTATGAAGAATACAATATATAAAGCATTAATAGCTATTACTTTAACGGTTGGCATGTCTTCGTGTGTCAATAATTGGCTGGACGTAGAACCAGGCAACCAGGTGGAAGCAGATGAAGCTGTTACTACGAGTGCTGACCTCTCTTCTGTACGTGCTGGAATGTATCAAATGATTAAGGGAACTAGCGATTTCAACGATTATTATGCTGCTCGTATGTTATATTATGGAGAGGTAAGAGGCGAAGATATGCAGACAGAAAAATCCGGCAGCCGTTCTCAATTGAGTTATGACATGACTTATTCAACTGCGGACAATGCACCTGATATCTGGCAAACGCCTTATGTTATTATTGGACGTGCCAACCGAATTATTGAAGCAGCAGAAAGTGGAAAACTGGCTGATAAGGAAGAAGCAGCGGATATCATTGCTCAGTATGCAGCAGAAGCAAAAGTAGCCCGGGCTATGGCACATTTTGATTTGGTACGTGTGTATGGTAAAACCTATACTGCTCCTGGAGCACCTGCTTCATTGGGTGTTCCTGTAGTTACTATGGTATTGGATTCAGATAGCAAATTGCCCCGAAATACAGTAGAAGAGGTTTATACGCAAGCTATCAAAGACTTGGTTGATGCTATTAACTCAGGATATCTTGCTAAAGATAAGACTCAGGGGTATATCAATGAATGGGCAGCAAAAGCCTTGCTTACCAGAATCTATCTGACTAAAGGTGATAACGAGAATGCACTCAAAGTTGCTGAAGATATTATAACCAATTCTCCATATAAACTTTGGACTAATGAAGAATATGTTGCCGCATGGAGCAAAATCAGTGGAGTTCATTCTAACGAAATGCTTTTTGAAATAGCCATTACTGGTTCTACAGACTGGACAGATCGTGAGGGTATCGCCTACCTATATAATGAGGATGGATATGCAGACGTAATTGCAACTAAAAAGTTTCTCGATTTGTTAAATGAAGATCCGAAGGATGTACGCTTAGGTGTATTTTTAGCTCCAACAACTAAGGATTTCCAGAAGTTGTATGGGACAAATACAGTCTTTTTAAATAAATATCCTGCAGATGGGTTAAGTGATTTACGTTATAACAATGTTCCGTTGCTTCGTTTGTCAGAAGTATACTTAAATGCAGCTGAGGCTGCTGCCAAATTAGGCAATCAGAATGATAAAGCTGTAAAGTATTTAGATGCTATTGTAAAACGTGCTAATCCGGCTAACACAGTGCAGGGTACAATTGTTACGGTTGATAGGGTTTTATTGGAAAGAAGAAAAGAATTGATAGGCGAAGGACACCGTTTTTTTGATGCGATGCGTAATAATGAAACTATAGTTCGTTATACATCTAAAGAAGATCAGGGATGGCAACAAGCATTAAAAGAGGAAGTACGCAGTTTTAACCGTGATTTCTACAAGACTTTATTACCAATCCCACAAAATGAAATAGATGCCAATCCAGCAATGAAAGATCAACAAAATATCGGATATTAATCTAAAGTAGTAAAATTTATACAATGAACCCACTACGAGTGAAACTACTTGTAGTGGGTTTGTTATTTGTATCTGTCGTTCAAGAATCTAAAAGGATAATACAGGAAAAAATTAAACTTATCTTTTATCTGGAAAGTGATTAAAAAACAAAAAATGATATTTTGAGGATTTAGATCAAAAATATGTACATACAAAAAACGGAATTTACTTGGAGAAGCGAAATGGTAGAATAACGACCAAAGCTTATTGCTTATATAACACTGATTGACATTATCTTATATGCTTATTATGAGGGAGATATAATAAAACATATAATAACTTTGGCTTCTTAGTATTTTTATATTTGACTGATTATTAAATTATTGATATAGAGAACAGACATGTATACCAAGTTCATGCACTGTTTATAACACGCACATTATAAGCGTTTTAGCAAACACTACAGTTCTGCAAAGACTTTGCA
>NZ_JAFKPJ010000047.1:0-4637 GCF_019633765.1 Bacteroides sp. 11BF
TCAGAGTGAGGAGCAATTAAGGGCGAGCGTCAAGGACTTTGCCGAGAAACACGAACTTGACAAGTTCTTCCTTTACGGCTTCGGCTCTCATCATTTCTACCTGCACCAACGCTACACGAGCGACCCCGAAATGGTGATGCAACACAGAGTGCTGTCTGTACATTTCTAATCATCTAAATAACAACGACTATGGCAACAAAATGACAATTAACGGAGTAAGCACCTGCCAATCGGCAGGAACGGAGAACTACGAGAAATTCCAAACGGGTATCGACAGACGCAAACGCACCCTTGTGCAATACGACTACCGCCACACGGACGGGGAACTTTTCTCTTGTGTCAAACCCACATTAGACGAATGTCGAGCCGCACGGGACAAGTGGCTAACGGCAAAGGAAAGGAAGGAGGAGAAGCGATGAACGAAGCAGGCTACCAAACGCTGATAGTCAAATTCAGCGAACCCATTACGGCATTGGACGGCATCTTTGACGATGCCGAAGCGTGGGGAGTTGATACCCTAAAGGGGTGGATAGACAGCTATGAAAGCAGCCGTTTCACTGCCATTGACAGCCATACGGCAGTCATCACGAGCGAGTATAGCATGGAATGTCTGAAAGAGTGGCTGGAAAAATGCACACCCATAACCGAGAAAACAGAATTTTGAACATTGGGGCGGTGTCCGCACCGCCCGAACCATAAACCTAAAAGACAACGGATATGATAGCAAAGACAATTTTAGAGCAGATTGGCGTCAGACGCTTTGCCGCCATGACGGGAAGCAAAGACTTCACAGACATGGGCAACGGCTTGCGCATGAGCCTTGCGAGGAACAAGACCAGTGCCAACCGCCTTGACATCATCTATGACGGAGGGGCAGACCTATACAATATGCGTTTCTACCGCAAGACGTTCAGCAAAAAGACATTCGAGAGCAGGACGAAGGACATTGAAACGCACGAGGGGATATATTGCGATATGCTGGAGGAAATGTTCACGATGGTAACGGGACTTTACACCCGCTTTTGAGGGGTGGGCGGCAAAAGCCGCCTACTTTCTTTCATGAGCATGATGGCGGATAAGAAAGTAGGCAAAGAAACCTTTGTACCAATCTACGATAGTATTCACAAAAACAAGTTTTAATCATGGAAACAATCAGACAGAACGGAAAAACCATCTTGTACAGCAACGACGGCATAAGCATAAAGATGGTTTTCAAGAACCTTACGGGCAGGAATTTTCAAGGTCAGGAATATACAGACTATATCCGGCATATCGCAATCGGCAGCATGGGATTTTCACCCGGTATCATAGAGCATTGCAGGGACGGTGAGGTTGCAGGCAAAGGGACAATCCCGAATGTATGAAAACTGAAACTCCGATGAAGTTGGCGGCTTCATCGGAGTTTCTTTCGTCAGACACTTATTCTTTATGGTACATACAGCAGCGCAAACTCAGCCTTCCTTCGTTTGAGCAGCATGGCGTGGCGTTTCCCCTTATAGTTACAGAAAGCGATATACTCCCGGTAGATGTTCCTGTCACCCGCCTCCAGCTTTCGGATTAGCGTGCTTTTGGGTATCTTCCCACTCCCCAAAAGACGGTACGGACCGACATTGTAGGCGAGCGTGGCAAGCAGAAGCGAATCCTTCCCGAACTGCTGGAACATCGCGCAGAACTTCCGCAGGTCTTTTCGCAGAAGCGCGTCCGCCTGCCGCTTCGTCATGGTGCGTGCCGAATACCTTTCCCCCGGCTGCAACCGATGTCCATATCCTACATACGGGTGATGTTTTTCCGAATGCCAGCCCTCAAAATACTTCGTGCATCGCACCGCCCTCTCAAATGGTGGCAGCCGGTAGATAGCCGCCTGCCCGTCCGTTCCCTCATGGCGTCTGTTCCGTGCGGACACGGAACAGACCGCCAGAAGCGAACAGAGGATAGCCATGAATACACGCATCATCGTGTAAAGGGCTTGAAGTTCCCGATGGGGACAACAGTGATAACCCCGTCATCCTTCACGTTTCGGTTGTTGAAGTCAAATTCCAACTCATAGGAGTTGCCGAAATTGTCCTCCACTACCACGATGAAGTTGTGCGCCTCGTCACCTTGCGCCGTGTAGTACAGCCGGAACTTCTCGTTTTCGAGCAGGTAGCGGTCATTGGGCAGGAAAGTGATGCCGTTGTCCATTTTCAGTGTGCCCTCACCCTCGAACTGGAAATACCGGATGGTATAGAGGGTATTGGCGAAATCGCCCGTTTTCTTCAGCTCACAGCGGATTTCCACCGTCTGCCCCTTTGTGACCTTGTTCGGCACGGGCATGGTTTCCACCGTGAAGGGATAGGATTGCTGGATGTCCATATCGTCGTCGCACGATACGAATGTGAATGACACTGCGGCGAACAGGCAGAGTGCCAACGCCTTGAAGATTGATGTTCTCTTGTTCTTGTTGTTCAGTATGTTCATTATTCTTTGATTTTTAGATTGTTGTTCTTTTGTTGTTTTCTTGATACTTGTTGCAGGTACTCGTTCAAGTCCTTGCAGCCTTGATAGATGCCGGAACGGTCTGTCACCTTTCCTCCGTAGCGTGTCCGCAGGGCTTCCATTGCCCTGCGTCCGGCTTCGTCTCGGTCGAGGTAACAGTCGATGCGCTCGTACCCGTCCAGATGTTTCAAAGCCTTTTCCACGTTGGCGACGGAGTTCAGCACAAGGCAGTCACCCGTTGCCAAACCGAGCGTGACGGCGGACAGGAAGTCCATAAAGCCCTCGAACACGCTGCACACGTCCGCCGGGATGTCCCCCGCCTTGACCAGCGACACGTCCTTTGGTGGTACGCAACCCTTGAAACGGCGGCTTCGGGTTTCATAGCCGCCCGACACGTTCGGAAAGCCGACGGCAAAGTACCGCTTACCACGCACGCCGTAGTTCAGGCGGCAGCAGTGGCGGGATGCAACGGCATAAGGGATGCCTCTTTCCTTCAAATACTCCGTCAGCGGAGAGCGGAGCAGCGGGACGGCTTCCACTCCCTCAAAGGCAGGTTCGGACGGTTCCGGCAGGTACAACGGCTTTTCTGCTGCGGCAAGCGGCATACGGGCGGTTTCCGCTATGAATCTCGCCTGCGCCATGAAATCCCCGCTTCGGGTAAACTCCCCGACAAGCGTGAAGATGTCGCCGCCCTTGCCCAAGCCGAAGTCGTACCAGAGCTGTTTCGCCACGTTCACACGGAAGGAGGGCGTGCGTTCACTGCGGTATGGCGCACGATACCACAGCTCGTTTCCGCTCCTTCGGACAGGCTCATGTCCCAGCCGTGCGAGAAAGTCCGCAATGGGTATCTGCCTCATATTCTCAATGTCCGTCCGTTCCATGCGACGTGTCAGTTGATGATTATCTTGACGCCCGCCCCGAACTGCGTATGGAACTTCCGTGTGTCGCCACCCCACAGCAGGCGCTCCCGGAGGTTGGCGAGCAGGGCGATACGGTCAGCCACGTAAAACTCCACATCGAGCGTCAGCGCACCGCCGTAGATGAAGGCGTCCCGGTCATGGAGCGTGGAGCCGTCATGCAGCACTTTCTCGCCCCAATTCACCGACTCATATCCGGCGAGAGCCGAAGCCCCCGCATAGACGAACACTATTTTACGGGCGTCGGAGAGTATCTTGAAATAATAACCGCCCTCCGCCGTGAACTGCGCCACAGGTATGGCGGTATCCTTGTACGGGTTGTTCTTCAAGAGGTATTCGCCACCGAACACCCACTTGTTACCGTTCTTCGTGTAGGTGGAGAGAGCCGCCCCGAAACTGTAACCGCCATTGTTGCCACTTAAACGCATACCGTCCACAAGGTTAGCTCTCAATTCGATGCCCTGCATCTTCGGCAGGCATCGCTGGGCGTGCGCCTGCCCCGTGAACAGGGCAAGCGACACGATGATTATTGCGATGTACTTTCTCATGGTCAGCGCACTTGAAGTTCGTTGATGGTATTGGCACGTACCAAGTCCTCGTTTTCAATCACGAAAGACTGGTGACGCCCCCCGTTCTTCTCGTTGAGTTCNTTCAATCACGAAAGACTGGTGACGCCCCCCGTTCTTCTCGTTGAGTTCCACCACGAGGCATTTGTCGTCGGGAATGGTGAACTTCGCCATCGTGAATACCGTGCGCTCGCTCTTCTTGCCCGGCACGAGTGTGGCGTAATTCTGCGCACGGAGCGGCAGGATAATCTGCTCCTGCACGGCGGTACGCTTCGCCACCTTCTTGTCCACGATTTTCCATGTGATGTAGTCCACATCGAAAGGCACGTTGCTCTGGTTCTTTATCTCCGTGTGGAAATAGAGTAACCCATTATGCGTGTAGATACCTTTCAGCAGGTACTGGATGCCGAATCGCTTGCAGCCGATGTGCTTCACCTCACGCTTGTTCTGCTTGTGGATGGACTTCATGATAAGGCGCACCAGCATCGGGCTTTCGCTGCCCAGTTCCTTCAGGTAGATTTCCTGCGCGTTGTTCGGGCGGTTCACCTTCTCGCCGTCATGGATGAAGTCGCACATCTCCACGTTGAGCAGCAGCGGTTCGGCGGCGTACTTCACGTGTAGGCTCGGCGATGGGCGCCTTACCACCTTTCGGTGGTAGGTTTCCCATAGCCTGCCCCCG
>NZ_JAFKPJ010000048.1:0-4469 GCF_019633765.1 Bacteroides sp. 11BF
GAACACCTCGAAGAACGTGGTACACACTTCCACGACCGCCCAGAATATGATAAAAAATTTTCAAGAGACGGTGAAGATTTACGAGCAGGGCAAGAAGTATTACGACGCGCTCAAATCCGTGAACAATCTGGTAAAGGACGCCCGGAAGGTGCAGCAGACCATCCTGATGGTGGGTGACATCACCGACACCTATGTGACCAGCTTCCAGAAGATGATGCGTGACGACAACTTCACGGTGGAGGAACTGGGAGCCATCGCCTTTGGCTACACCAAGCTGTTGGAGGAATCCAACGACGTGCTGACGGAACTGAAGAACGTGGTGAACATCACCACGCTCTCCATGACGGACAAGGAGCGCATGGATGTGGTGGAACGCTGTTACTCCAAGATGAAGCGTTACCGCAACCTCGTGAGCTACTACACCAACAAGAACATCAGCGTGAGCTACCTGCGGGCAAAAAAGAAGAACGACCTCGACCGCATCATGGGGCTGTACGGGAACATGAACGAAAGATACTGGTAGCCTATGAATTTCGACAACCTTCACCAGATTCTGCGCTCGCTCTATGAGCAGATGATGCCGCTATGCGGGGACATGGCGGGTGTGGCGAAAGGCATTGCCGGGCTGGGCGCGCTGTTCTACGTCGCCTACCGGGTGTGGCAGTCGCTGGCGAGAGCCGAACCGATAGACGTGTTCCCTATGCTCCGCCCCTTTGCGATAGGCTTGTGCATCATGTTCTTTCCGACGGTGGTATTAGGTACGATAAACAGCATCATGTCGCCCGTCGTGCAGGGTACGGCAAAGATGCTGGAGGCGGAAACGCTGGACATGAACCGATACCGTGAGCAGAAGGATAAACTGGAATACGAGGCGATGATGCGTAATCCCGAAACCGCCTACCTCGTGTCGAACGAGGAGTTTGACAAACAGTTGGAGGAACTGGGCTGGTCGCCCGGCGACATGGTGACGATGGCGGGGATGTATATCGAGCGCGGGATGTACAACATGAAGAAGGGCATCCGCGACTTCTTCCGCGAGATATTGGAACTGATGTTCCAAGCCGCCGCACTCGTGATAGACACCATCCGCACGTTCTTCCTCGTGGTGCTGGCGATACTCGGTCCGATAGCCTTCGCCATATCGGTATGGGACGGCTTCCAAAGCACGCTCACGCAATGGATATGCCGCTACATACAGGTCTATCTGTGGCTGCCCGTGTCGGATATGTTCAGCACCATACTGGCGAAAATCCAAGTGCTGATGCTGCAAAGCGACATCGAACGGATGCAGGCTGACCCGAACTTTTCGCTGGATTCGAGCGACGGGGTGTATATCGTCTTCATGATAATCGGCATCATCGGTTACTTCACCATCCCGACGGTGGCAGGCTGGATTATCCAAGCCGGAGGCATGGGAAGCTACGGTCGCAACGTGAACCAGACGGCAGGACGAGCCGGAAGCATGGCGGGCAGCGTGGCGGGTGCAGCCGCAGGAAACGNCATGGCGGGCAGCGTGGCGGGTGCAGCCGCAGGAAACGTGGTCGGACGTGCCGGGAAACTGCTGAAATAATCAACTGACAATTAAAAACGAATAAACAACAATGGAATTTAAGTCACTCAAAAACATCGAATCATCGTTCAGGCAGATACGCCTGTTCGGTATCGTCTTCCTCTCGCTGTGCGCCGTGATAACGGTATGGAGCGTGTGGAGTTCCTACCGCTTCGCTGAGCGACAACGGGAAAAGATTTACGTGCTGGACAACGGCAAGTCGCTGATGCTGGCTCTCTCGCAGGACTTGTCGCAGAACCGTCCGGCGGAGGCAAGGGAACACGTGCGCCGCTTCCACGAGCTGTTCTTCACGCTCTCGCCCGAAAAGAGCGCGATAGAGCATAATGTGAAACGCGCCCTGCTATTAGCGGACAAAAGCGTGTACAACTACTATTCGGACTTCGCCGAGAAGGGGTACTACAACCGTATCATCGCCGGGAATATCAACCAAGTGCTGAAGGTGGACAGCGTGGTATGCGATTTCAACGGCTATCCCTACCGTGCCGTGACCTACGCCACGCAGAAGATCATCAGACAAAGCAACGTCACCGAGCGCAGCCTCGTGACGACGTGCCGCCTCTTGAACTCGTCCCGTTCGGACGACAATCCCAACGGTTTCACCATCGAGGGATTCACCATCATCGAGAACAAGGATTTACAAACCATCAAAAGGTAACGGACATGAAGAAAATCAGGAAATCATTTTGGCGTGCGTACTGGAAACTCCACGACAAAAAGAAAATGCTGGTGGCAAGGCTCAAAGGCTATCTGGACGGTTTGCCTCCGAAGACACGCAAACGCATCGTGCTGACGATGCTCGCCGCCTTCACGGTGCTTGCCCTCTACACCTTCGGAAAAGCCGTCTATGACATCGGCAGGAATGACGGCAGCCGTATGGTGACAGACCATGCCGGACAAGTGGAACTGTCCGTAAAGCCGGACAACAATCATAATGTAATACCTTATTTATATGGAACAGACGAAGAATGAACCTAAAAACGAGAACAAGGCGGCTCCCGACAACGGGAAACCGAAGAACCAACGCCAAGCCGAGAGCCATCAAGCCTGCTTGAATGGCCAAGGCGCGAAGGAGGAAGGCAAAGCCAAGGAGCGCAAGCCGCTGACCGAAGCCCAAAGGCTGAAACGTCAGAAAATGATAGTGTTGCCCGCTATGGTGCTGGTATTCATCGGGGCGATGTGGCTGATATTCGCCCCGTCTTCCGACAAGGAGCAGCAACCGGGGACGGGAGGTTACAACATCGAAATGCCCGACGCGGACAAGACGAACCGCCAGATCATCGGCGACAAGGCGAAAGCCTACGAGCAGGGGGCGATGGAAGAACGGCAGGAGAACCGCAGCCGTGCCATGCAGGAACTGGGCGATATGTTCGACCGCGAGGTGGCGGAAACGGACGGCGGCAGGGACTTCGACCTTGCTAATCCCGGAAATGCGGAAGAAGCAACATCAACATCATCCGCTCCGAAAACCATCCAATCATCCGCAGCCGCCTACCGCGACCTCAATGCCACGCTCGGCAACTTCTACGAGCAGCCGAAGAACGACAACGCGGAAATGGATGAACTGTTGGAGCGCATCGCCTCGCTGGAATCGAAACTGGAGAGCGAGAAAGACAAGGCGTCCGCTATGGATGACCAAGTGGCACTCATGGAGAAGTCTTACGAGTTGGCGGCGAAGTACATGGGCGGACAGAACGGCACACAGCCACCTGTCGGACAGGCGGCTGAGCCTTACCCCGTGCAGAAAGCCGGAAAGAACACGGCTGCACCTGTCAGGCAGGTGACGCATCAGGTGGTATCCTCGCTCTCACAGCCGATGAGCAACGCCGAGTTTGTCGCCTCATTCTCGCAGGAGCGTAACCGCAGTTTCAATACGGCGGTGGGCGTCACGACCGTATCAGACAAGAACACCATATCGGCGTGTGTCTATGGGGCGCAGAGCGTGACCGACGGGCAAGCTGTCAAACTCCGGCTGCTGGAGCCGATGGAGGTAGCGGACAAAATCATCCCCCGCAATGCGGTGGTGGTAGGCACAGCAAAGATTCAGGGCGAACGGCTTGACATAGGAATCACGTCGTTGGAATATGACGGCACTATCATTCCGGTGGAGCTGGCGGTGTATGACACGGACGGGCAACCCGGTATCTTTATTCCCAACTCGATGGAAATGAATGCCGTCAGGGAGGTTGCCGCCAACATGGGCGGCTCGCTGGGCAGCAGCATCAATATCTCCACCAACGCAGGGGCGCAGCTTGCCTCCGATTTGGGCAAGGGGCTGATACAAGGCACAAGCCAGTATATCGCCAAGAAGATGCGTACCGTCAAGGTGCATCTGAAAGCCGGGTATAAGGTAATGCTCTATCAGGACAGGAATTGAAAACAGAAAAAGTAACAACAATCCAATTTTTATTTACCACTAAAATCCAAAGTAATGAGAAAAGTAATCATCATGTTTGCCCTCGCTATGGGCATCGTAACTGCCAACGCGCAGGAGAACGTAACCGTTGGAAAGGACAACGGAAGTGAACAACCGACCTTGACAAAGGAGGTCTATCCGCAGAAGGAGGCGGACGGCGACCTGTATCACGGGCTGACAAAGAAGCTGACCTTTGACCGCATGGTCCCTCCGCACGGCTTGGAAGTGACCTACGACAAGACCGTCCACGTCATTTTCCCCTCGGAGGTTCGTTACGTCGATTTAGGTTCGCCCGACCTGATTGCGGGCAAAGCCGACGGAGCGGAGAACGTCATCCGCGTGAAGGCTACCGTGAGGAACTTCCCGAACGAAACCAATATGTCCGTGATAACAGAGGACGGGAGTTTCTATACCTTCAGTGCGCCCATAATAGGGGCTTGATAATAATCACTTTGGCAAGTGATTAGGTTAGTATTCCAATTTATA
>NZ_JAFKPJ010000049.1:0-3591 GCF_019633765.1 Bacteroides sp. 11BF
CGTAAACTTCATTAACGACAAGCCCATTGGCAGAATTAAGTATGCACTAAATTAATTCCGCCAACAGGTTTAGTAACTTCTTACAGGTGAATACTTGAATTCAAATCGTGGAGAAGTGAATAGACAGTATTACCCGACAGAGCAACTATGACAACGTAACGCCTTTACAAAAAAGTCGGTACACGAAACCCATAGACTAATTGTCTTGACCTAAAAGAGATTGGAATTTTCAGGACTGCCTATCACTTAGATAGAAGTCCAAGGTCTGCTGAAATACATAATTCAAAAATTGAAATTGCTTGACTGCAAATTTAGTAACTTTGCTTGACAAATTAACGAGAAAGAAGAGAAAATGAAAACCGACCGCATAACATCACCTATACGCAAGCAGGGCTTTCGTGCTTCGTAGGACAGTTAAGTGGTAAATTTAAAGTTCAGTTCTTCGTAGGAAGTTCAGTGGTTAAAATCCCTGCCTGCGTATAGCTGAGAACCGTTATTTGATGATGAGGGCTATTCATATAAATGTAGGTTAAATTTTTCTGACCATTTCAAACTGTTGTCCTTTTGGGGTAAGTCCTAATGATGACAAGAAACCAGTGACTGATTCACAATCGCAATCAACATTAGTAAATTTGAGTACATCGCTTTGAAAATGACTGACAGCACTTTTAAGCAAGGACTTACCTATTCCTTTACGCCGGTAATCTTTTGCAACTGCGAGGGATGAAATATCGCCTGATGCCGGTTCAAAGATAACAAATCCGACAAGTTCTTCTCTTTCATAAGCTCCCAATATGTCCAAATTGTCGATTCCGCGTTCCAGTGAAGCCCTGTCATTTTGCCATGAAGGATGAAAATCGAACCAGGCCGTTTGGTTAAGGCAGTTTTTTAAATCCGATGGGAGTATGCGACATGCGGTATGGTTTACTTGCAATACAGGAACAATATCGCTCAGTTTGGCAGAGTAGTAGTTGAAATTTCTCTGTGTTTCAAAGCCTAATTTGCGATATATTTTTATTGCTTTGTGATTGTGTTGCAAAACTTCCAGTACATATTGCCGAACTCCTTGTTGATATATCAATTCGAGGCTGAAAGTGAATATTTTTTGGGTTAGGTGTAATCCCCGGAATGAAGGTACGGTTCCCGTCCCTGTGTCATAGGCCGTCAAGATGTTGTTGTACATGCCTGTTCCGTTAAACACAAAAGAAATCAGCCGTCCTTCGAAAAATGCTCCGAAAGATAGTTGTGGATTGTATCCTCGTCGGTCGAGCATGCGTCGCAATTCATCCGCATTCAAAGAGAAATCATAATCTTTGAATGCGGATGAGAATGCCGCATACAAATCTTTGAAAGAAACGGACTCTAAAGAATGAATGATGATTCCCATATCGGACGGTGTTATGTGTTTGGATTTTTATCACTATTCTCTACGGTTAAACCGTGCTGTTTGAGAAAGCTGAGCTTATCCCAATAACCTCTTTGGAAAACGATTTTATCGTTTTGCACATGGAAGAATCCGCATCCTCGCAACCCGAGCGGATCTTTCCATTCCATGATAGCCCATTCTCCATCCTCGAATATATGCTCAACAATACAAACCATTTTTGAGGTTGCAAATTCATTTACAAACATTTTATGGATAGCTGTTTTTCCTATAACCGGGGTGTTTGCGACTTGATGGTTTATGGCATCCTGAGCGTATAAGTTTGCCAAAGCGACTGCATCGGCGGCGTTGAAGCAGTCAATCCATTCTTGTAGTATCTCTTTTGGCGTCATATTTTTCGTATCTTTTATTCTTTAATATTTAATTGTTGCTTTTTCCTCTATAAGTTAGAATTAGACATTTTTTCTAATTCCTTTTGAAATGATCATCAAAAACAAAATTAGTATTTTTTTCTGTTTTACTGATGATTCTGTAGAAATATTCTCGTTCATATTATTGTGTCATAAGGAACGTGTCAAAAAAAGCGGTTTCCACATTACAGCTTTATGGTAAAATGAGTTTAACCAACTACATAACGCAATCTGTTGTCGGTACTGTTATCTATTTCCCATTCGTATTCTATTTAGCCCCTTATTGTGGGTATGCAGCAAGTTATCTTATCGAATTCACTCTCTTTGGGAGTCAAATATGGTTGTGCAAATGGTGGCTGACAAAACATAAACAAGGTTAGTTGGAATGTTTTTGGTATAATGTTTATAAACATAAATCAAGAAAGAATAAATAAATTTAATAGAGGCTGCCCAAAAAGAAAGAAATTCTTGCAATCACTCTTCTACAGATACTTGCAGAGGGGATAAGATTTACTTTTAGACCTTTTGGATAGCCCCTATTAATATTTTATATAAAATTCATAATTTTAAATTTTTATCCCTTTCGATCGGTTTTCATCCTTAAACTGAAAACCCGGACGCCCGATAATGATATGATTGGCAATGAAATTGCCAGACGGACTTCGTTTATCCATCGGGCTGCGAATCTGCGGGACATCATCGGTTTGTTGTGGCGATATGCTCCGTACACCTTCCGCATCTGGCTTGATCTCCTGCCCGTTCTTTTCTTTTTCGGTGACTTCCTGCGCGGGCGGCGCAAGCTCCAACTGTATCTTGCGGTCAAGCGCGGCAAGTTCGGACTTCAACTGTTTCAGTTCGTCCTCTTTCTTCCACACCTTGCCCGCTATCTCCTGCAACTGCGGAACCTCCTTTTCCAGCACCTCGTTCTTCGCCTTATACTGGTCGATGATGGACGGAATCCTCTCCAATGCATTCAGGAAATTACGTGCGGCGGCTACCGGGTCAGCCATCGCCAGATGCCCGTTGTTATAGGTGTATTTGTAATTCCCTTCCACCACGAAGCGATTGTCGGTAAATTCCAGCCCCTCTTTGAGTATCCTCTCGCTGACCACCATTATCGGGAAACCGTAAATCTCCCCGACAGGCTTGTACAAACCGCCCGTCGTGGCGTTCTTGGCTATCTCCTGCAAACGCTTTCCAATAACTTTTTCGTCGGTTGAATCCACGCCGTCCACCTTGACAATATTAAGGCGACTACCTTCCTTATCAGTCTGCACAACGGAAAGAAAACGGTTCCAGTCCTCCGTCATGGCTTCGATGACAGCCGTGTTGTTGCGCAGTTCCCCCGTCTTGGCTTCCAGCTTGAACTCCGAATCGCGCTTGCCCTTGTTGAACGACTTGCGTTCCCCTTCAAGCGATGCGATACGCTTCTCCAGTTTCGCCT
Source organism: Bacteroides sp. 11BF (assembly GCF_019633765.1). Lineage (NCBI taxonomy): Bacteria > Pseudomonadati > Bacteroidota > Bacteroidia > Bacteroidales > Bacteroidaceae > Bacteroides > Bacteroides sp. 11BF. The sequence continues at coordinate 3,239 of NZ_JAFKPJ010000049.1, forward strand.
TGTCCAAAAGGTCGGTATTGCCGGAGAGCAACGCCATGTACTCCGAGAAGTTCATGCCCGATTTCTCGTCCATAGCCCCCTCATCGATGGTACGTGCGCCCATCGCCCCGCTTTTGAGCTGCGAGATGAACGTCTGCTTGCAGTGCAGCAGGTTGAACTTGTAGCTGTCCAACGACTTTTCCACCGCGTAGATGATGACATCCACATTGTTCCCGGCAAAACGCTTGGCAATCTCGTTGCCCGCCCTAACTCCGCGTCCGTCACGCTGTTGCAGGTCGGATGGACGATCGGGTAGGTCAAGGGCATTACTGCCCTCTTCCCCCCTCAGAACCGTACATGAGGGTTTCCCCTCA
>NZ_JAFKPJ010000005.1:0-329834 GCF_019633765.1 Bacteroides sp. 11BF
AAAGCTGAACAAGAAAGTATCCATCAATGTGTCGGATGCCCCGATCGAAACTGTACTGAACGAAGTATTCAAGAATTCGGGATACACTTATAAGATCGTGGATAATCAGATCGTAGTATCTGCGACGAAAGAAGCGACAAAAGACGTACAGACAACTCAGCAACAAAAGCAGAGAAAAGTTTCGGGAGTTGTAAAAGATGCAATGGGTGAAGCCATCATTGGAGCATCAGTAGTAGAAAAAGGAGCTCCTTCTAATGGTACTATAACAGATATTAACGGACAATTCAGTCTGACAGTAGGCGGCAACGAATTACAAATTACCTATATCGGTTATATGCCTGAAACAGTATCGTTGAAACCAGGTGTTACTTCTTACAATGTTACCATGAAAGAAGATACAAAGACCCTTGACGAGGTAGTTGTAGTAGGTTACGGCGTACAGAAAAAAGCAAATTTAACAGGTGCAGTATCATCCATTAATGCTGAAGCACTGGAATCTCGTTCTGTATCAAGTGTCTCTGCAGCAATGGCCGGAACAATGCCGGGTGTAACAGCTATCCAATCTTCCGGTGCTCCGGGATTACAAACCGGAACAATTACCGTACGTGGTAAAAACTCGGTGAATGCGGCCAATCCGTTAGTCATCGTAGACGGTGTACCGGGTAGTATGAATACCATTGACCCACAGGATATCGAAAGTTTGACAGTATTGAAAGATGCTGCTTCTGCCGCAATCTACGGTGTACAGGCTGCCAACGGTGTAATCTTGATTACAACTAAAAAAGGTAAGAAAGGACAAGATGCCAAAGTATCCTATTCGGGTAGTGTAGCATGGGCAACTCCTACGACAAAACTAAACTTCCTTGGTTCGGCAGACTATGCTATGCTGTACAATGAAGCTGTAAAAAATGAAAATCCCAATGCCGCCCTTCCGTATAGCGATGAAGATATCGAGCTTTTCCGGAATGGAACTGATCCAATCGGACACCCCAATACAGACTGGTATAAAGAGACATTTAAAAATTTTGCATTTGAACAACAACACAATTTCTCAATCAATGGTGGCTCTGAAAAAACAAATTACAGTGCATCGGTTGGTTATCTCTATCAAGGTGGTTTAACAAACGAAAATGATTATAATCGTTTCACCGGTCGTATCAACGTTGAATCAGAAATCAGCAAATGGTTTTCTGCCGGACTGAATGTATCCGGATATAGAGGAACACGTGAAGATGGAGCTGTCGGATTTGCTACACTGATGAGTGAAGTGACCCGTAACAGCCCGACACTACCGGTTTACAATGAAGATGGTACATTTAATTATAGTGGAAAAGCCAATCCGGTAGCAGAATTAGGAAGAACCGGTTTTTATCGTCAGATGGACCAGCAGTTGAATGCTATCCTACATGCAACCGTACACATTTTACCGGAATTGAGCGTTAAGGGATTATTCTCTGTACGTAATGATATTCGTAACATCGATTACTTCAAGAAACATTATTCATATGGTACCGGATCAAATATTTCTGATTCCGGTTTGAGAGAAGGATACGATAAATATTATATCTGGAACGAATATACATCTCAGCTATTGGTGAACTATAACAAAACGTTCAAGCAACATACTATCGGTGCATTGTTTGGCTTTGAGCAGTGGGAACAACTTTATAAATATACAGAAGCCACACGTAAGGGTGGTGGTAGCGATGAACTAACAGAGTCATTGAATACACTGGATAAATCATCTCAAACCAATTCTGATGGTGGCACGGAGTTAGCCCGTCGTTCATACTTTGGGCGTATCCAATACGATTACGCTGACAAATATTTATTTGAAGCGAATCTGCGTGCAGATGCTTCTTCACGTTTCCCGAAAGATAATCGTTGGGGTGTATTCCCTGCATTCTCTGCCGGATGGAGAATCTCAGAGGAAAACTTTATTAAAGACAATCTGAACTGGATGAGTAACTTGAAGTTACGTTTAGGTTGGGGGCATACCGGTAACGAAGAATTGAGCGATATCTACCCTGCAGTAGCGACTTATGCTTATGGTTCTTATATGTTTGGTAATACATTGAACACAACTGCCTATGAAGCGAGATATGTAAACAGTGCACTTCAGTGGGCCACAGTTACTAATTACGAAGTTGGATTAGACGCAGGATTCTTAGATAATAAACTTGGATTTGAACTGTCTGTATACAAGAAAAAAACAGATGACATGCTATTGAAACTTCCGGTACAGGGCATTTTAGGTATGTCAGCACCGGTTCAGAATGCAGGTAGTGTAGAAAATACAGGTTTCGATTTGAACATTTTCCACAATAACCGTATCAATAAAGATTTCAGCTATGCTGTAAATTTAAATCTGGCTTATGTAAAAAACCGTATCACAAACCTTGAAGGTACTGAAGGAGAAGATCCTGACAACAATAAATTATGGCGTTTAGAAGGTTATCCCATCGGTTCATTCTATGGTTACAAAGCAATCGGTTATTTCAATACTGAAGAGGAACTGGCCAACGAACCGAAACGTACAGGAACAGAAAAATTGGGTGATATCAAATATGCTGATTTGAATGGTGATGGTAAAATTGATGCTGCGAATGACCGTACAGTGATCGGTCAAAACTTCCCGAGCTGGACAGGTGGTTTAAGCATTAACCTGTATTGGAAAGACTTCGACTTCTCTGCTCTGTTCCAAGGTGCATTCGATGTCGATAAATACTGTGAAGCCGAATCTTCATACGCATTCTATAATGGTGGTAAAGTGCTGAAAAAACACTTAGATCGATGGACTCCGGAAAATCATAATGCCAGCTATCCTCGTATCACAAAAGATTCACAAACTAACTTCGTAACTTCTTCTTTCTGGTTGGAAGACGCGTCTTATGTACGTTTGAAGAATGTGTCATTAGGCTACAATCTGCCTAAGAGTTGGCTGAACAGAATTGGCGTTAGCAGAATCAAAGTCTATGTAGCTGGTGAAAACTTACTGACATTCTGTGGTCTTGAAGACATTGACCCGGAAGAATCAAGTACACGCGGATGGTCATATACCAACGTGAAGAAAGTTTCATTAGGCCTAAAAGTTTCATTCTAAATCCCTCAATACTATAAAAATATGAAAAAGAATTACTTATATATATTTGCAACAGCCCTTATAGTAGGGTTCAGCTCTTGTAGCGACTTTCTGGATCGCTATCCTCAGGAAGAGCTTTCTGATGGTAGCTTCTGGAAAACGCCGGATGACGCAAACAAAGTAGTCTCAGACCTCTATGGCTATCTGTCTACATGGGATCAAGACAACGACATTAATTCAGACAATGCCACAATGGGTATCAAATGGGCTGCAGGTAATATTTCCAAAGGAATTTATGACCCGGCAGACCAAGGTTGGAGCGGTGATTATGCAAATGTCCGTCAGTGTAACCTGATTCTTTCAAAAATAGATGAGATTCCTGATTATCCTGAAGCAGATAAAACCAAAGCACTCGGACAGGTATATTTCTTCAGAGCGTATATTTACTTTAATCTGATCCGTTCATTCGGAGACGTTCCATACATTGATAAACCTCTGGACTTAAAAGACATGGAAGGAATCACACGTATGCCAAGAGCAGAAGTATATGAGAAAGTCATGGCTGATTTTGACAGAGCAATTGCTGCCCTTCCAACAGAATGGCCTGCTTCTGACTATGGACGAATTACTAAAGGAGCCGCTATGGCAATGAAAGCAAGAGCTGCTTTATACTACGGAAATTGGGATGTAGCTGCCAAAGAAGCCAAAAATGTAATGGATTTAGGCTTGTATGAACTTTATGATAAAGACAATACAGGCAAATATGCTGAACTTTTCTGGGAAAAAGCCGATGGTTGTGACGAATTCATACTTGTTACCCAATTTAACTACCCGGACAAAACTCACTACCTGATGGGTTGGGAATGTTTCCCTACAAAAGGTTGGGGTGGCATGAACCCCACTCAAAGTCTGGTGGACGCATTCGAAGATAGTGAAGGCGCTCCGATCAGTAAATCTAAAATATACGATTCAACAGATCCATTCAAAAACCGTGACCCACGTTTGGAGGTAGACATTTTGCACGATGGTGAGGAAATGTATGGCGTAACAATAAAAGTCGCTCCTTTGGCTTCAAGCGGTAGCACAGGCATCAACCAACATAATGATGCTACAGAAACCGGATATTATGGTCAGAAATGGCTGGACCCAAGTTTAGATCCTCAGTCTGATGGCTGGAACATGGGTAAGGACTGGGTACATATCCGTTATGCTGAAGTACTCTTAACTTATGCTGAAGCCATGAACGAACTTAAGGGGTTGGATCCGGCTGCATTTGATGCTGTCAACCAGGTAAGACGTCGTGTAGGTATGCCTGAACTTCAGAATACGGATGCCAGCAAGCCTACTTATTGTGCTACTCAGGATGATCTCCGTCAACGTATCCGTAACGAATGGCGTGTAGAATTTTGTCTGGAAGGCGGAAAACGTATGTGGGATATCCGTCGTTGGGGAATTGCCAAAGACGTATTGAATGCACCATTCGAAGGATTGAAATATAAGATTGTAGACAACCCGAATGATCCCGACAAAAAAGTAGATGGTGGAAAAATGTGTATCCTTTATCAGGGAGAACCGATTAAGTTGGTAGGAAGCAGATACTCGGACAATAACTATTTGTTCCCTGTACCGCAAAGCGAAATTGACTTGAATCCTGCTCTGACACAGAATCCGGGTTATTAATAATAGTGTTTAGACAATGGGGGCATTCCAATCAGGGAGTGCCCTCATTTCTCTTATTATCTTGCATCTATACTTATGAAGCGGTTACCATACCTACTGTTTTTACTACTTTTCATTACCTATTTCCTTTGTTACCAAGGGGTACTTTCACATGTGATTTATTATCACGAACAACACCATTTGTTCCTGTTCTCTAAAGAATACTTCTTCAAACAAATTCATACGGAAGGGTTGATCGCATATCTGAATGATTTCATCGTTCAATTCTTTTATATACCCATATTGGGGAGTGCTATATTATCCGGGATATTGGCGGGAATATATCTGTTGACGCACTATTCTTTCAAAAAAATAACAGGACAAACAGACCTGTTACAATTATCCTTAATTCCCTCTATATGTCTTTTCATTTATACAATGCCTGTAGATCATTCATTAACACCTGTCGTGGGAGTTTTCTTGGGGCTTTTGTTACTTGCCGGAATTAATCTCTTCATAACCAAACAATGGAAATGTTTCATCCGCATTCCATGGATTAATGTTCATGGAAATAAAAAGAATATGGCAATTTCCACAATTTCTACAATCATATATGCCATTGCCGCATGTTATATATTCGTACAATCATATAATATGCCGGAACGCATCATGTTGATGGCTGAGAAAAGCGTAAAAGAGAGAAATTGGGAAAACACATTGACACAAACAGAAAAATATATAAATTCAGGGAGAACCAATCAACTGATCTCCTATTTTCACAACCTGGCTTTATATCACACAGGAAAACTACCTTACCACCTATTCGATTATCCACAAAAATTAGGAGTCAAAAGTCTGTACTTCCCATGGAACAGTGACAGCCGTGAAAGCGAATATGGACATTTCATTTATGAAGACCTGGGATATATCAACGAGGCACAACGGTGGGAATTCGAATCGATGGTTGTCTGGGGAGAGACCGCTCCGCACCTGATTAACTTGGCACGGTATAACATAGCCAATAAACGTCCCAAAGTGGCACAGAGGTTTATCAACCTGCTTAAACAATCTCTTTTCTACAAGAAAGAGGCCGAAGCATTGGAGAAATGGCTACCGACAGGAAATGTTCCCGGGTTGAAAGTATCACCCGGCAAGACCTCCAACACACCTGTACGATTCGCGAATGTTATAAATATAGGACCGGAACTGCAATATCTGTGCGAACAAGACTCAACAAACCGGATGGCTTTCGAATATCTGATGGGTAACTTACTGTTGAGCAACAATGTCATACGTTTTGTGAATAACCTGAAGTTCATACATAATTTCGATTATCCTCAAATGCCACCCGCCTACGAAGAGGCACTCTATATCTATAAATTAGGAGTAGGCGAAGAAACTTTTTCAAAATCAGGTTTCACTGTAAGCGAACAAACCGAAAAACGATTCCAACAATATTATGGCTTATATAAAAACAGAGAAATGCAAAGGTTGAAATCCGAGTTTGGAAACACCTATTGGTACTATCTGAACTTCATCAGTCCCTATGGAGATAAAATCATTAAGAATTAATCTGCACTGATATGAAAACTACCTATATTCTTTTTATGATGGCTCTTGCCTGGATACTACAAGCCTGCACAGAGCAATGTCAAAGGCCGGACTTATATACAGATAGTATTCCCTGTATATACCCGGATTATACAGGAGTCACCTTCCCGGTTAATATTGCTCCGCCAAATTTCATTATCAAAGAAGAAGCTGATGTTTTTCAAACAGAAATTGGTGTAGAAAAAGTGACAGATATCCTATATACCAGCAAGCAACCGGAAGTGATTATCCCATCCAAAGCCTGGAAAAAACTTCTCCAAAAGGCAGCCGGAAAGGAAATCTTTATTCGAATCACTCTCCTGAAAGATGGAAAATGGACACGCTTCGCAGATATTACAGATACCGTTTCTAATGAAATGATAGATCCATACCTCGCCTACCGGCTACTCTACCCGGGATATGAACTCTGGAACGAGATGGGAATCTATCAACGAAACCTGACTAATTATGAGGAAACTCCCATAGCGGAGAATAAAGCATTTGAAAAACAATGCATAAATTGCCATACGTTCAACCGGAACTCACCCGAAACCATGATGATACATGTACGTGGAAAATCGGGAGGAACACTGATATCAAAAAATGGAAAAGTAGAAAAAGTTAATACAAAACCGGAAGGGGCCAAGAATGGGGGAACCTATGCGGCCTGGCATCCTTCAGGAAGATATATCGCATTCTCAATGAATGAGATACAGCAATTCTTCCATTCATCGGGACAGAAGCCCATCGAGGTGTCAGACCTGGCCGCCGACTTGATGGTATATGACACACAAAAGAAAACGTTCCTCACGGACTCCCTGATTTATGGGGATAAATACATGGAGACATTTCCGAACTGGACACCGGACGGGAAGACGCTGTACTTCTGCCGTGGAAACGCTTATAAAGAAAAGATGCCGCTGGACAGTATTCGTTATGACCTATGCCGGATTGGATTCGATCCCGAATCAGGTAAGTTCGGGAACTTGGAGTGTGTATATAAAGCTTCGGAACAGGGGAAGAGCGTGTCTTTTCCAAGAGTTTCTCCGGATGGCAGATACCTGATGTTCACTCTATCTGATTATGGTAACTTTTCTATCTGGCATCCGGAAAGCGAGCTTTGCCTTTTAACGACAGATACCGGAGAGATACGGCTTTTAAACGAGGTGAACAGTGATGACGTGGAAAGTTTCCATACCTGGTCGTCATCCGGAAAGTGGTTCGTATTCAGCAGCAAACGACTGGACGGACTTTGGGCACGACCATTCTTCGCCAGTTTCAATCCGGAAACAGGAAAAGCGGGAAAACCGTTTTTATTGCCGCAGAAAGATCCGAGTTTCTATGATACGTTTACTAAAACGTATAATTTACCGGAGCTGATTAAAGAACCGGTGAGTAACGGAAATGAACTGATAAAAGCTATACATTAATTTAACACACTTTACCCCGAAAGAGAGGGCTTTCCATTTTGCAGTAAGCCCTCTTTTTTAGAACTTTGCGACATCACTCAATAAACATTTAATTCAAAGAAAACACATGAAAAACATTTTCCTTACCTTAAGTTTGGCTATCGGATTGCTTTTACCTTGCAATCTGCATGCTCAAAGCCAGTATCCGTTCCAAAACACGACATTATCTACCGAAGAAAGAGTAAATGACCTTATCGGACGTATGACCCTTGAAGAGAAAATAGATTTGCTTGCCGGATACAACGATTTCTATCTGCACCCGTGCGAACGATTGGGAATACCGGCATTCAAACTGGCTGACGGTCCGCTGGGCGTTGCCTCCTGGGGATTGTTCGGACGTGCCACCGCATTTCCATCGGCACTTTCTCTGGCTGCCTCATGGAACAAAAATCTGGCAGAAAAGACAGGAGCCATGTATGCCCAGGAATGGCGTGCGAGAGGTATTCATTTTCTTTTAGCTCCGGGAGTAAACAACTACAGAGCTTCCAAAGGAGCCCGTAATTTCGAGTATTTCGGCGAAGATCCCTACCTGACATCCGAAATGGTAGTCCCTTTTATTAAAGCGGTACAAGACGGAGGAGTAATCGCCACCATAAAACACTTCGCAGCCAACGATCAGGAGTTTGACCGCTATACAGTCAGTACGGAAGTATCCGAACGCGCCCTGCAGGAAATTTACCTTCCACCTTTTAAAGCTGCCGTACAAAAAGCAGGTGTCAAAGCCGTCATGACAGGTTACAACCTGGTAAATGGAGTATATTGCACTGAAAACAAACATTTGATCGATATTTTGAAGAAGGACTGGGGATTCAAAGGCATGTTGATGTCAGACTGGGCTTGTACCTACTCTGCCGAAAATGCTGCAAACTACGGTTTGGATCTTGAAATGGGCAGCAACGACTGGTTCACCCGCAAAGAACTTCTCCCACTCATTAAAGAAGGAAAGGTTACAGAGGAAGTGATCAACGATAAAGTACGCCGTATTTACGGAGCCTGCATCTCAATGGGATTTTTTGATCGGCCTCAGCAAGACACCCATATCCCGACTTTCAACCCACAAGCCAATCAAATGGCATTGAATGCCGCCTGTGAAGGTATCATCCTGTTAAAGAACGAACAAAACACATTACCCATCCGCCAACCTAAAGTAATTGCCGTAATCGGTCCTACAGCCAATCCGGCAATTGTTTCGGACAGAATATACAATGTCAACAGCATTGTGTATGGCGGAGGTGGAAGTTCTAAAGTTCACCCCTGGTATGTCGTTTCAGCATTAGAGGGTATCTGCCAGGAATTTCCGGCAGCAACAGTATATTACACCGAAGGAATATCCAACCAGTTCAAACCCCGGTTGTTCCGTAACAGTAAGTTCCGTACCAAAGATGGCAAACCCGGACTGGAAGCCAGTTATTATGCATTGTCATCTGACAGTTCTGCTATACTCTCCGACAAAATGATCCAGCAACAGGCAGTAGCTGCCGGAAGAACAGTAAACAGCAATCAACCGGGCAACACAGCATCCGGAAACGGTAAAGATGAAAACAGACTGATCATTCGCCGTATCGACCGCACAGTAAATTACGAATGGTGGGGATACCCTTTCAACGAGAGCAAATTGGGAAGTGACTACCGGATATGTTGGGAAGGATACGTGGATGCCGAGAAGACAGACAGCCTCCGGTTCTTTGTCGATGCACAGGGAGCGTATCGCCTGTGGATAGACGGAACATTGGCATTGGACGCTTCCCGGTCTCAATCGTTCGACGTACGCAATATTGCCGTTTCAGTACGGAAAGGAGATACCAAACACGTTCAACTGGAATTCTGTAACCAACGCAGCACCCCGGCAGAGATCCGGATGGGATATGCTTATCAAAGCGATATTGACTTTTCTGAAGCAAAGCGACTGGCCGAGAAAGCCGATCTCGTGGTGTTCTGTGCCGGATTGGACGGAAGCATCGAACTGGAGGGGCGCGACCGACCGTTCGATTTGCCTTATGGACAAGACCTGCTAATCGAGGAATTGATTAAAGTAAACCCCAAACTGATAGTAGCTATTCATGCCGGAGGCGGAGTAAACATGACCCGGTGGATCAATCAGGTACCCGCTGTAGTACATGCCCTCTATCCCGGGCAGGAGGGTGGACACGCATTAGCCCACATTCTTTCGGGCAAAGTAAATCCGTCAGCCAAACTCCCGTTCACAATCGAAAAAAAATGGGAAGATTCGCCGGCATACGGGCACTATGATGAAACCCGAAAAGAAAAGAAGGTATATTATACAGAAGGAATCTTCACCGGTTACCGAGGATACGACGAAAAAGGTATCGAACCTCTTTTCCCATTTGGATTCGGACTCTCGTATACCACTTTTGATTATACGGACCTCAATATCCGTATTACAGATAAAAAACAGAAGAAAGTCACAGTTTCATTTACCATAACCAATACCGGGCAGCAAGACGGATACGAAATTGCCCAACTTTATGTACATGATATACAGTCTAAAGAGCCTCGTCCACAGAAAGAATTAAAAGGCTTTGACAAGATATATCTGAAGGCAGGAGAAAGCAAACAGGTAGAGATCGAACTGGATGAAGACGCATTCCGGTATTTCAATGCCCGACAAAACCGTTGGGTATTTGAGAAAGGAGAGTTTGAAATCCTGGTAGGTGCCTCTTCCAGAGACATCAAACTGACAGGAAAGATCAAGATATAATCTTTATCAGTTGACGGGGAAAAGCGATAACCGGCTTTTCCCGTCAGCCTGATCTCTTCTATCCTTTTTTCACCTTCTTATATTCTCTGGGAGACATACCCATTATCTGGCTAAACAGCCGTGAAAAGTAATAAGCATCTTCAATACCTACCCGATAGCATACCTGATTCACTTTCATATCCGTAAAATCGAGAAACTGACAGGCTTTCTGAATCTTGATCTGATTGAAATAACTCAATGGTGCATAGCCCGTACGTTTCAAAAATAAATTAGAGAAATACGAAGGCGAATATCCTGTATAATCTGCCAACTCGGCTAAAGTCAGCTTCTTACCCAAATTCTCCTTCATATAATGAATGGCTGCACTAACGGGATCCTCCTCACCCATCAGGCGGTGTTCTGAAAAAGCCTCCCGATACTCCCTGAGATAACGTAAGGAACCCAGATAATGATGAAATACAGAACTGGCATACGAAAGATTCTCCAGACTGTACCCCATTTTCAGTACCCGAAATATTTCCTCAAACAATTCTGTCCGGTAACTGATTCGCGAATGCATTCCCGGCTTTATTTCCGTGAGCCGGCAAGTTCGGTGCGTACAATAGAGTGAAGCCAGTGTTCCCCCGAAGTGAATCCAATAAATTGTCCATGGTTCTTTTTCATCGGCGCCATAGGCATGAGGGAGTCCTGCCGGAAGTATGAAGTATTGATTGGGAGCTACTGGGTGCTTCTGCCCATCCAGGCTGAACCACCCCCTACCCTCCGTACAATAGATAAATACATATTGGTCAATCGGAGCATCCCGTTCCCGAAAATGATTATAAGCCTTTGGATAATAGCCTATATCGGTAATATACAGTACAGAGGTCGCAGGCTCTGTCTTCATACGTTGTACAATGGCCGGAGGCAATACCAATGCCTGTTCGCCCAGAAAACCGTCTTTTTGTTTTGCCATACTAACAGATTCATAGATTCACGTCACAAATATACATATAAAAAAGAAAGATAGTCCATCTTTTTAGCTGGTTTCTCTATTTATTTTCACCTCTAAACCCGCTTACTTTGCATTAATCATTTAAACCATTTAATAACATGAAACAGACACAAGGCTATTTACTACTAATCTGCATCGTCTCAGCTATGGGCGGGCTGTTGTTCGGCTATGATTGGGTTGTCATCGGTGGAGCTAAAATCTTCTACGAACCTTTCTTCGGAATTGAAAATTCAGCAGTTCTACGCGGCTGGGCCATGAGCAGCGCATTGATAGGCTGCTTGGTAGGGGCTTTGCTATCGGGTGTCTGGAGTGACAAGTACGGACGTAAAAAGATGCTCATCATAGCCTCCTTCCTGTTTGCGCTTTCAGCTTTAGGTACGGGAATAGTCGATAGTTTTTCCTATTTTATCTTCTATCGCATTGTAGGAGGACTGGGTATCGGCATCGCATCCAACGTTTCCCCCGTCTATATCGCAGAAGTTTCCCCTGCCCATGTACGCGGTAAATTCGTATCACTCAACCAGCTTACCATCGTATTAGGCATTTTACTGGCGCAACTGGCAAACTGGCAGATAGGAGAATACTATACACACGGTTCCGACGTACTGAGTGACACCAGTATAGAGTGGGCCTGGCGATGGATGTTCTGGGCAGAACTGATTCCGGCAGGAATCTTCTTTCTATTATCATTCGTCATCCCTGAAAGTCCCCGCTGGCTGGCTACTGTCCATCAACAGGAGAAAGCACGGAAAACACTGATGCGCATCGGAGGAGAAACCTATGCCCGGCAGACCCTGGAAGAACTGACACAAGTAACCCGGGGGCAAGACGGAAAACAAGATTACGAATGGAAAGCTGTCTTTCGCCCGGAAATGCGCAAAGTGCTGATCATCGGCATCGTCCTGGCTATATTCCAACAATGGTGTGGCATCAATGTAATCTTCAATTATGCACACGAAATCTTTTCATCGGCCGGTTATGCCGTTTCCGATGTGTTGATGAACATTGTAGTGACCGGAATCACCAATGTGATATTTACCTTCGTAGCCATCTATACAGTGGATAAATGGGGACGTCGCACCCTGATGCTTATCGGTTCTGCCGGATTGGCACTGATTTACCTGACACTGGGAACTTGCTACTTTCTGGATGTAAGCGGTCTGCCCATGCTCCTGCTGGTAGTGCTTGCCATTGCCTGCTATGCCATGTCACTCGCTCCGGTAGTCTGGGTGGTTTTATCCGAAATTTTCCCCGTGAAAATACGAGGTATGGCCATGGCCCTCTCCACCTTCTTCCTTTGGGTAGCTTGCTTTGTACTGACCTATACCTTCCCCGTTTTGAATGAAAGTATAGGTGCCGAAGGTACTTTCTGGCTGTATGGTGGCATCTGTCTGGCCGGATTCCTGTTCATACGCCGGAAGCTGCCAGAAACCAAAGGGAAAACACTGGAAGAAATAGAAAAAGAATTAATCAAATAATCCATAAAATAAAATGAAAGAGAATGTAAAAGTATGGGAGGAGGACATCCTGCTCCCTACCTATGGCATCGGACGTCCCGAAAAGAACCCGATGTTTCTGGAAAAGCGTGTCTATCAAGGCAGCAGCGGAGTAGTATACCCGTATCCGGTCATCGAGAAGATTGAAGACACTTGTGAAGAGAAAAGCTATCATGCCGTATGGTTGGAAAATGAATACCTCAAAGTCATGATTCTGCCCGAATTAGGAGGACGCATCCAGATGGCTTTCGATAAAATAAAGCAACGGCATTTTATTTATTACAACCACGTGATAAAACCGGCTTTGGTAGGATTGACCGGTCCCTGGATTTCAGGGGGCATTGAGTTCAACTGGCCTCAACACCACCGCCCCAGCACATTCCTGCCGGTAGATTACAGCATTGAACAATGCAAAGACGGAAGTGTCATTGTATGGGTAAGCGAACGGGAACGGATGTTCGGCCAGAAAGGAACAGCCGGATTCACACTCCGCCCCGGCCGGGCTGTACTCGAGATACAGGGAAAAGTTTCTAACCCGACTCCTCTGCCACAGACTTTCCTGTGGTGGGCCAATCCGGCAGTAGCAGTCAACGCAGACTATCAGTCTGTATTCCCCTCGGATGTTAACGCCGTATTCGACCATGGAAAGCGGGATGTATCCCGTTATCCTATCGCTACCGGAACCTACTACAAGATGGACTATTCCGCCGGAGTGGACATTTCAAGATATAAAAACATCCCTGTACCGACTTCCTACATGGCAATCCGGTCCGAATACAACTTTGTGGGCGGATACGAAAACGACACCCAGGCAGGTGTTCTGCATGTTGCCAATCATCACATATCTCCCGGAAAGAAACAATGGACGTGGGGAAACGGAGATTTCGGACAAGCATGGGACCGCAATCTGACGGATGCCGACGGACCGTATATAGAGCTGATGACAGGAGTCTATACAGACAATCAACCGGATTTCAGCTGGCTGCAACCCTATGAAGAGAAGACTTTTACACAATACTTCATGCCCTACCGGGAACTGGGAGTTGTGAAAAACGCCTCCTCGGAACTCCTGATGAATCTGGAGCCCGAAGGAACAGAGAGCAGGTTAAAGCTCTTTGCTACCTCTGCCCAACAGGGATTACACATCGTAGTCCGGAAAGCAGGAAACATCTGTTTTGAACAAACCTGCGACCTCTCTCCGGAACAAGTGTTCGACAGACTGGTCCCCGTCAACGACCTTAGTGAAACAGAAGTCATCATCTACGGTACCAACGGACGGGAGAAGCTCAGTTGGAGGGCTGAACCGGAAACTATCAAAGAGGTTCCGGAAGCAGCCCGACCCGCCCTCGCACCGGAAGAAATTAAAACAAATGAGGAACTCTACCTGACCGGACTGCATCTGGAACAATACCGACATGCAACTTATTGTCCGACCGATTATTATTTGGAAGCACTCCGCCGTGACAATGAAGACGCCCGTTGTAACAATGCCATGGGGCTGTGGCTTATACGCAAAGGACAGTTCGCGCAAGCAGAGCCCTACCTGCGGAAAGCGATTTCCCGATTGACCGAGAAGAATCCTAATCCGTATGATGGTGAAGCTTTCTACAACCTTGGGCTTGCGCTGAAATTCCAGGGAAAAAACGATGAAGCATACAATTCATTCTATAAATCGTGCTGGAACGCGGCATGGCAGGATGCAGGCTATTATTCACTGGCTCAAATCTCCGTTTCACGCGGCAACTGGGAAGAAGCTCTCGGAGAAATTGAAAAATCCTTATTACGCAATTGGCACAACCTGCGCGGTCGCCATCTGAAAGCAATGATCCTCCGCCATCTTGAACGTCCGGAGGAAGCTCTTGCCTGGATAGAAGACTCCCTGAAAATCGACGCATTCAACTTTGGCTGCCTGTTCGAAAAATATCTGATAACCCGGGAAGAAACCGTACTGTCCCAACTCCGACACCTGATAAAACGCGGCGCACCCGACTACGAGGCATTAGTGCTCGACTATACCTCTGCAGGACGATTTGAAGAAGCACTGGCCGTTGCCGAGTCGGCTATCGGCCAACCCATCGGCGAACAGACTCTGCTGCACTATTACAAGAGTTGGTGCCTGATTCGTTTAGGAGAAACAGACAAGGCGCGAACAGCCATCAGGCTTGCTGAAAAAGAACCGGCCGACTACTGCTTTCCCAATGCCCTGGAAGCGATAGAAGCTCTTCAGTGTGTGGCTGACTTTATGGGAGAAGCCCCGAAAGCCCTCTATTATTTGGGAAATCTTTGGTATGACAAACGCCAGTATACCCCTGCCATCGCAGCTTGGGAACGTTCTTCGCGTGAGGACGAAACATTTCCTACCGTATGGCGTAACCTGGCTCTGGCCTACTTCAACAAATTGAATCGCCCAGAAGAAGCCGTCCTCTTGCTGGAAAAAGCATTCCGCCTGGATCCGACCGACGCCCGCGTACTGATGGAACTAGATCAGCTGTATAAACGGCTGAACCGCCCGCACACAGAAAGAATGGCTTTTCTGGAACAATATATGGATATCGTAACAACTCGTGACGATTTATATCTGGAATATGTCACTTTGCTGAACCAGACCGGACAATACAGGGAAGCCATCCGCCGGATCGATCAGCGAAAATTCCATCCGTGGGAAGGCGGTGAGGGAAAAGTTCCCGCACAATATCAGATAGCCCGCCTGGAACTGGCAAAGGAACTGATCGGGCGTAAAGAATACGATGAGGCACTCATCCGGATAGAAGAGTGCTACACATACCCGCCACATCTGGGTGAAGGCAAACTCCCGGGAGCACAGGAGAATGACTTCAATTATTACAAAGCCTGCATCCTGCAACAACTGGGCAAACAGAAAGAGGCACACGACCTGTTCCTCAAAGCCAGCATGGGAGACAGCCAGCCAGCCGCTGCCATGTATTACAACGACCAAAAACCGGACAAGATCTTCTATCAAGGACTTGCATTCCGAAAACTGGGACAAGAGAAAGAGGCACGCAGCCGCTTCAACAAATTAATCACTTATGGAGAAGAACATCTCTTCGACATATTCCGGATGGATTATTTTGCCGTATCTTTACCCGACCTTCTGATCTGGGAAGACGATATGGACAAGAAGAACCGCATCCACTGTAACTATCTGATGGCTCTGGGACATCTGGGACTGGGGAATACGGCAAAAGCCGAACACTTCTTTGAAGTAGCCGCTTCGATGGATAACAATCATCAGGGGATACAGATTCACCGGAAATTAATGAATACATAAAAGAAATGAGGCCTCACCACAGAATACACAGATTAGTACAGAACATTTAATCTTAGCAATCAAAAAGAAATAAACGATTAATCTGTGAAAATCCGTGTAATCTGTGGTGAATAAAACCATACAATCATGAAAAAACCA
This sequence comes from Bacteroides sp. 11BF, assembly GCF_019633765.1. Taxonomy (NCBI): domain Bacteria; kingdom Pseudomonadati; phylum Bacteroidota; class Bacteroidia; order Bacteroidales; family Bacteroidaceae; genus Bacteroides; species Bacteroides sp. 11BF. Next base: position 16,437 of record NZ_JAFKPJ010000005.1, read on the forward strand.
AATCAAAACACCCGACATCGAGCCATCCTGATCCTGACCGGATGCCTGCTCGCCATGGCCGTTATGGCACAATCGACAAAAAATGATGTCCTCGACCTGTCAGGTATGTGGCGCTTTCAACTGGACCCAATGGGATTCGGCAAGACTCCCGGCTCCGAGGTCTATCTGGACAAACTCTCGGAAACCATCATGCTGCCCGGATCGACGGACCAGGGTGGCAAAGGAATCAAAAACACCGCACGTTATGTAGACCGCCTGAGTCGAAAATTCGAGTATCAGGGGGCTGCCTGGTACCAACGGGAAGTAGTGATCCCCGAGGACTGGTCCGGCCGTGAGATTTACCTGAAGCTGGAGCGTTGTCATTGGGAAACAACTGTCTACGTAGACGATAAGGAAGTAGGTGTCATGGAGCACCTGAGTACTCCAAACACATTCGTACTGACTCCGGTGCTCAGCCCCGGCATCCATACGCTGACCATCTGCGTAAACAATACGCTCAAATATCCAATGGATCAGTGGAACCACGGAACTACCGAATATACACAAACCAACTGGAATGGAATAGTCGGTGACATTTCACTGTATGCCAAAGAAAAAGCGCACATCCGCCGGATTAATGTATATCCCGATGTGACAGCAAAAGAAGTGGAAATAGCAGTACAGCCCGCCCCCCTGAAGCACGGGCAAACGGGAACGCTGGAGCTATGTATCCGGGAGAAAGGGGGCAAAGTGATAGTTCGCCAGAGCATGAGTGCAGATAGCCTGCAGGCACATGCCGGCATTCGGCAAACCCTTCCGATGGGTAAACAGGTGAAACTCTGGGATGAATTTACACCTTATTTGTATGAGCTTGAGGCCAGCTGGAACGTAGATGGCAAGACAGACACCCAAACCCGGACTTTCGGCATGCGAAATGTGGAACAAGGCAAGCATCACATCCGTCTGAACGGAAGAGACATTCACTTGCGCGGAGTGCTGGACTGCGCGGTTTTCCCTCTGACCGGCTATCCGTCGACAAACGTCGATGACTGGAAGCGTATCTTCAACACCATCAAGGAATATGGAATGAACCACGTACGTTTCCACTCCTGGTGTCCGCCGGAAGCCGCATTCGAGGCGGGCGACGAAACAGGCATGTACCTCCAGGCCGAACTCCCCATGTGGATCAAAGACGTGGGCAAATATCCTGCCCGACGCGATTTCTTCGAAAAAGAGATGTATGCCATTCTCGACGCTTATGGCAATCATCCCTCTTTCATCCTGATGTGTAACGGAAACGAAAATGAAGGTGATTTTGCCGTATTGGAAGATCTGGTGAAAAAAGCACAGGCTTATGACAACCGACGTCTTTACAGCGCCTCAACCGCCCGCACACACACTCCCTCGGATCAATATTATGTGTCGCACGTCACTTCAAAAGGATGGATCACCGTATACGAAGGGAAACCCTCGACTGACTGGGATCGTTGCAAGGAGTCGGACATCGATGTTCCGGTGATTGCCCACGAAACGGGACAGCGCTGCATGTACCCCAACTTCGAAGAAATAAAGAAATATACAGGCGTAGTCGAAGCACGCAACTTTGAAGTGTTTCGCGAACGACTTGCCAGAAACGGCATGTTGCATCAAGCCGATGATTTCTTCAAAGCAACCGGAGCACACACAGTGCTGCAATATAAAGAGGTGAACGAATCGTTGCTGCGCACTCGCAATTCCGGTGGTTTCCAATTATTGGGACTGGCCGATTTCCCGGGACAGGGCAGCGCTTTTGTCGGTATCCTCGATGCCTTTTGGGAAAGTAAAGGCCTCGTATCCCCCGAAAAGTTCAGAGAATCGTGTGCCCCTACCGTGCTTCTGGCACGCCTGCCCCAACGTACTTTCAAGACCGGAGAGAATCTGAAAGCAAAGATGGAGATTTACCATTACGGCAAGAATGCCCTGAAAGACCGGAAACTGAACTGGACATTGACAGGAGAAGATGGAACCGTGTACCGTAAGGGAAGCCTGAAAGTAAAAGAAATACAACCCGCCACGGTAGATTCGCTTGGGATCATCGAATTATCTCTGAATGGTGTGGAGAGTGCCCATAAGCTGACACTGAAGGCTGAATTGGGAAGTTGTCGCAATGAATGGGACGTATGGGTATACCCCGAACAGCCAAAAGTTGAAGAGACTAACTTTATCTACACCCGTACCTGGAATGACAAGACCAAACAGTGGCTCGACGAAGGAAAGAGCGTACTGTTGATCCCCGAAAAGTGCCAAGGACGCAAAGCACACTTCGCCAGCCACTTCTGGAATCCGATTATGTTCAACTGGAACCCGATGATCGTAGGTACACTGATCGATAACGAGCACCCCGCTTTCCGCGATTTCCCCACGGGAAGCTATGCTGACTGGCAATGGTGGGATATCCTTAACTATTCGACAGCTCTGGAACTGGACGAACTGAAAGAAATCACTCCACTGATACAAAGCATCGACTCTTATGAAACCAACCAAAAGCTGGGAATCTCGTTTGAGGCGAATGTAGGAAAAGGAAAATTGTTCGTGCTCTGCGCCGATCCTGAAAAGAAAATCGGTGAAAGGCTTGCCATGCAGCAGTTGCTCACCTCTGTCCGGAATTACGTTTCATCCGATCGTTTCAAACCGGAAAGAAGTTTGCCTGTTTATCAGTTAGACGCACTCTTCGCTCCGGCAGCCGAAGAGAAATCCGGAAATAAAGGAAGCAAAGCGATCGAACTGTTGTTGAATAAATAATACCGACCGACAGCTGCCGGACCCGTTTATATCCGGAGAGTGTTCGCCGCATAGCCGGAGCATAGACTAAAATTTATTAAAAGAATAGCAGCCTCCCTATGGTGACTGCTATTCTCTTTGTATTCATTATAATAGCACAAGTCTGAAAGTAAATCATCATAAACCATTCTTTTTTAATATTATGAAAATCAAACTACTATTGCTACTTTGTTGTGGTCTGTGGGGCAGTTGCAGCTCGTACGACTACTGCCCGGTCACTCCTTCGGAGAGTGACCTTGTATTCACCGGACTTGCCCGATCGTGGGACGAAGCGATGCCTCTGGGCAACGCCACCGTCGGCGCACTGGTATGGCAACGCGACTCCTCCCTGCGTCTGTCACTGGACCGGACCGATCTATGGGACTTGCGCCCGGTAGACAGCCTGTCGGGAGATAACTTCCGCTTCTCCTGGGTAAAAGAGCACATCCGCACAAAAGACTATCTGCCCGTACAGAAAAAGCTGGACTGGCCTTATAACATGAACCCTGCCCCATCCAAAATCCCCGGAGCCGCAATCGAGTTTCCATTGGAAAAGATAGGCGCTCCCACCCAAGTACGACTTTATCTGAATAATGCTCTGTGCGAAGCGAACTGGGCAGACGGAACACAAATGCAGACTTTTGTTCATGCCACCGAACCGGTCGGATGGTTTGTATTCCGTAACCTGAAAACTCCGATAGAGCCGTCTATCCTTACCCCCGTATACAATAAAACGAAACCGGATGGCAGCCTCGATCCGGTTTCGGGACAGGATCTCCACCGACTGGGCTACCAGCAAGGAGAGACAGTCCGCGAAGGCAATCGGATCACCTATCACCAGAAAGGCTACGGAGACTTCTGGTATGACGTAGTAGTGTGTTGGAAACAGGAAGGCGAAACCCTGTACGGTACTTGGAGCGTCACCTCTTCCCTATCCGGCGAAAAAGCAGCCGAAAAAGCAGAAGCAGCCCTGCAACGTGGATTAAAACAGGATTATCAGGCACATCTGGAATATTGGGACAAGTACTGGGCACAATCATCCGTTACTCTGCCCGACTCCATTTTACAAAAACAATACCAGAACGAGATGTATAAATTCGCCTCTACCACCCGCGAACACTCCTATCCCATCTCCCTGCAAGCCGTATGGACAGCCGACAACGGAAAACTCCCTCCCTGGAAAGGGGACTATCACCACGACCTCAACACACAGCTGAGCTATTGGCCCGCCTATACGGGCAATCACCTGACGGAAGGCATGGGATACCTGAACACCTTATGGAACCAGCGGGATACATACAAGCGCTACACCCGCCAGTATTTCGGAACCGAAGGTATGAACATACCGGGCGTCTGCACCCTGACAGGAGAACCGATGGGGGGATGGATACAGTACTCCATGTCGCAGACAGTGGCTGCCTGGCTGGCACAGCACTTCTATCTGCACTGGAAATATTCGGCAGACCGCACCTTCCTCAAAGAACGTGCTTACCCCTTCCTTAAAGATGTGGCAATCTACCTGGAACAAGTCTCCGAAGTCACCCCCGAAGGAGTACGCAAACTGGAATTCAGTTCAAGTCCCGAAGTATTCGACAACTCCCTGCAAGCATGGTTCAGCGACATGACCAACTACGACCTGGCAATGATGCACTTCCTCTTTAAAGCAGCCGCCGAACTGGCTCACGAACTGAATCTGACAGACGAGTCGTCCCACTGGGCAGCTTTAGAAGCCCAATTGCCGGACTACGATGTGGATGAAGAAGGTTGCCTCACCTTTGCCAAAGGATATCCTTACAATGAATCGCACCGCCACTTCTCCCATGCCATGGCCATTCACCCGATGGGACTGATAGACTGGAGCGACGGAGAAAAGTCACAACACATCATACGGGCCACCCTGAAGCGGCTCGACGAAGTGGGGCCGGACTACTGGACAGGCTATTCGTACAGTTGGCTTGCCAATATGAAAGCCCGGGCATTCGACGGCAAAGGTGCGGCACAGGCCCTGAGAACCTTTGCTGAATGTTTCTGCCTGAAAAACACCTTCCACGCCAACGGTGACCAGACCAAAAGCGGCAAATCCCGTTTCACTTACCGCCCCTTCACGCTCGAGGGTAACTTTGCTTTCGCATCGGGCATCCAGGAGATGCTGTTGCAAAGCCATACGGGCACGATACGCATCTTCCCCGCACTGCCCGAAGAGTGGAAAGATGTATCGTTCGGAGGACTGCGTGCGATGGGTGCATTCCTTGTCTATGCACAGATGGAAGGCGGAGAAATCACCCGTGTACGTATCTATTCGGAGAAAGGCGGCATGTTGAAAATAGCCCGCCCCGGCACACTGAAACCGGATAAAAACTATACGTTGTCCGGTCCGGATATTCTCAACATAGATACTCAGGCAGGCGAATGGATTGAGTTGAAGCCCTGATACATTCTGACAAGAAGGCAGCAATGTATATTTATTATCATTTTGTATTTTCTACCCGGTGTAGCCTGCGCTATATCCGGGTAGTCTTCTTTCCGATGAATAATATCACCCTCTCCGGCGATTACATTTTTTCAGGTTATCACCCTTTCGGCTGATTTCGGATCAGGGCACTATCCTTTCTGGTCCAAACATTACATTATTTCTTGCTATGCCCTCGAACAGGAACATTCTGACACTCTAACGGCGGTAGCCTGCACCAGGCTAAAAAATAAAAAGAAAGCCAAATCAGGATAACGATTGCTCTCTTCCTCCCCAATGCCGCCTCGGTTTTAATGAAACGGAGCCTTGGTTTTAAACCAATGCCGCCTTTCTTTATTAGAAACGGAGCCTTAGTTTAAAAGCCTCAATGCATATATATAGAAGAATCCACGCCATCTACGCATACTTTTGCGGTTCATATTCATTTTATATGCAGTTCTGCTCTCCGGTTCAACTATTTCACACCGATTGCAAGTCAACAAAAAACAGGATATACTATCAGAATCATACTATTCAGAACATTCTGCTTTCAAAAGTAAAAAGCGGCTTTAAGGTTTATCATTTATTAAAATATTATAAAATTAAGCTATAACACAGAGGGTCACTCCCCAATGATGTGTATTTATAGCGTATATCAAAAAGTAAATTATTGCTCGAGCGACCAAACGAAAGAAAAGAATCTCATAACAAAGAAACAGAAGAATGAATAAAAGAGTTGCAACCCACAACACACTACACGCTGCATTATATACCCCGGAAAAACATTGCACTACCGGGTTCAAACAACTTGTAAAAGATGACATTACCAGGATTTTGCAGAAAGCAAAACCAGCCCGCTGCAGAGATGGTATCTTCCATTCAACAACGGAAGTGACCGTCTCTGCAGGCTGACAGGATTTATCCTGTTATAATAACAACCGGAATATCTATGAATTAAAGATGTAACAGAGAACGTTTTAATCGTATAAAAGATAAGAGTTGTGAAAAGTATTCTTATCTTTGCACGAGAAATGAAACACTATTATTAACAACAATTTTATTAACTAATCAAATCTTATCAAACATGTTTAAACATCTAAATGCCCTGTTTATCGGACTTGCATTGTTTGCTTGCACTTCGAGTGCAGTAGCACAAACCATCAAGCCTATCGAGACTCCAGTGCCTGTACGTCCCGCCGGACAAAAAGACGTAGTCGGACTGACTGCTCCTAAACTCGACGTGGTACGTGTCGGATTCATTGGCTTGGGTATGCGTGGACCGGGTGCAGTAGAACGCTTCACTCACATCCCCGGAACACAGATCGTAGCCCTTTGCGACCTTATCCCCGAACGCGTAGCCGGTGCACAGAAAATCCTGACCAACGCAAGCCTGCCTGAAGCAGCTTCTTACTCCGGTAGCGAAGATGCCTGGAAAAAACTTTGCGAACGTAACGATATCGACCTCGTTTACATCGCGACTGACTGGAAACATCATGCACAGATGGCTATCTACGCCATGGAACACGGCAAGCACGTTGCCATCGAAGTTCCTTCGGCAATGACCATGGACGAAATCTGGGCGCTGATCAATACCTCTGAAAAAACTCGTAAACACTGTATGCAGCTTGAAAACTGTGTATATGACTTCTTCGAACTGACTACACTGAACATGGCTCAGCAAGGCGTATTCGGTGAAGTGCTTCACACAGAAGGTGCTTACATCCACAACCTCGAAGACTTCTGGCCATACTACTGGAACAACTGGCGTATGGATTACAATCAGAATCATCGTGGCGATGTATATGCCACTCACGGTATGGGCCCGGCTTGCCAGCTGCTCGACATTCACCGTGGTGACAAAATGAACTACCTCGTATCTATGGATACAAAGGCTGTCAACGGTCCGGCATACATCAAAAAAACAACCGGCAAAGAAGTAAAAGATTTCCAGAACGGTGACCAGACTTCTACACTGATCCGTACGGAAAAAGGTAAAACGATCCTGATTCAGCACAACGTAATGACTCCGCGTCCTTACAGCCGTATGTATCAGGTAGTAGGTGCCGACGGTTATGCAAGCAAATATCCTATCGAAGAATACTGCATGCGTCCGACTCAGATCGCTTCAAACGACGTACCTAACCACGAAAAGCTGAACGCACACGGCTCTGTACCCGCTGACGTTAAAAAAGCCCTGATGGATAAATACAAACACCCGATCCACAAAGAACTGGAAGAAACAGCTAAAAAAGTAGGTGGACACGGTGGTATGGACTACATCATGGATTACCGTCTGGTTTACTGTCTGCGCAACGGTCTTCCTTTGGATATGGACGTTTATGATCTTGCAGAATGGTGCTGCATGGCCGACCTGACCAAGCTTTCTATCGAAAACAGCTCTGCACCGGTAGCTATCCCTGACTTCACTCGTGGAGCATGGAACAAGGTGAAAGGTTACAGACACGCTTTCGCAAAATAATAAAACCTCTTTTTGACACGGGTTTCACGAGTCCTCCGGCAAGTAGTTCGCTACGCAATGCCGGCCGGTTCATGAAATCCGTGTCCGATTATAAGACTACACAACCCATCCATGAAGATGAAAATATCAAAGCCCTCTAAACAGGGAGTAATCAGAGAAACGAAAGACTACTTAATGATTGCCTTGGGAATGATCCTTTACGGCATCGGTTGGACTCTCTTCCTGCTTCCTAACGACATCACCACCGGTGGAGTGCCGGGCATTGCCTCTATTGTTTATTTCGCTACCGGATTTCCGGTTCAATACACTTACTTCGCCATCAATGCTGTATTGCTGATGGTATCCCTCAAAGTGCTGGGATTTCGATTCAGTCTCAAAACCATATTCGGTGTATTCATTTTAACCTTCTTCCTTTCTATCATCCAAAAACTAACGGCGAACGTAACCTTACTACACGACCAGCCGTTCATGGCTTGTGTGTTGGGTGCCTCTTTTTGCGGAAGTGGCATCGGTATTGCTTTCTCGGCCAACGGAAGTACCGGAGGAACAGATATCATTGCGGCTGTTATCAACAAATACCGCGACATCACTCTGGGAAGAGTCATGCTGATCTGTGACCTGATCATCATCTCCTCCAGCTACTTCGTATTGAAAGACTGGGAAAAGGTAGTTTACGGATATGTGACTCTTTATGTTTGCAGCTTTGTGCTGGACCAGGTGGTGAACAGTGCACGACAATCCGTACAATTCTTCATTATCTCCAACAAGTACGAAGAAATAGGCAAACGCATCAACGAATATCCACACCGGGGAGTAACCGTCATCAATGCAACCGGGTTCTATACCGGCAAAGAGCAGAAGATGATGTTCGTCCTGGCCAAGAAACGGGAATCAACCATTATCTTCCGGTTGATAAAAGACTGTGATCCGACTGCTTTTGTTTCGCAAAGCGCAGTGATCGGTGTATACGGAGAAGGCTTTGATCATATAAAAGTTAAATAAATTATCATTCTAATACCCTCGAAACATGAAATTAAGACTATCTCATACCTTAAATAGCCTTATGCTGGGTGGCCTCCTGATGGCCTCCGCTTTTGCTTCGGCCGGCAATGAACCGAAGAAGCCTTACTGGCAAGACGTACAGGTAGTAGCCGTAAATAAAGAATACCCCCGTTCTTCATTTATGACCTACGAAAACCGTGCAAACGCCTTGACCGGAAAGTTCGAAAAAAGCAAATATTATCAACTTCTGAACGGAACCTGGAAGTTCTACTTTGTAGATTCATACAAGAATCTGCCGGCTAACATCACCGACCCTTCGGTGAGCACAGCCGACTGGACAGATATAAAAGTACCGGGCAACTGGGAAGTACAGGGCCATGGTGTGGCTATCTATACCAATCACGGTTATGAATTCCAGCCCCGTAACCCACAACCTCCGACTCTACCGGAGGCCAATCCGGTAGGTGTGTACCGTCGTGACATCGATATCCCCGCCGATTGGGACGGACGTGATATTTATCTTCACCTGGCCGGTGCCAAATCGGGTGTATACGTGTACATCAACGGGCAGGAAGTGGGTTATAGCGAAGATTCCAAAAACTCTGCGGAGTTCCTGATCAACAAATTCGTGAAACCCGGCAAAAATGTACTTACTTTAAAGATTTACCGTTGGAGTACCGGATCTTATCTGGAATGCCAGGACTTCTGGCGTATCAGCGGCATCGAACGTGATGTTTTCCTCTATTCACAACCTAAAGCCGCGTTGAAAGACTTCCGCGTGACATCCACCCTGGACGATACATACAAAGACGGTATCTTCAAACTGGGTGCAGACCTGAGAAATAACGGTTCGGCTGCCAGCAACATGGCTCTGGTATACGAATTGCTCGATGCCAAAGGTAACGTAGTAGCCACCGGAGAAAAAACTGCTGATGTAGCTGCCGGAGAAACCCGCACAGTATCTTTCGACCAGACACTCCCGGGAGTCAAAACCTGGACTTCGGAAGCTCCTAATCTTTACAAACTGGTGATGACCGTGAAAGAAAACGGTAAAGTGAACGAAATCATTCCGTTTAACGTGGGTTTCCGCCGTATCGAAATCAAACCGATCGAGCAACTGGCGGGTAACGGAAAGCCTTATGTATGCCTCTTTATCAATGGCCAGCCGCTGAAACTGAAGGGAGTAAACATCCACGAACACAATCCGGCTACCGGTCACTATATGACCGAAGAGCTGATGCGCAAAGATTTCGAATTGATGAAACAACATAACCTGAATACGGTCCGCCTATGCCATTATCCGCAGGACCGCCGCTTCTATGAGTTATGCGACGAATACGGACTTTATGTATATGATGAAGCAAACATCGAAAGCCACGGTATGTACTACGACCTGAAAAAAGGCGGTACGTTAGGAAACAACCCCGAATGGCTGAAAGCACATATGGACCGCACGATCAACATGTTCGAACGTAACAAGAACTATCCGAGTCTGACTTTCTGGTCACTGGGTAATGAAGCCGGTAACGGTTACAACTTCTATCAGACCTACCTTTGGTTGAAGGATGCCGATAAAAACATCATGGACCGCCCGGTAAACTACGAACGTGCCCAGTGGGAATGGAACTCCGATATGTACGTTCCGCAATATCCGGGAGCACAGTGGCTGGAAGCCATGGGTAAACGCGGCAGCGACCGTCCGATAGCCCCTTCCGAATATTCACACGCAATGGGTAACTCGAACGGTAACCTCTGGGATCAATGGAAAGCAATCTATAAATATCCGAACTTGCAGGGTGGATACATCTGGGACTGGGTGGACCAGGGCATTGACGCAGTAGACGAGAACGGACGTCACTTCTGGACATACGGTGGTGACTATGGTGTAAATACGCCGAACGACGGTAACTTCTGCTGCAATGGTATCGTTAGTCCGGACCGTACACCGCATCCGGCAATGGCTGAAGTGAAGTATGTTCATCAGAACGTAGCTTTCGAACCGGTGGATCCGGCCAATGGAAAATTCCTGGTTAAGAATCGTTTCTACTTCACAAACCTGCAGAAGTATATGATCTCGTATACCATTAAAGCAAACGGAAAAACGGTGAAAGGTGGTAAAATGTCAGTCAATGTAGAGCCACAGGGAAGTAAAGAAATTACTATTCCGGTAAGCGGACTGAAATCGAAACCGGGAACCGAATACTTCATATACTTCAACGTAACTACGACTGAACCGGAGCCGTTGATTCCGGTTGGACACGAAATTGCATACGAACAGTTCCGCCTGCCGGTTGAACCGGGTGAACGTACTTTCGCTACCGGTGGTCCAACTCTGAAAGTATCGGCAGAAGGCAACGAACTGAGTGCTTCCTCTTCAAAGGTAAGCTTCGTATTTGATAAGAAAACCGGCTTGGTTTCTTCATATAAAGTAGGCGGAACCGAATACTTTAAAGATGGTTTCGGACTTCAGCCTAACTTCTGGCGTGCACCGAACGATAACGACTATGGCAACGGTAACCCCAAACGCCTGCAAGTATGGAAACAATCGAGCAAAAATTTCAATGTAGTAGACGCCAACATAGTAATGGACGGCAAAGATGCCGTATTGACCGCCAACTATCTGCTGGCTGCCGGTAACCTTTACATTGTTACATACCGCATCCATCCTTCGGGTGTAGTAAAGGCTGATTTCACTTTCACTTCTACCGATATGGAAGCTGCTAAGACCGAAGCCTCCGAGGCAACGCTGATGGCTACTTTCACTCCGGGAAGCGATGCGGCGCGCAAGGCTGCTTCTAAACTGGAAGTACCCCGTATCGGTGTACGCTTCCGTCTGCCTGCAGAAATGAACCAGGTAGAATACTTCGGACGCGGACCGGAGGAAAACTATGTGGACCGTAATGCCGGTACTCTGATCGACCTCTATAAAACAACCGCCGACAATATGTACTTCCCGTACGTACGTCCGCAGGAAAACGGCCATCATACCGACACCCGTTGGCTGACCCTGAATAAAAAAGGCGGTAAGGGACTGACGATCTATGCAGACAAAACAATCGGCTTCAATGCACTGCGCAATTCGGTAGAGGATTTTGACGGAGAAGAAACCGTATCACGTCCGTATCAATGGCTGAACCGTGATGCCGGTGAACTGGTTCACGATGAAAGCAAAGCCAAAGATCAGTTGCCGAGAAAGACACATATCAACGATATCTCACCGAGAAACTTCGTTGAGGTATGTGTGGATATGAAGCAGCAGGGTGTGGCCGGATATAACAGCTGGGGTGCACGTCCCGAACCGGGCTACAACATTCCGGCAAACCAGGAATACAAATGGGGATTTACAATCGTACCAAGATAAACTAACTTAAAAATAGAAACCATGAAAGATTTACTGAACATCGTATCTAAATTCAAAGTACAAGGCACTGTAAGCGAAATCAAACCACTCGGCGCCGGACTGATTAACGACACTTATAAGGTAAACACTACCGAAACAGATGCTCCCGACTATGTGTTGCAACGTATCAACCACGCCATTTTCCAGAATGTGGAAATGCTTCAGGACAACATCGCTGCTGTAACCGGACACATCCGCAAAAAACTGACGGAATCCGGAGAAACAGATATTGACCGCAAGGTACTGACTTTCCTCCCGACAGAAGAAGGCAAAACATACTGGTTCGACGGTGACAGCTACTGGCGTGTGATGGTATTCATCCCCCGTGCCAAAACTTATGAAACAGTAAACCCGGAATATTCATATTATGCCGGAGCTGCTTTCGGTAACTTCCAGGCAATGCTGGCTGACATCCCGACAACACTGGGTGAGACTATCCCTGATTTCCATAACATGGAATTCCGCCTGAAGCAACTTCGTGAAGCTGTAGCAGCCAATGCAGCCGGACGAGTAGCCGAAGTACAGTATTATCTGGACGAAATAGAGAAGCGTGCAGACGAAATGTGCAAGGCCGAACGCCTGTATCGTGAAGGCAAACTGCCGAAACGCGTATGCCACTGCGATACGAAAGTGAACAATATGATGTTCGACGAAGATGGCAAAGTGCTTTGTGTAATCGACCTCGATACAGTAATGCCAAGCTTTATCTTCTCTGACTACGGTGATTTCCTGCGTACAGGAGCCAATACCGGAGACGAAGACGATAAGAACCTGGATAATGTCAACTTCAACATGGAGATATTCAAAGCATTCACCAAGGGATATCTGGAAGGAGCCGGTTCATTCCTCACTCCGATTGAGATTGAGAATCTGCCTTATGCAGCAGCTCTCTTCCCTTATATGCAATGTGTACGCTTCTTGGCAGACTACATCAACGGAGACACTTACTACAAGATTAAGTATCCCGAACATAACCTGGTTCGTACAAAAGCACAATTCAAGCTATTGCAAAGCGTAGAAGAACATACTCCCGAAATGGAGGCATACATCAAAGAGTGTCTGGGATAAACTTCCCACCTTTCCAGGTGTAAACAATTGAACGGCGGAGAAACGGTTTCAGTTTTTCCGCCGTTTCTTTTTCCATATACTCCGGAGTAGTCAGAGTAAAAGTCAACGTCTCATCCTCTTTAGAAAGCTCCGCCTTCATCAAAGTCATATCGGCTTGCAGACGGGCATCGATAAAATCGTAATCAGTAGAGTCGGAAGAAGTAAAGAAATTATCTATATGAGGCTCTGAAGGCAGAAACCCATCGGCAGGAAGTTCTTTCCAATCGGTGGTATAGAAGCGGATATGACTGTCGCATGCCGGAGCACAAACTGTAGAAACAGCACAGACCACTTTTACACTATCGTTCAGCGGTAACAGTTTCATCTGCCAACTGCTCGCATCAGACATTTTAAGAGATATATAATCGGGACTTAATTCCGTCATTTCCGACTTACCCCCGAAACGGTTGGTCACCTGGGCCTTCATCTTACTTTCGATGAAATCGATACAATCTGCACGGTTCACCGATGTCAGCAACGGACACAGTGAGTCAGGTATATTCACAAACACCGTTTTGGCCTCCTGCGCCTTGACAGCAAAGGAAGAAAAAATACCCAGAATAAATACCAGGAGGGTAAGAGTAGAATTTTTCATATCTGATAATCTTGTTTCTTTACGTTCTTATTTAGTTCCCAAATATAGGAATATCATTCCGATTAACACCAGAATAAGGTCAATCGCCTTGCTTTTTAAATTCTTTTCACGGAACATCATAGCACCGAAAAGGAAAGATACGATGACGCTTCCTCTCCGAACCATCGAGACAATCGAAATCATCGAATCTTCGTAACTCAATGCATAGAAGTAAACAAAGTCCGCAGCGCAGAGGAAAATGGAAATAAAGATGATGGCCCAGTCCCAGCGGAAGGGTGTGGACGACTTACGTTTGGGCCACCAGAGCAAGGCAAGGATAGGACACATGATGAACACCTGATAGACATTATACCACGACTGTACCACCATCGGGGGCAACTGCTTCATCAGATACTTATCATACAATCCGCTTACCGCACCTGCTACGGCTGCCAACACAATAAAAAGAATCCACTTGTTATGTTTAAAGTCAATCCCTTCTTTCTTCCCCGAACGGCTTAGCATAAAGAAAGAAACTACAGCCAGCAACACACCGATCCACTGATAGAGATTCAGACGCTCGCCAAAAACCAGCATGGCTCCCACAAGCACCATTACAGGGCGGGTTGCATTAATGGGACCTACAATCGTAATAGGCAGGTGTTTCATCCCGAAATAGCCGAGTATCCACGAAGAAAGTACGATAAAAGACTTGATAATGATAAATTTGTGTACTTCCCACCCGACGACGGGAACATCAAACATAGTACCCTCCAGCACTCCGGGGACAAATGCCGACAACAAGATGAAAGGTAGGAATATAAGACTGGAAAAGAGCGTATTGAGGAACAAGACAGGCAGAACCGCATTGTCCTTTAACGACTTCTTTTTAAACACATCATAAAAGCCCAGCAAGGTCGCTGAAAGAAAAGCAAGGAGTAACCACATAACAGAGTTTATTTAAAAAGAACTCATTCAAATATATTCTGAGGATATTCTACATTCACCAGGAAAAGCGCATTGCCGGGAGCAGAGGTTCCGGCTTTACAACGGTCTTGTTGCTCGATTATTCTACGGAAGTCATCTACGGACAACTTACCTCTGCCTACTTCCAATAAAGTACCGACGATGGCACGCACCATGTTGCGCAGGAAACGGTCGGCCTGAATGGTAAACACCCAGGTATATTCATCCTCCTGTGTCCATTCGGCATGCATAATCTTGCAGATGTTGGTCTTTACATCCGTATGCAATTTACTGAAACTGGTAAAATCCGTATAATGAAACAAGGTCAGAGCGGCCTCGTTCATCTTCTGAAAGTCGAGCAGATTGTGTATCCGGTAACGATACTGGCGATTAAAAGGATACTTTACGGTAGTGATATAATATTTATAAGTACGGGCTGTCGCATCAAACCGCGCATGTGCGTCCGGCCTTACCCGGCAAACTTTATAGACTGAAATATCCTGAGGTAAAAGACGATTCAACTTCTCGGCTACCTTATCCGTATCCAGCACCTCTCCTTCGTAATCGAAGTGGGCAACCATCAGCGAAGCATGTACCCCGGCATCTGTCCGTCCCGCCCCAATCACTTCCGTATCTCTCCGTAAAAAAGTGGCAAGTGCCTTCATCAGGCATTCCTGTATACTGATACCGTTAGGCTGAATCTGCCATCCATGATAATGGGTGCCATCATAGGCCAAATAAATAAAATATCTTTGCACGCTCATTCCGTTCACTTGGTTTTTGCGTGCAAAGATACTGCTTTAATTGATAAGTAGGGATTGATACTTATCAATAATTAATTGCTTTACTTGATCCACACATTGATTATCTCACCGATATACATCTTGTGCAAAGGTTTATCCTTCCATTCTCCTTTCAATTCCGGACTATCAAAAGCACCGGAAGCAATCGGCTGGGAGAGCATTTTTTTGCATTCTATAATCATCCATGCTTCCGAGAAAGCTTTACTGCCCGAAGGAGTAGTGAGAGGAGTCAGTCCGGCACCTTTCACCTTATCAGCATCTCCTCCACTATGGCTTCCGCAATATTTCAGAGCATCCCGATAAGCTTCCGTATAAAAGCTGATAGTATATGTGTCATTCTTTTCCATCAACTGATAAGTATAACGCGTAGGATAAATGAAACAAAACGAAACCGGTTTATTATAAAGATATCCCAATCCGCCCCAACTTGCCGTCATCATGTTATATTTTTCTTCCGTACCGGCTGTAATCAGCATCCAGTCCTCAGAAAGCATCTTAATGATATTGCCCGGGATCTTATCCGCAGAGATGCGTTTGTAGCCTGCCATGGAACCGTCCGCAGCAACCCCCGGAATTTCCCGGCTAAACTCTCCCGGAACAACTTTCGGTTCTTTGGCTATGAGGGGAACCAGCACCTCCGTTCCTCCCAACGCCTTCGCTGCCTTTTCCGTCAGGTCATCAAACAGATCGATTGTTTTGATACGGAGTTTTCCATACTTGGCAACCACTTTTGTTTTGGCTTTATTCAATCCCGCCTCATCTGTTATCCAGTCTTCGGCCTCCATTTCTTTATTGTCACCATGAAAATAAGAAATGTTGTACATCTCCATCTTGCAAGATCCATCCAGACAGTTCATCACCAATCGATATTTGATGGTAGCACGATCCAAAAAGAAACTGTTGGTTGCAGATAGTTGAAGATATTCTTCACCCAGACATGCAATCTGCCCTCTTTCCTTATCAAAATAGGCAACTCTGCCCTTTTGTCCTTTTGAAGGTGCAAAACGTTTCTCGGCCCACTTCAACAGGACATCATAAACTTGTTGTTTTGATAACCCGGGAGCCTGAATATGTTCTGTAAAGATGACCTTTCCATTAACAACCGGCACTGCACCAGCCAAATATTTACTATTGTCTTCCTGCGCCCAAAGGAATATAGGGAAACAGATTAAAAGGGATAATAAAATTCTCTTCATACGTTTATAAGTATTTTACAGAGTCCCGACTTCACTCTGAAATCTTCACGTTTGTCACCCGTTCAAGCAAGAAACGGTTTTTATTCCAGTGGAAAGGCTTAAATTCTGTATTGGTTTTAATCACATTGTTGCGAAATATCAACCCGTCTACTGACTTTGCATAAAGAATCGGTGCATCAAATGTATCGAATTCATTGTCCTCAATCACAATACCTCCGTCTTTACCACCATGAAAATACTTCTGTTGATCTTTCAAATTAGGTATTTCAGGATAAATAGAGATAATTGCATTGGTAAACTGGAACATGTTGGTAAGCGCATTGATAAAACGATTGCGGCGAATGGTAACATCACGACAAGCACCTGTCTCGAACCAGCCATTGCAATCGCCACACAATAAAATAGCCGTACCGGAGGTATGATCAAACAGATTGTCTTCTACCACTGTTTTTTTAGGAGTGCTGAACAGTGTACCGCGAGCACGGTTATTGCGAATCGTATTGCCGGCAAACAGCACTTCAGGAGTCCATGTCAGGTTTTCAATCCCAAAACCACTTTTTTCATTGATAGTCGGATCAATAGGATCTTTAAAAGTAATGCTGAACTCACGGGCTCCCGATATTTCATTTTTATCATAAGGACGAATTGCAGTAACCTGGTTTTGATTGCCAATCAGCTCCATCGTTTCAGAACGTACAAACTGAACATCATCCCCCGGACGTCCCCATTCGAAACCCCAGGACTGATCGTGCATATAGCGTCCTATCAACGTATGATCATCTACCCGCTTGATTACTTTCAGATAAGTTCCGTGTACATTAATGGCATCATCCATCATTCCTTCGTACAGGCCATTCTTCGAAATAATCTTTCCCTTACATCCGGAGAAGTGAGTGGCATCTGCCTGCGTTGTGAAATAACGAGGATCATTATCGCCTTTCAGACAAACCCCGAAACCATCGAGTGTAATATCTTCGCAAAGCTGTGCCAAAAGTCCCATGCCTTCGGCATAATGCACTTTAACATTAAGCAAAGAAGTATTAATGTCATGTGACATGAAAATACCGGGAGTAGGACGTCCCCATCCACGCATGGCTACTACCGTGCCAGGCACCAGACGCGCATCTTTCCATTTCGGAGAACAGATACGGCGGGGAGCCACTTCGAAAGCTCCTTTGGTAGGACAACCGATATCACTGGTGTTGTATACGACATGTTTTGTTTTACCATCGAAAGCAATTCCCCAAGAGTATCGCATTGTCCAGTCTTCACCCAGTCCTTCAAATACAGAATCGTTACTTATACGATAATCCACCCATGATGCAGGTTCAAAAGTGATTCCTTTTTCCGGATCATTCTCTATCACTTGCACCTGAGCAATATGAGGCTGTTCAAAATCAATACTGAAGTTCTTCAGTACACAATTCTCCGAACGGAGCAAAGAAACCGGAATCATCCTTCCATAAAATACAAACTCGGAACCTTGTCCGTCAATAGTCAGGTTCTTCATATCTTCCAAGGCAATGCCCACCTTTTTGGGATTGTCCTGATCGTGATTGGATATATAATATTCGCGTACATCCGAACCGTTTTCATGGAAATTGTAGCGTCCGGCAGGAAAACGAAGTACCACTTCTTCACCATTACGGCATTCAGCTTTAATCTTAGCTATGGCCTTACGTACAACAGGTGATGCGTTTTTCTTACTATTGGCTTTCAAGCCAAACTGGGAAATGTCGTAAACACGTTCTTGTGCACAAACATCCGACACGGATAAAGAGAGCAGCAGACTCAGAGTAAAGAGTAGGATTGTCTTCATAGTTTTTTCAATTTCTGTTTAATAATTAGGGTACAAATATACATTCATTTTCCGATTCTTCCATTTTTTTGTTAGTTTACCTTTGCATATAAAAACCAAAGATGTATATTTGGGGACTATATCTATAAAATGATCCATTAAACACCTATTGCCATGAGTAGTAATATTTTCCTAACCATTGCTATTGTCACGACAGGCATTTTTGCAGTACAATTCATCCTATCCGTTTTTTTTGGTGATTTCGACGCAGATACGGACATCGACACTGATATCAGCAGTGTGGTTTCCTTTAAAGGATTGACCCACTTCGGTATCGGATTCGGTTGGTATATGTATCTGCAGCACAACACCGAAATACAGACTTACCTGACTGGATTTGTCATCGGACTGATATTTGTGTTTGCCGTCTGGTTTTTATATAAGAAAGCCTACCAGCTGCAACAGACCAATCACTCGGAGAAAACAGAACAATTAGTAGGAAGAGAATGTACCATTTACTTCAAACAGAACGAAAAAAAGTATACCGTACAAGTCAGCCGGGATGGGGCCATGAGAGAAATTGATGTTATCACGGAATCAGGTAAACCCTATCAAACCGGAGATAAAGCAACGATCACCTCCTACAAGGACGGAACTTTATATATCCAATAATTAAAAACTCAAAAAAGAGAACTATGACCCAGGAAATGATGATTATGGCTGCCATACTCGTGGCGGTAATCTTAATTACATTTATCGGTATCCTTTCACGCTACCGGAAATGTAAAAGTGACGAAGTATTAGTAGTATATGGTAAAACAGGCGGAGATAAAAAGTCTGCAAAACTATATCACGGTGGTGCCGCTTTCGTATGGCCTATCGTACAGGGATACGAGTTCCTGTCGATGAAACCGATGCAGATAGACTGTAAACTGACAGGAGCACTTTCCGCCCAAAATATTCGTGTGGATGTACCGACTACCATTACAGTAGCTATCAGTACGGATCCCGAAGTCATGCAAAATGCTGCCGAACGTATGCTGGGGCTGACCATGGACGATAAGCAAAATCTGATAACAGATGTGGTTTACGGACAGATGCGTCTGGTTATTGCCGACATGACAATTGAGGAGTTGAACTCCGACCGTGATAAATTCCTCTCTAAAGTAAAAGATAACATTGATACAGAACTCCGCAAATTCGGTTTGTACCTGATGAATATTAACATCAGCGATATTCGCGATGCTGCCAATTATATCGTCAATTTAGGAAAAGAAGCGGAAAGTAAAGCTCAAAACGAGGCACAAGCCAATATTGAAGAACAGGAAAAACTGGGTGCTATCAAGATTGCCAACCAGATTAAAGAACGTGAAACCAAAGTGGCCGAGACTCGTAAAGACCAAGATATCGCCATTGCGGAAACCAAAAAGCTGCAAGAAATCTCCGTAGCCAATGCCGATAAAGACCGTATCTCCCAAGTAGCTATCGCCAATGCGGAAAAAGAATCGCAAGTGGCTAAAGCAGAAGCAGAAAAGAATATCCGGATAGAGCAGGCCAATACCGAAAAGGAAAGCCGCATTGCAGAGTTGAACTCCGACATGGAGATCAAACAAGCTGAAGCACAAAAGAAAGCTGCCATCGGACGAAACGAAGCACAAAAAGAAATCGCGTTGTCTAACTCCGAACTGGCCGTAACCCAAGCCAATGCCGACAAACAAGCCGGTGAAGCTGCGGCCAAATCGGAAGCAGCCGTACAGACAGCTAAAGAAATCGCTCAAAAAGAAGTGGAAGAGGCAAAAGCACGAAAAGTAGAATCATCTCTGAAAGCAGAAAAAATAGTACCGGCAGAAGTTGCCCGCCAAGAAGCTATTCTGCAAGCAGAAGCCGTAGCCGAAAAAATCACCCGTGAAGCAGAAGCCCGTGCCAAAGCAACACTGGCACAGGCAGAGGCAGAGGCAAAAGCGATTCAACTGAAACTCGAAGCAGAAGCAGAAGGTAAAAAACGCTCGTTACTGGCAGAAGCAGAAGGTTTCGAAGCCATGGTGAAAGCTGCCGAATCAAACCCGGCTATTGCTATTCAATACAAGATGGTAGATCAGTGGAAAGAAATAGCAGGCGAACAGGTAAAAGCCTTCGAACATATGAACTTAGGCAATATCACTGTATTCGACGGAGGTAATGGAGGCACAAGCAATTTCTTGAACACATTGGTAAAAACTGTCGCGCCAAGTTTAGGAGTATTGGACAAACTGCCTATCGGAGAAACTGTTAAAAACATTATTCACCCGGAAGAAAAAGACAAGAAGGAGGAAAAAGAAGATAAAAAACAGTAAACAACAATAAACTATAAACGATGAACAGGCTGCGCTACTTCTGCGAGTCTTTGTTCATCGTTTATAGTTTACCGTTTATCTCGTTGTTATATGAAAACATCCTTGTTTCAGTTCATACTTTATATAACATTTATCAGCCTTGCGAACATCACGCAACACTTCAGCCAACACTAACTTCAAGGTATCGGCACTTACATCCTGAAGAGGACGTCCCTCCTCATCTTCTACTTTCTTAAACCGCTTCCAGCTTACATCGAATGTTGTTCCGTAGAAATGACATGAGTTTTTTGACGCATTGCCATTCCGGCGACGTAAACGTTTTACATCATTCTCTGTCCGAAGCACAGATGTAACAATGATCTTATTCGGATTGAGTCCTTTGGCAGTCAATGAATCTAAAAAATTCGCTCCAATCGTATCAAGTAATGCACTGGCACGCGGTACTAAATAAGGAATGGAATGAGTAAGTGAATCCACTGCATAAAATTCATTATCAGTAATGTGAACCAGTTTTCCATCCATATTTTCCGCTTCTTCACGCGAGGCTAACGGAGTAATTCCCCAAGTATGGGCCGCTTTTAGCTGCACATCATTCAAATCCCCGAATGAGCGTTTATAACTTACTACTCCCCTGATGTTACGCGGTTCGTTAAGTTTAAGAGACATATCTTTCTTTTTGCAACCTGCCAGAAAAGCCGGGGTAAAACATAAAAATACAGAAATAGTAAATAGATACCTGTAGTTGGATAAATCCATAATTAGCCTTTTTATAAGTTCCGAGGGCACAAATATACTGGAATTGTCTTTCTCAGGAAAGAGCATCGCAAATTAATTCGGCAAGAATCGGCAAAGTATGAGAACGATTCATTAAATTTGCAGTCCATTTCACAGCGTATGCGTGAACCTTTAAATTGATTCAATGATAGAAAAGCTGATAGTTCTTGAGGATATCGATCCAGTTATCTTTTATGGCGTAAACAACGCTAACATACAATTAATAAAAGCTTTGTATCCAAAGCTGCGCATTGTTGCCCGAGGCAATGTCATTAAAGTACTGGGCGACGAGGAAGAAATGTGCGCTTTCGAAGAAAACATCACCAAGCTTGAAAAATATTGCGCCGAATACAATTCACTGAAAGAAGAAGTCATTATCGACATTATAAAAGGGAATGCGCCGCAAGCCGAAAAAGCAGGCAATGTGATTGTATTCAGTGTCACGGGAAAACCCATTATTCCACGCAGCGAAAATCAATTGAAGCTGGTAGAAGGATTTGCCAAGAACGATATGGTATTTGCCATCGGACCTGCAGGTTCGGGCAAGACCTATACGGCCATAGCCTTAGCGGTTCGTGCACTGAAAAACAAAGAAATAAAGAAGATTATCCTCAGCCGCCCTGCGGTAGAAGCCGGTGAAAAGTTAGGTTTTCTGCCCGGAGATATGAAAGATAAAATAGACCCGTATCTGCAACCTCTTTATGATGCTTTGCAGGACATGATTCCAGCTGCCAAACTAAAGGAATACATGGAACTGAACATCATCCAGATTGCCCCATTAGCCTTTATGCGCGGACGTACGCTAAATGATGCAGTCGTAATCCTGGACGAGGCTCAGAATACTACCACGCAGCAAATTAAAATGTTCCTCACCCGTATGGGAATGAATACCAAGATGATCATCACCGGAGATATGACCCAGATAGACCTTCCGGCTTCACAAACATCAGGGTTGGTGCAGGCATTGCGCATTCTAAAAGGAGTCAAAGGAATCAGTTTTGTTGAACTGAATAAAAAAGACATAGTGCGCCATAAGCTGGTAGAACGGATTGTAGACGCTTACGAAAAGTTTGACAAAGAAAAGAAAATCGAACGGGAAAAGTTAAACGGCGAGCGGCTCACCATAAGCAAAGAACGGCAAAACGTTGGTAATTTGTAATTCATAATTATATAGAAGTATGAAAGCATTAACAAAAACAGATTTCAACTTTCCGGGACAGAAAAGCGTGTACCACGGAAAAGTACGTGATGTGTACAACATCAATGGCGAACAACTCGTAATGGTAGCTACCGACCGTATCTCGGCCTTTGATGTAGTATTACCCGAAGGCATCCCTTATAAAGGACAAATGCTGAATCAGATTGCAGCTAAGTTTCTGGATGCAACAACAAACATCTGTCCGAACTGGAAAGTCGCAACTCCGGATCCAATGGTTACAGTAGGAGTGCTTTGTGAAGGTTTCCCGGTAGAAATGATCGTGCGCGGTTATCTTTGCGGAAGCGCATGGCGTGCCTACAAAAGCGGTGTACGCGAAATCTGTGGTGTAAAACTTCCTGAAGGCATGAAAGAAAACCAGAAGTTCCCCGAACCCATCGTGACTCCAACCACAAAAGCAGAAATGGGACTGCACGATGAAGACATCTCCAAAGAAGAGATTCTGGCCCAGGGACTGGCTACTCCGGAAGAATATGCTACACTTGAAAAATATACATTGGCCCTGTTCAAACGTGGAACTGAAATTGCAGCAGAACGCGGTTTGATTTTGGTAGACACCAAATATGAATTTGGTAAACACAACGGTACCATCTACCTGATGGACGAAATCCACACTCCGGACTCAAGCCGTTACTTCTATGCCGACGGTTACCAGGAACGTTTCGAAAAAGGTGAAGCCCAAAAGCAACTCTCCAAAGAATTTGTGCGTGAGTGGTTAATGGAAAACGGATTCCAGGGTAAAGAAGGACAGAAAGTTCCTGAAATGACTCCTGCCATCGTAGAAAGTATCAGCGAGCGTTATATTGAATTATTCGAAAACATCACTGGTGAGAAATTCGTTAAAGAAGATACCAGCAACATCGCTGAACGTATCGAGAAGAACGTAATGGCATTTCTAAAATAAGAAGCCCGAATCAGAAACGAATAAGATTCACCACAGGGTATACAGAGTACACAAACATGGTTTTGAAACCCAAAACCGTCCACTTTTGTAAACCCTGTGGTGAATAAAACTCTGAATGAAAAATGAACTACCCACAAGAACAAATCAAACCTTATAGCAATGACGGGAAAAAGAGCGAACAGGTAGAACAGATGTTCGACAACATTGCCCCTGCATACGACCAACTGAATCATACCCTTTCATTAGGGATTGACCGGAGTTGGCGACGCAAGGCAATCAATTGGCTCAAACCTTTCCGCCCGCAACAGATAATGGATGTGGCAACCGGTACCGGTGACTTTGCCATTCTGGCATGCCGCGAACTGCAACCCGACCAGCTGATCGGAACAGACATTTCTGAAGGAATGATGAATGTGGGACGTGAAAAAGTGAAAAAGGAAGGTCTTTCCGAAAAGATATCTTTTGCAAAGGAAGACTGTACCTCCCTCTCGTTTGCCGACAACCGTTTTGACGCTATCACTGTCGCTTTTGGTATCCGCAACTTTGAAGATTTGGATAAAGGACTTGCTGAAATGTGCCGTGTCCTCAAACCGGGCGGGCATCTGGTAATCCTTGAGCTGACAACTCCGGATCGATTTCCGATGAAACAATTATTTTCCATTTACTCAAAAATAGTCATTCCAACCCTCGGCAAACTCTTATCGAAAGACAACAGTGCTTACAGCTACCTGCCTCAAACAATCAAAGCATTTCCCCAAGGAGAGGTTATGAAAAACGTTATCTCGCAGGTTGGCTTCAGCCAGGTACAATTCCGACGGCTGACATTCGGCATCTGTACACTTTATACGGCTACGAAATAAATATTAATTTAACATCCTCCCCCTTTATGCAAAAGTATGGTTTAATTGGCTATCCACTGAAACATTCGTTTTCTATCGGCTTTTTCAATGAAAAGTTTAAGTCTGAAGGCATAGACGCCGAATATGTCAACTTTGAGATTCCTGAAATCAACGATTTTATGGAAGTGATCGAAGAAAACCCCAATCTGTGCGGACTGAACGTAACAATCCCTTATAAAGAGCAAGTCATCCCTTTCCTTGACGAGTTGGATAAAGACACTGCCCAAATAGGCGCAGTCAATGTTATTAAAATTGTTCGTGGGCCTAAAGGAAAAGTAAAACTGACAGGATATAATTCTGACATTATAGGATTCAGCCAGTCCATTCAGCCATTGTTGCAACCTTATCATAAAAAAGCATTAATCCTGGGTACAGGCGGTTCGTCCAAAGCAATCTATCATGGCCTGAAGAATCTGGGAATCGATAGCATATTCGTGTCCCGTACCCAAAAAGAAGGCATGCTGACCTACGAAGAACTGACTCCGGAAATCATGGCAGAACATACAGTGATTGTAAACTGTACACCGGTAGGTATGTATCCGAAAGTAGACTTTTGTCCTGCCATTCCCTACGAATTACTGACACCAAACCATTTATTGTACGATTTGTTATATAATCCAAACACCACTCTTTTCATGAAAAAGGGAGAGGAGCATGGGGCCGTAACCAAAAACGGTCTCGAAATGTTATTGCTGCAGGCATTTGCCGCATGGGAAATATGGAATAAATAATGAAAAAAGGAATCAAGATAAGCGTCGTTATATTATTGCTGCTGCTTACCGGATGTACGATAGGCGGAAGTTTCTTCATGCTCAACTATTCGCTCCGCCCGGAAGCGAAGATACGTGCCAAGAATGCCGATTCTTATCCTTTCATGTACGAAAACTATCCGTTTTTACGTCCTTGGGTGGATAGCCTCAATCAGGCTCATGCACTTCGGGACACTTTTGTTTTAAATCCGGAAGGCATCCGCCTGCATGCTTATTACATCGCAGCCCCGCAGCCGACCAAAAAGACAGCGGTCATTGTACATGGCTATACGGACAATGCAATCCGCATGTTCATGATAGGCTATCTATACAATCGCGACCTGCAATACAATGTGCTTTTGCCCGACCTGCAACATCAGGGAGAGAGCGGTGGACCGGCCATTCAGATGGGATGGAAAGACCGTCTGGACGTAATGCAATGGATGCACATCGCCAATGAGCTTTATGGTGACAGTACTCAAATGGTTGTACATGGCATTTCAATGGGAGGGGCCACCACAATGATGGTATCCGGCGAAGTACAGCCCTACTTCGTGAAATGTTTCGTTGAAGATTGTGGTTACACCAGTGTCTGGGATGAATTCTCGCACGAACTGAAAGCAAGTTTCCACCTTCCTTCATACCCATTAATGAATACCACCAGCCTGCTGTGCCAGAAAAAATACGGATGGAACTTCGAAGAGGCTTCATCATTGAACCAGATTAAAAAAAGCCGCCTGCCGATGTTCTTCATTCATGGGGACAAAGATACGTACGTGCCCACATGGATGGTTTATCCCCTTTATGAAGCCAAACCGGCTCCCAAGCAGCTTTGGATTGTACCGGGAGCCGCACATGCCTTATCTTATAAAGAGAATAAGGAAGAATATACCCGGAAAGTAAAAGAATTCACAGACCGCTACATTCATTGATATGAAACAGATACTCACTTATTTGCTTTTCGTGTGGATATTCCTCCCACTGAAAGCACAGGAAAAGATATACACCGTAGAGAATATCCCCAAAGTACATTTGCAGAACAAGATGCAATATGTCTGTAACCCTGCCGGCATTCTGTCACAACAGGCTTGTGACGAAATGGACTCGATGCTGTATGCTCTGGAACAAAAAACAGGTATCGAGACTGTAGTTGCCGTAGTACCTTCCATCGGAGATAAAGACTGCTTTGAGTTCTCCCATCAATTGCTGAACCAATGGGGAGTGGGCAAGAAAGGAAAAGATAACGGACTGGTCATCTTACTGGTCACCGATCAGCGATGTATACAGTTCTATACCGGCTACGGACTGGAAGGTGACCTGCCGGACGCAATCTGCAAACGCATACAAACCAAGGACATGATCCCTTATCTCAAAAAGGGAGACTGGAACCGGGGAATGGTAGCAGGAGTACAAGCAGTATGCCGGCGTCTGGATGGCTCGATGGTAAATGATGATAAAGATACCGGAGAAAAGGGGATATCCGCCTCCATGCTTCTCTTTGCTATTTTAGGTTTCATTGTGGTGGCCGGAGTGGTAGGTATACTGGCTGCACGGGCAAGTACCCGTTGCCCTAAATGTGGAAAACATCAACTTCAACGGAGCGGCACGAACTTAATATCGAACCGCAGCGGAGTAAAGACCGAGGATATTATTTATACTTGCCGCAATTGCGGACACACCGTAGTCCGGCGTCAACAATCATACGATGACAATTACAGGGGACGTGGCGGAAGAGGCGGAGGTCCTTTCATCGGAGGCTTCGGAGGGGGAAGTTTCGGAGGCGGCGGAGGCGGCTTCGGTGGTGGAAGCTTCGGAGGAGGTTCGGGCGGAGGCGGAGGTGCCGGCTCACGTTTCTAAGCAACCCAATCATTCTATTAGTCATTAATCAGTAATCAAAAAGAAACAATATGAAAAAGTCAGTTATTATCCTTATTGCCGTAGTGGCAGTTATCGTCATCTGGGCCATCAGTGCCTACAACGGACTGGTATCCATGGACGAGAATGTAAGCAGCCAATGGGCTAACGTAGAGACACAGTATCAACGTCGTGCCGATCTGATTCCTAACCTGGTCAACACTGTCAAGGGATATGCCTCACATGAAAAGGAAACACTTGAAGGCGTAGTGGAAGCCCGCAGCAAAGCGACTCAAATCAAAGTAGACGCTAATAACCTCACTCCGGAAAAGTTAGCCGAGTATCAGAAGGCGCAAGGAGCAGTCACTTCTGCATTGGGCAAGCTGCTTGCCATCACCGAAAACTACCCGGACCTGAAAGCCAACCAAAACTTCCTTGAATTGCAGGCACAACTGGAAGGTACGGAAAACCGCATCAACGTTGCCCGCAAAAATTTTAATGACGCTGCGCAGGCATACAATACCTCTATCCGTCGGTTCCCGAAAAGCATCTTTGCTTCCATATTCGGTTTCGAAAAACGTACTTATTTCGAAGCAGCCGAAGGCACGGAAAAGGCACCGGAAGTAAAATTCTGATAAGTCACGCAAATCCTTTTCACCAGAAAAGATTGCCGATACACAATACCCGATGAATAAAGTGGAAAATAACCCTCAACAGGGTATATTTCCCACTTTATTCATTCATATAATCTGCTCCGCAGTCACCCTCTCTCCATCCCGCTCTCACCTCCCCCACTCTTTTCTCAAACCCTGTTCCAAAGTTCTTCAAATACAAAATGATATTATTCCGTTTAAAGTACTAAAGAACTAAAAGGAAACTCGTTTCAAACAATAATTAAAGTTCATCTCAGGTGCTACGATGTATATCTTAGCGGGCAAGATACATATCTTAGCCGCCAAGATGTCTATCTTAGCAGCTAAGATAAAGAATTTCATATGAAAAAGCTCTTTTTACTAAAGGTCCGGCAAAACTTTCACCAAAACTTTTTCGTGCTTTGGGCTTTAACTTCGCAGCGAGTGTATGTAAGTCCATTTGCCTGATCTGCACTAACAACAGATTGAAGGGCAGATTGCAAAGCGCTTTTGAACTTTTCATTTCAAACTTCCAAATTAAAAACGGACTCTCTCCCTGTCGTATTACTCCATCGTTATATCCGCCAATTTGTTGGCTATAAGGAAAAAAAGCAGTACTTTTGCCGTTGTATACAAAATCCAAATAACTCATGAGTAATCAACGATACATGATGCGAGGCGTCAGCGCATCAAAAGAAGATGTGCACAATGCCATCAAGAACATCGACAAAGGAATTTTTCCACAAGCATTCTGTAAAATAATCCCTGATATTCTGGGTGGAGATCCGGAGTATTGCAATATTATGCATGCTGATGGTGCAGGAACCAAATCGAGCCTGGCCTATATGTACTGGAAAGAAACAGGGGACCTCTCCGTATGGAAAGGGATTGCCCAGGATGCACTGATCATGAACATAGACGACTTGCTTTGTGTGGGCGCAGTCGACAATATTCTGGTATCTTCAACCATCGGACGCAATAAACTTCTTATTCCCGGAGAAGTAATTTCCGCCATCATCAACGGAACAGACGAACTGTTGGCCGAACTCCGTGAAATGGGAGTAGGTGTGTATGCCACCGGTGGTGAAACAGCCGATGTGGGTGATCTCGTCCGTACCATTATCGTAGACAGCACGGTAACCTGCCGTATGAAACGGGCAGACGTTATCAACAATGCCAACATCCGCCCAGGAGACGTTATTGTAGGCCTTGCCTCACACGGACAAGCCACTTATGAAAAAGAATACAATGGTGGTATGGGCAGCAATGGGCTGACTTCTGCCCGCCATGACGTTTTTGCCAAATATCTGGCAGAGAAATATCCCGAAAGCTATGATGCAGCAGTGCCCGAAGAACTGGTTTATTCGGGCGGACTGAAGCTGACAGACGCAGTAGAAGGTTCTCCGATCGACGCGGGAAAACTCGTCCTCTCTCCCACCCGCACTTACGCACCGGTAGTGAAAAAGTTGCTCGATGCGCTACGTCCTGAAATTCACGGAATGGTGCACTGCTCGGGTGGTGCACAAACCAAAGTGCTGCATTTCGTAGGCGATGTACGCGTGGTAAAAGACAACCTCTTCCCCGTGTCCCCATTGTTCAGAACCATTCAGGAACAAAGCGGAACCGATTGGGCAGAAATGTATAAGGTATTCAACATGGGCCATCGCCTTGAAGTATACCTTTCACCCGAACACGCGGCCGAAGTTATCAAGATCAGCGAATCTTTCGGTATCCCTGCACAAATCGTGGGACGCATCGAAGAAAGCGATAAGAAAGAACTGATTATCAAGAGTGAGTTCGGAGAATTCACTTATTAAAAAACGAACAAGATCCATCACAGAGGACACAGAGAGCTTGCAGAGGCACTACACGCACTTACGAAAACCTCTGTATCTTCCGTGACGGATAAAATTCGCAGCTCATTTAACTCCTAAATTTATGGCAGACAACAATAGTATATTAGAAAAACTCGACGGTCTTGTTGCCCGTTTCGAAGAGGTGTCTACCCTTATTACCGACCCGGCAGTGATTGCCGACCAGAAACGATACGTAAAATTAACCAAAGAATACAAGGATCTGGACGATTTGATGAAAGCCCGTAAAGAGTACATGCAACTGCTGGCCAACATTGAAGAAGCTAAAGACATTCTCTCAAACGAGTCGGATACCGATATGAGAGAAATGGCCAAAGAGGAAATGGACAACAGCCAGGAACGCCTTCCGGTATTGGAAGAGGAAATCAAGCTGTTGCTGGTACCGGCCGATCCTCAGGACGGTAAAAATGCCATTCTTGAAATTCGCGGAGGTACAGGTGGAGACGAAGCCGCCATCTTTGCAGGCGACCTTTTCCGGATGTACGCCAAATTTTGTGAAACAAAAGGTTGGAAGATGGAAGTATCCAGCGCCAATGAAGGTGCTGCCGGCGGATATAAGGAAATCATTTGCAGTGTTACCGGCGATAATGTATATGGCACATTAAAATACGAATCGGGTGTACACCGTGTTCAACGCGTGCCGGCAACAGAAACCCAGGGACGCGTACATACCTCGGCAGCCTCGGTAGCTGTACTTCCCGAAGCGGAAGAGTTTGATGTAGTGATCAACGAAGGTGAAATCAAATGGGATACTTTCCGTTCGGGAGGTGCCGGCGGACAAAACGTAAACAAGGTTGAATCGGGCGTCCGCTTACGTTACATCTGGAAGAATCCCAATACGGGAGTAGCAGAGGAAATCCTGATCGAATGTACTGAAACCCGCGACCAACCTAAAAATAAAGAACGTGCTTTGGCGCGCCTTCGTACGTTTATCTACGACAAGGAACATCAGAAGTATATCGACGACATCGCATCCAAACGTAAGACAATGGTTTCGACGGGCGACCGTTCGGCCAAAATCCGTACTTATAACTATCCCCAAGGACGTATAACCGACCATCGCATCAATTATACCATCTATAACCTGGCCGCCTTCATGGACGGAGATATTCAGGAATGCATCGATAAGTTGACTGTGGCCGAAAATGCTGAACGTCTGAAAGAGAGTGAATTGTAACGAGAAGGCAACTTCAATCGTAAATCGTAAATTTGTAAATAAAGAAAGATGAACAAGCAACAATTATTTGAAAACATCAAACGCAAAAAATCATTTCTTTGCGTAGGACTCGACACAGATATTAAAAAGATACCCGATCATCTGTTGGATGATCCGGATCCCATCTTCGCTTTCAATAAAGCAATCGTTGATGCAACAGCAGACTATTGCATCGCTTATAAACCTAATCTGGCTTTCTATGAGAGCATGGGCGTAAAAGGATGGATTGCTTTCGAAAAAACTGTAAATTACATCAAAGAAAATTATCCCGACCAGTTTATCATTGCTGACGCCAAACGCGGTGATATCGGAAATACATCAGCAATGTACGCCCGCACCTTCTTCGAAGAACTCGACATCGACTCTGTCACTGTAGCTCCTTATATGGGAGAGGACAGCGTTACTCCGTTCTTATCTTACGAAGGGAAATGGGTAATTCTGCTGGCTCTGACTTCAAACAAAGGCTCACACGACTTCCAACTGACGGAAGATGCCAACGGCGAACGCCTTTTCGAGAAAGTATTAAAAAAATCACAGAAATGGGCCAATGATGAACAGATGATGTATGTTGTGGGCGCTACTCAGGGACGCGCTTTCGAAGACATCCGTAAGATTGTCCCCAATCACTTCCTTCTGGTTCCGGGTATCGGCGCTCAGGGAGGTTCTCTTGAAGAAGTATGCAAATATGGCATGAACAGTACCTGTGGACTCATTGTGAATTCCTCCCGCGGAATTATTTATGTAGATAAGACCGAAAATTTTGCCGCTGCCGCCCGTGCCGCTGCCAAAGAAGTGCAAGAGCAAATGGCAGAACAGCTGAAAGCTATCTTATAATGCCTCACGAACGGAAGATAATCAACGATCCGGTATTCGGGTTCATCAACATACCAAAGGGGTTGCTGTACGACATCGTACGGCATCCCCTTTTGCAGCGTTTAAACCGCATCAAGCAAGTAGGGCTTTCATCCGTAGTCTATCCCGGTGCACAGCACACCCGGTTCCAGCACTCTCTGGGAGCTTTCCACCTGATGAGCGAAGCTATCACGCAACTGGCCTCCAAAGGGAACTTCATATTCGACAGTGAAGCCGAAGCCGTACAGGCAGCCATCCTTCTGCACGACATCGGCCACGGGCCTTTTTCGCATGTTCTTGAAGACACCATTGTCAAAGGAGTATCCCATGAAGAAATCTCCCTGATGCTGATGGAACGGATGAACAAGGAGCTGAACGGACAACTTAGTTTAGCCATTCAGATATTCAAAGACGAATATCCCAAACGCTTCTTGCACCAATTAGTCAGCGGCCAACTGGATATGGACCGTCTGGATTACTTGCGCCGTGACAGTTTCTATACCGGAGTTTCGGAAGGCAATATAGGTTCTGCACGCATCATCAAAATGCTCGACGTAGCAGACGACCATCTGGTAGTGGAGTCCAAAGGAATCTATTCCATAGAAAACTTCCTTACAGCACGGCGACTGATGTACTGGCAGGTTTACCTGCACAAAACGTCAGTGGCCTATGAACGGATGCTGATCAGTGCCCTGTTACGTGCCAAGGAACTGGCTTCGCAAGGAGTGGAACTGTTTGCCTCGCCGGCGCTGAAATTCTT
Organism: Bacteroides sp. 11BF; assembly: GCF_019633765.1. NCBI lineage: Bacteria > Pseudomonadati > Bacteroidota > Bacteroidia > Bacteroidales > Bacteroidaceae > Bacteroides > Bacteroides sp. 11BF. The sequence continues at coordinate 49,052 of NZ_JAFKPJ010000005.1, forward strand.
CCTGTACAACCACATCGACCCGGAAGTATTTTACAATAACCCTGACTGTCTGGAAAACTTCATTCAGTTGGACGATAATGATATCTGGACGGCTCTTAAAGTATGGAGCACCCATACGGATAAGGTTTTATCAACATTAAGCCTGGGTATGATTAATCGTAACATATTCAAGGTTGAGATATGCGCTGAACCTATCAGTGAAGAGCGAAAAAAAGAATTGACTTTGCAGATCAGCCAACAATTAGGCATCACTCTTTCCGAAGCAGACTATTTTGTCTCTACCCCCAGTATCGAAAAGAACATGTACGATTCGGCAGATGACAGCATTGATATTATTTACAAAGACGGAACAATAAAAAATATTGCAGAAGCATCGGACATGCTAAACATTTCATTGCTTTCTAAAAAGGTAAAGAAATACTATATCTGCTACTTGCGTTGGGATAGATAAGTATAAAATATTCATCAAAGAGTAAGGATATATAAAAAAAAAGTCCGTTATTTGCGTACTAATTAAATTTTAAAGTAAGATTATGGAGTTCTCGGCTAAGCAAATTGCAGCATTTATCCAAGGGGAAATTATAGGTGACGAAAACGCTACTGTACATACATTCGCAAAGATAGAAGAAGGAATACCGGGCGCTATCTCTTTCCTTTCTAATCCGAAATATACACCTTATATATATGAGACTGAAGCTAGCATTGTATTGGTGAACAAAGATTTTACTCCCGAACAAGAAGTAAAAGCAACATTAATCAAAGTAGACAATGCTTACGAGAGCCTTGCCAAACTGCTCAATCTATATGAGATGAGCAAACCCAAAAGAACCGGTATCGACCCACGTGCCTATGTAGCGGAAACCGCTAAAATAGGAAAAGACGTATATATAGCTCCTTTCGCCTGCATAGGCGACCATGCGGAAGTAGGAGATAATACGGTTATTCATCCGCATGCCACTGTAGGCGGTGGTGCCAAAATAGGCAGTAATTGTATCCTATATGCCAATGCAACAGTATATCATGATTGCCGGGTAGGAAACAACTGTATCCTGCACGCAGGATGTGTGATCGGAGCAGACGGCTTCGGTTTCGCTCCTACCCCGCAAGGATACGAAAAAATTCCTCAAATCGGTATCGTCATTCTTGAAGATAATGTAGAAGTCGGAGCCAATACCTGCATAGACCGCGCAACCATGGGAGCGACCGTGATTCATAGCGGAGTGAAATTAGATAATCTGATCCAGATAGCTCACAACGACGAAATAGGTTCGCATACCGTAATGGCTGCCCAAGTGGGTATCGCAGGTTCTACCAAGGTAGGCGAATGGTGTATGTTCGGCGGACAAGTAGGTATTGCAGGACATCTCAAAATAGGCAACCAAGTAAATCTGGGAGCTCAATCGGGTGTACCGGGGAATATAAAATCCGGTAGCCAACTTATCGGAACTCCTCCTATGGAGCTAAAACAATACTTCAAAGCATCCATCGCACAAAAAAGCCTTCCGGAGATGCAGATCGAATTACGCAATCTCCGCAAAGAAATAGAAGAATTAAAACAACAATTAAATAAGTAACCAATGCTGAAACAAAAAACTCTGAAAGATAGCTTTTCACTGAGAGGAAAAGGTCTTCACACTGGACTTGACCTGACTGTTACGTTTAACCCTGCCCCGGATAACCATGGCTACAAAATACAGCGCACGGATCTGGAAGGGCAACCCATTATCGATGCCGTAGCTGATAATGTAGTTGAAACGACAAGAGGAACCGTGCTGTCAAAAAATGGAGTAAAAGTAAGCACAGTTGAACATGGAATGGCAGCCCTCTATGCTTTGGGCATCGACAACTGCCTGATCCAGGTTAACGGACCGGAATTTCCGATTCTGGACGGAAGTGCACAATATTATGTACAAGAAATAGAGAGAGTAGGAACCGAGGAGCAAAATGCTGTTAAGGATTTCTATATCATTAAATCAAAAATAGAGTTTCGTGACGAGGAGACAGGTTCATCCATCATTGTATTACCCGATGAGAATTTCAGCCTGAACGTACTGGTTTCTTACGATTCGACCATCATCCCGAACCAGTTTGCAACACTGGAGGATATGAAGAAATTCAAAGAAGAGATCGCCCCCAGCCGTACCTTTGTATTTGTACGTGAAATCGAACCTCTGTTATCAGCCGGACTTATCAAAGGAGGCGATCTGGACAATGCCATCGTTATTTACGAACGCGAAATGTCGCAAGAGAACTATGATAAGTTAGCCGATATTATGGGTGTTCCCCATATGGATGCCAAACTATTGGGGTATATCAACCATAAACCGTTGGTATGGCCCAACGAGTGTGCCCGCCATAAGTTACTGGACGTAATCGGAGACCTTGCTTTGATTGGTAAACCGATTAAAGGAAGAATCATCGCTACACGCCCGGGACATACCATCAATAACAAATTCGCACGTCAGATGCGTAAAGAAATCCGCCTGCATGAGATACAGGCACCGACCTATGACTGTAACCGAGCTCCGATTATGGACGTAAACCGTATCCGTGAGCTACTTCCTCATCGCTATCCGTTCCAGTTGGTGGATAAGGTGATCGAAATTGGTGCCAACTACATCGTAGGTGTTAAAAACGTAACCTCCAACGAGCCCTTCTTTCAGGGACATTTTCCTCAGGAACCTGTAATGCCCGGTGTATTGCAAATAGAAGCAATGGCCCAAATCGGCGGACTACTCGTTTTAAACTCAGTAGACGAACCGGAGCGTTATTCTACTTATTTCATGAAAATCGATGGAGTGAAGTTCCGTCAGAAAGTAGTACCGGGTGACACCCTGATCTTCCGCGTAGAGTTGTTGGCTCCTATCCGCCGAGGAATCTCGACGATGAAAGGCTATGCTTTCGTTGGCGAAAAAGTAGTCTGTGAATGCGAATTCATGGCACAAATAGTAAAAAACAAATAATTTATAAGCATGATAAGTCCCTTAGCGTATATTCATCCCGAAGCAAAAATCGGTGAAAACGTAGAGATTGCTCCGTTTGTTTACATTGATAGAAATGTAGTCATCGGAGATAACAATAAAATTATGGCTAATGCCAACATCCTGTACGGTTCACGTATCGGAAACGGAAATACAATCTTCCCGGGAGCCGTTATCGGAGCAATCCCCCAGGATTTGAAATTCAAGGGTGAAGAGAGCACAGCCGAAATAGGTGATAATAACCTGATTCGTGAAAATGTGACCATTAACCGGGGTACAGCTGCCAAAGGCAGAACCATTGTAGGCAATAATAACCTGCTGATGGAAGGTGTCCATGTAGCTCACGACGCATTGATCGGTAACGGCTGTATCATTGGTAATTCTACCAAAATGGCCGGTGAAATCGTTATTGACGATAATGCCATCATCAGTGCAAATGTATTGATGCACCAGTTTTGCCGGGTAGGCGGATACGTGATGATCCAGGGAGGTTGTCGTTTCAGCAAAGATATTCCCCCATACATCATAGCCGGTCGCGAACCCATCGCTTATAGTGGAATCAACATCATCGGACTCCGTCGTCGTGGTTTTTCAAATGAAGTTATTGAGAATATTCATAATGCATACCGCATCATTTACCAAAGCGGACTCAACACATCGGACGCCCTTGCAAAGGTTGAATCAGAAATACCCGCCAGTCCCGAAATAGAATATATCGTTGATTTTATTCGTAACTCGGACCGGGGAATCATCAGGTAAATAAATAGAAATCAATAAGAAAAAGGAGGATGCCCGGAAAGCATCCTCCTTTTTTGTGGAATAAACCCAGCCATCTTATTTGCAATCTTTCGGTTTTTTATTACTTTTACGCCATCAATAAAACAGTAACAACTATGATATACAGATTTACCATTATATCTGATGAGGTTGACGATTTCGTCAGAGAGATACAGATTGACCCGGAAGCTACTTTCTTCGATTTTCACGAAGCTATCTTGAAAGCAGCGGGTTACACGAATGACCAGATGACTTCTTTCTTTATCTGCGATGACGATTGGGAAAAAGAGAAAGAAATTACTCTGGAGGAAATGGACAATAATCCGGAAATGGACAGCTGGATAATGAAAGAAACCCGCCTCAACGAACTGATTGAAGACGAAAAACAAAAACTGCTCTATGTATTCGACTACATGACGGAACGTTGTTTCTTTATTGAATTATCCGAAATCATCACCGGAAAAGAAATAAAAGGTGCCAAATGTACCAAAAAGTCAGGTGAAGCTCCTAAGCAAACAGTAGATTTCGAAGAGATGGCTGCCGCAGGAGGCTCACTCGACTTAGATGAGAATTTCTATGGTGATCAGGACTTCGACATGGAAGATTTTGATGCAGAAGGATTTGATGTTAACGATGGTGCATCCGGTGGTGGAGGTTCATACGACGAAGATAAATTTTGAATAATATGCCCATGTGACAATACACCTGCCGACCACGTTATCATATTGCATAGCAGCCGACATATTGTCACATGGACACATTATCACATTACTAATCGTTATGACTCCCAAAACTTTAATCGTACTTATAGGGCCTACAGGCGTAGGAAAAACGGAGTTAAGCCTCCGTATAGCAGAACATTTCAAGACGAGTATCATTTCGTCTGATTCCCGGCAGTTATACGCCGAACTTAAGATAGGAACAGCAGCTCCAACCCCGGAGCAATTAAAACGGGTTCCACATTATTTTGTAGGTACTTTGCAACTCACCGATTATTACAGTGCCGCCCAATATGAGATGGAGGTAATGTCTCTCCTTGAACTTTTATTCAAACAGCATGATGTCGTTCTCCTCACAGGAGGTTCTATGATGTATGTAGATGCCATCTGTAAAGGTATTGACGATATACCGACCGTGGATACGGAAACCCGCGAACTTCTGCTACATAAATACGAAACAGAAGGACTGGATAATCTCTGTGCCGAACTGAAATTGCTGGACCCGGAATATTATAAAATTGTAGATTTAAAGAATCCCAAACGAGTCATTCACGCATTGGAAATCTGCTACATGACAGGAAAGACTTATACCTCCTTCCGCACCCAACAAAAAAAAGAACGTCCTTTTCATATTCTGAAAATAGGATTGACTCGGGATCGTGCCGAACTGTATGACCGTATCAACCGTCGCGTAGACCAAATGATGGAAGAAGGCTTACTGGAAGAAGCACGTTCTGTCTATACCCACCGAAATCTAAACTCTTTGAATACTGTTGGTTATAAAGAGATATTCAAATATCTGGATGGAGAATGGGAACTACCTTTTGCCATTGAAAAGATAAAGCAAAACTCACGTATCTATTCACGCAAACAAATGACTTGGTTTAAGCGGGATAAAGAAATCCAATGGTTCCATCCTGAACAAGAGATAGAAATACTATCGTACCTCCACTCTCAATTAGATACTTATAAATAGCAGATATATTCTTAAAGAATAGAGAAAAAGAAGCCGAATAAAATAAAAAAAACAGCAAAGTAAGTGTTATTATAAAAAAAATATTAATATCTTCACCCATATAGATAATAATATTAATCTTTTAAAGTTAACACTATGCAAAAACGACTATTTTTCTTAACCGGTATCACAGCTACTGCTTTGTGCGCAATCACTATAATTGAGTTTAATCTTAAAAACCAAAAGCAGGATATAATTTTAGCCAATATTGAGGCACTGGCACAAACTGAATTTGATTATAATAATGGTGCAGCAGAAAAAATAACAGATACCACCCAAAGTCAACCAACCTACCAAGTAGCTCCAGATGGAACAAAAATTATAGAAACAGTTTTTGTTTATACGGAAACAAGTTGTTATGGCAGCGGTATAATCGCATGCGAATATGATTTTAGTGCAGACATTAGTCAAAGACCTCTTTAATATGAAAAAAAAGATATTTTTCTCCGGCTTCCTATTGATGATAATGTTCTGTGGATGTATGACCCAGAATGAAATAACAAGCTCGATTGCAGAGTTAGAAACAGTAGAAAAATCAGTGAATGACACTCTTTTTCTACAAAATCCGCAGGTCTTCTGCCTGGAAACAAAAGACAATGCATTGATAAAACGCATTAATCGGGTAATAGAGTGGAAAAACACCTATTATATTTTAGATAAATCCATGAAGCAAGTGTTGGCTTTCAATGACAAAGGCAAACATCTATTTACCATACACCGTGTAGGAGCAGGTAAAGGAGAATATGGAAGCATACTGGATATAGCCATAGACAGGCAAAATGAAAATTTAGTATTCTTAGCCGACCCGACCTCACTGATATATTATGACTTGCAAGGGAACTTTATCAGAACTACAAAACTACCAGGACACTATCATTCAATAGCTATTGATAACAGAATGATATACTTAGAAAATGCCACACTTATTAATAATCAGTTATCCACATCATCCATCACAGTAATAGCCCCGAACGATCAAAAGACTGAATTATTAAAACCACTCCGAGAAGTAGCTCCTTATTGTTTTATCGGAGGACATCAACTGGGCGGAACAGCTCCTGTTGTATTTACCAGAAAGTTCGATGATACGATCTATCAACTGGAAGACGGGAAAATAAGTCCTTACTACTCCTTCAATTTTATGAATGAAAGCTTTCCGGAAGCAGCCAAAGACAAAGAATACACCTGCCGCGAACTTAATAAGTTCACATGGAACCGATATGTATATTTAATGACTAACGTGACAAACGCCCCCCAATACTTATTATTCAGTACGAATCTATTCGGTATATATGTATTTGATAAAAATCAAAACAAGTTATTGAAATACAACAAGATATACAATACGGAATACCAAGCAGACTTGCACCAATACATACCGGTAGAAGGAGCCAATAACCGAGTATTCTTTACGGTTTCTCCCACGACCCTGCTCAGCCTCAAAGCTATAGTTGACAATCATCCGTCTTTCAAAAACAAAATGTCCGATAAACTATATAAATTGACAGAATCATTGGATAGTGACTCTAATCCGGTGATTTTTAGCTATCAGGTAAAATAAACCGCATCCCCAAACCCCACCGATTGAGGGTGTGTCGAAACTTTTATTCACCACACTCTCAATCGGTGGCAGCAAAAATTCTATCTTTCTTTTATTTCTCCAGACCGTCTAAATCAATCTCTACGATCACATCCGTTCCTTTGCCCGGAACAGAACTTAGAGTCAGAACTCCTTTCAGATTTTCCACACGCTCCTTTATGATAACCAGACCAATTCCCGACTTTCCGGTTTGTAGTTCAAAACCTTTGCCATTGTCAGCTATTGTCAGCTTTATCCTGTTTCCCTCCCGAACAAGAATAATCTTAATATGAGTGGCCTGCGCATGTTTCAATGCATTGCCTGTAGCTTCCTGTACAATTCGATAAATCTCCAATGCTACTTTCTGCGATAAATGATCGAATCCCTCCTCCGGTTCAAGCACCAAAGTCAGTTCGGTCTGTCCCGATTGATTACGCTGATAGACATAATCCTGAAGAATCTCAGACAGGGAAGCATATTTAAAGACAGGCGGCATCAAATCATGTGAAATTCCCCGCACTTCGGTTTGCAAAGCTTGTAATGTATCCAAAACCTCTTCCCGACTACTCGTCCCGTCAGCAATTTTCATTTTAATGGCCAGCAACTCGTTCGAAACATTATCATGGAGTTCTTTAGCCAGACGGTTTCGCTCTACCTCCAGGCCCTCAAGATAATACTGCACTTTACGCTGTTGTGCCTCATGCACCAAGGCTTGAAATTCGCGTTCTCTCTCTTCCAGTTTTGCCTTCTGCAATTCAACCGTCAATTCCGTTTCCTGTTGTTTCAGCTTGGCAATCTGCAACATCCCCTCATGAATACGCTGACGGGAACGATAACGTATCAGCAACAGAACAATCGTAATCAGCGCCAATACAATCAAGGTAACAGAAAGAATATTAATCCACTTGTTCTTTTCATTGATGGCCGTAAGTTGCTTCACCACCCTCTCTTTTTCGTCCAGACTATATTGTGCCCGTAACTTCTGAATAGTCTTACTACTATTTTTATCAAACAACCGGGTTTCATACTTCAATGAATTGCGGGCAGCCTCCAGAGCTTTATTATAAAGTTCCTGTTTTTCGTACACTTTGGCCAATAAGGTATAGAAATCAATCAAAGAATGATAATAATCCACCTCCTGTTCTTCATTCATTTTTTTCAGCTCATGCAATCCATCCTGCAGATGTTGCTCGGCCAATTCATAATCCGCCTGATAATAGGCAATCACCCCCGAAACATAGCTAAGTGACACGTTTGCATCGATCTTTTTAGGATTCATCAGTTTTTTACCCGTTTCAAAACATTGTTCCGCTTCCTTTATCTTACCGGCCTCACTATAGACAACTGCCTGATGCAAATAATTATCGGATATAACGTAGCCCACGTCATATGGATTCTCGGTTGATGTGTATACCTCAAAGGCTTCCTGATTGTATTTTGTCACAGAATCCAACAGATTCATCCGATGTTCATTTTGATATAAAGCATAAAAATACTTTGCTTTTATGGTCAATTTCAATATCTGCTGAAAAGGGAAATCCACCGGCAGATCTTTCATCGCTTCGGACAGATCATTCAACCCCTCATCATCTTGCCACATGGAATAAATAATAGAAAGATCATAATATATTTCCGTCAGAATTGCCGGCTTCACCGCATTACGATTAAAATAATCAGCAGCCTGATAATAATTTTCATGCGCTTTCTCCATTTGATTTTTATCAGAATAATAGATACCGGCAATATAATGCATCATACCGGCAATATTATTGTTTTCAAACTTCCCTTTGTTCATAAAAGCACTATCCAGATAGTTTTTAGCTTCAGCCATGTCTCCGAGCTGATTCTCAAACATCGCAACAATTGAATAAAGACGGGTAACAACCGCTTTATCTTCCACCTCTTTGGCTTCGGGAATCAATTGCTTCAGTACGGCAACCTGATGTTCCCGCGAAAGATATGCGATATCTCCGGTCATATAATAACGTTCCATCAAAGGAATCGTTTTATCTTTCATCAGATTCATAATTGAATCATACTGTACAGTATCGTCTTGTGCATTGACGGCTACAACGTAGCAAAATAAAAACAAGAAAACAGATAGTAGTTTCTTCATAAATAAATAATAGTTAAAGTGTAATCCTCTGACATTTTCTTTTGTCACTCTGCCAACCGAAGGTTAAGCCTTGTGTTAGTCACAAAAGTACAAATAATATAGTTGGAGCAAATTAAAATCAAACATAATTTCAATAAACAGATATGCCGATGGAGCCTGCACATATCTCTTTGCAGTCCCCATCGGCATATCTGTTTAGTTGGAATTATACCAATAACTATTATTTTAGTCTTCCGGATTCAATATCACATTTACTTCCGACGACACAGCTGTTTTAACCGGTTTCATACCCAAGCACGAAATGTGAAGCATCGCACTTCTGGGAGCCGAAATAACAAAATGTCCGTAAGCGTCAGAAACGGTTCCCAAAGTAGTACCTGAAATAGATACAGATGCCCCCACTATCGGGTTATTCAAATGATCCTTGATCGTTCCTGTTACTTTTACCAGTTCATCCGAGTTCATGGTAGAAAAAGAAAGTTTATTTAAATCATTCGCATTTTCTCCTTTCAACGTAATCAAAATAACACCATGTTCGGCTTTATCTCCATAGATCCTTACCGACTCTTTATCTTTCAGCACACTGATGGACTCAATCATATCCGGATTGATCGCCTCCATTTGTTCGCCGGTTATCTCTTTTCCATCCACCATTATCAACGGTTGAGGCTGAAAATCGACCCGTCGGGTTGCAAACGGAGACAAGCCATTTCTTTTCAATCCATCCGAGATAGTAACTTTACTTGAAATTGATACTGTATCCAACTGTGACACTTCAATGACCACCTTCTCCAGAGCATTCTTTTTCACCGTGTCCACTGCTACCTCGATCGTTTTTTCCGGTACTTTTTTCTCCACTATTTGCTTTAAATCATTAACTTTGACGGCAGAAATCTCTTCCATCTTACCGGAGATTTCCGGACGTGCAAATGCAGTCACAGCAATGGCGGCCAAAGGAAGTACATACAAATACTTCAATCGTGCCCAGGGATTTGATTTTTCTTTTAACATCATAGTGATACGTTTTTTAAGTTTACTGTGATTAAAGCTGTTGGCCATAGAGTAGAGCCTTGTGCCAACAGCTTTCTTTATCAGTAATAACTGATATTGCTTAGCATTGACACCCTCCCTTATCACCGTTTCATCAGCCTCGTATTCATGTATATTCTGCAGTTCCTGCTTCAACAGCCAGGAAGCCGGATTAAACCATTGAAAGAAAATACAAATGTCCGCAATCAGCAAATCGACAGAATGCCGGTTACAGATATGAGCCGTTTCATGGATTAGTATTTCTCTACCGTCTTCTTCTAAATCTTTCTTAGAAATAACAATGTATTTCATCCAGCTAAAAGGAGAAATTTTGCACTGATGAACCACTAAAGTTATTCCATTTCCCATCCTTTCTTTCTTGCCCGACCTCAATAATGCCAGCAAACGGATCAGGGAATAAAGATGACGGCACACAAAAAAAAGAATACCTGATAAATAGATTATCAAAATGATCTGAATACCCGATACAGATGTCCCTTCTGCCTGTGTCACCTCAGATGCCGGCATATCTGCCATCATCAATAACTGTTCGATAGTAAGCATCGTCTGATGCATTTCCGTCTGTTGGGTAGTAGTCAGCTGAATCAGAGGCAGCAGCAGTGACAGCAACAAAAGAGCCAACAGAGCAATTCGGTTAAACCGGTGAAACGTCTCCTTACTCAGCAGTAAACGATAAAACAGATAAAAACCCGCCAAACAAGCAGATGACTTCAGTATATAGACAAAAAAGACTCCCATATATTCATTATTTAAGATACGGTTCCAACTTCATTTTACTCATCATTTCCCTGCTCCACCTCCTGAATCAGTTTTTTGAGATCATCGAGTGAAATATCTTCTTCCTTCACCAGTGACGAAACGGCACTGAGATATGAATTATTGAAATATTTACTAATCACACTCTTCAACGTACGTTTACTGAAGTCGGACTCACTGACAACCGCATAATACTGGTAAGTATTGCCATAAGTATGGTGTGCCAGAAAACCTTTCTCTTCCAGTCCACGCACAATAGTAGACAATGTATTAAAATGTGGCTTCGGCTCATCATAGAATGCTAACATTTCTTTCACAAACAAAGGACCTTTCTCCCAGAAAAATCCCATAATTTCCTCTTCTTTTGCTGTTAATCCTTTCATAACTTTTCTTCTTTTGCATGCAAATAACGAAAAGATTTAGTTCAAAAACTAATTTTAGCAGTTAATTAAAACTAAAGGATTACCCGATAAATGCGTAACTGAACCAGCATTTAAATGGAATTGATAATCAAAAGATTATATTTACCTGAATTTCGCTCCCGATGTAAAGCCATTTACCCGGGCATGTAAAAGCGTTTACCTCAGCATGTAAAGCCATTTACCTCGGCATGTAAAAGCATTTACCCCGGCTGGTAAACGGAACCGGCATTCAAGGTTACGGATGTCCACACTTGGAGTTAGCGTCAAGACAACGCGTTCTTCGGATAAACCAGATTTTGGCAATGCATGAGAAAAACCACGCATTTGCCGGATGAACCGAAATTATCATGTACCTTTGTACCTCTGTTATAGAATTACTTGATTATGAACCTGAATACTCCGGTAGAAATTCCATCTGGATTCATCCCCATTCACCATGCACAGCGACTGCTGATAATGGGTTCCTGTTTTGCAGAAAACATCGGAACCTTACTTGCTGAAAATAAGTTCCAAGTAGATATCAATCCTTTCGGTATCCTATACAACCCATTGTCCATCTCAATGGCCTTGCGTGAAATCATTCGTAAAAGGCTGTATGAAGAATCCGACCTTTTCTCGTATCGTGAGTACTGGCACAGTCCAATGCATCACGGCTCTTTCTCCGCAGCCACTCCGGAAGAAGTTGTACGGAACATACGGGTCCGCCTGGAGCAAGCACACAAAGAACTGAAACAACTTGACTGGCTCATGCTGACCTTCGGCACCGCATACGTATATGAACAAAAAAAGACGGGGAAGGTAGTAGCCAACTGTCACAAATTGCCTGAAAAGGATTTCGTACGCCGTCGTCTGGAGACCGATGAGATAACAGAAGACTATATCCTGTTACTGGACGAACTGATTTCACTGAATCCAAAGATCAAAATATTGTTCACAGTCAGCCCCATCCGTCACGTACGCGACGGAATGCACGCCAATCAACTCAGCAAAAGTGTATTGCTCCTTGCCATCGACCGGCTGATGCAACGTTACCCACAAGCCACTTTTTACTTCCCTTCTTACGAAATAATATTGGACGAGCTTCGGGATTACCGTTTCTACGCAGATGACATGGTACATCCATCGTCATTGGCCGTCAATTACCTCTGGGAACGCTTCTCAGAAACATTTTTCTGTCCCGAAACGCAAGCACTGATTAAGGAGTGCGCAACCATACGGAAAGCCATTGCACATAAACCTTTCCATCCCGAGTCAGAAGAGTATAAAAGATTTTTAGGACAAATTGTGTTAAAAATAGAACGACTTAACGGAAAATACCCGTACTTAGATTTCGAAAAAGAAACAAACATGTGCCGACTGGCGCTTCGATAAATGTGCAAATATGCCAATGCTTTATTATTATGTCATATACAATTGAATCAATCGTTGAAAAAATAGGTGCACGGCGTCTGGGAAACAAGCCTGCTACCATCGACTGGCTACTGACAGACAGCCGTTCGTTATGCTTTCCGGAAGAGACCCTCTTTTTTGCCATTCCTACCAAAAGGAATAACGGCGCACGCTATATCCCTGATCTCTATGAACGGGGAGTCCGCAACTTTGTAGTAACAAGCGAGGATTTCAAGGGGCTCACCATGGATAGTGAACAGCTGAAAGTGACAATGGCTCAGGAATGCAATTTCCTTATTGTCTCCAATACTTTAAAGGCACTTCAGAAACTGTCCGAACAACATCGCGGCTCTTTCCAGATACCTGTAATCGGCATCACGGGCAGCAATGGAAAAACCATCGTCAAAGAATGGCTGCACCAGCTGCTCAGTCCCGACCGGGTAATCGTACGTTCGCCACGCAGCTACAATTCACAGATCGGCGTACCGCTGTCTGTCTGGCAGATGAACGAAGAGTCCGAATTAGGTATCTTTGAAGCCGGTATTTCGGAAATGGGAGAGATGCGTCCATTACAGAATATGATCAAACCGACTATCGGTATCCTGACTAACATTGGCGGGGCACACCAGGAAAATTTCTTTTCATTGCAGGAGAAGTGCATGGAGAAACTGAGTTTGTTTAAAGACTGCGACGTCGTCATTTACAATGGTGACAACGAAATGATAAGCAATTGTGTCGGAAAGTCGATGCTGACCGCCCGTGAAATCGCATGGAGCATGAAGGACATCGAGCGTCCGCTCTACATCAGCAGGGTGGAGAAGAGAGAAGACCATACCGTCATCTCCTATCGCTATCTGGAGATGGACAATACATTCTGCATCCCCTTTATCGATGATGCTTCCATAGAGAACTCCCTGAATTGTCTGGCCGCATGCCTGTACCTGATGGTACCCGCCGACCAAATCACCGAACGTATGGCACGTCTTGAACCCGTAGCCATGCGCCTGGAAGTAAAAGACGGCAAGAACAACTGCATCCTGATCAATGACAGCTACAACTCAGATCTTGCTTCACTGGATATTGCTCTCGACTTCCTTTACCGCCGTTCACAATCAAAAGGTTTGAAACGTACTCTAATTCTCTCAGACATTCTGGAGACCGGGCAAAGCACCACAACACTCTATCGCAAAGTAGCACAACTGGTTCATAGCCGGGGCATCGAAAAGATTATCGGCGTAGGAGCTGAAATCTCCTCGTGTGCATCGAAGTTTGATATAGAGAAATATTTCTTTCCCGACACAAAGGCACTTTTAGCATCAGATGTCATAAAGAAGCTCAAAAATGAAATCATCCTGATAAAGGGTTCCCGCAACTTCAGTTTCGACCTCGTATCGGAGGAACTGGAACTGAAAGTGCACGAAACCATCCTGGAAGTCAATCTGGGTGCAATGGTAGCCAATCTGAATCATTATCGTTCGATGCTCAAACCGGAAACCAAAATGGTATGCATGGTGAAAGCATCGGCATATGGAGCCGGTTCATACGAAATAGCCAAAACCCTTCAGGAACATCACGCCGACTATCTGGCAGTAGCAGTAGCCGACGAAGGTTCCGATCTCCGCAAAGCCGGTATCACAGCTTCCATCATTATCATGGACCCGGAACTGACAGCGTTCAAAACCATGTTCGACTATAAACTGGAACCGGAAGTATATAACTTCCACCTGCTCGACGCACTGATTAAAGCTGCAGAAAAAGAAGGCATCACCAACTTCCCGATCCACGTAAAACTGGATACGGGCATGCACCGGCTCGGATTCGAAGAAAAAGATATCCCGCAACTGATTCGCCGGCTGAAGAATCAGAATGCCGTGATACCCCGTTCGGTCTTCTCACATTTCGTGGGAGGCGATTCGCCCCAATTCGACGCATTCACCCGTCAGCAAATCGAACGATACGAACATATGTCGACTGAGCTGCAAGAAGCATTTCCACATAAGATACTGCGCCATATCTGCAATACGGCCGGTATCGAACGCTTTCCCGGAGCACAATTCGATATGGTGCGGCTGGGCATCGGATTGTATGGTATCAGCCCCATTGACAATTCAGTCATCAACAACGTAAGTACACTGAAAACAACCATTCTCCAGATACGTGATGTAGCGGAGGAAGATACGGTAGGATATAGCCGCAAAGGACATCTGGTTCGTCCTTCGCGCATCGCGGCAATCCCCATCGGATATGCTGACGGTCTGAACCGCCATCTGGGATGCGGGCACGGTTATTGCCTCGTCAATGGTAAAAAAGCTCCATATGTGGGTAATATCTGCATGGATGTATGTATGATAGATGTGACGGATATCGATTGCAGAGAAGGTGACCAAGCCGTGATTTTCGGTGACGAACTGCCCATTACCGTTCTTTCGGATACCCTTGACACCATTCCTTACGAGGTACTGACAGGTATCTCAACCCGGGTAAAGAGGGTATATTATCAGGATTAAACTCTTCCACGGATTCCTCTGGACACCACAAGTCCCCGGAATCCGGTAATTAAAAAGGGATAAACTATCAGGGGGCGCATTGAAAGTCTTTCCACCACAGGGGATACAGAGTAGCACAGAATATTCATATTGATAATCTATGATTTAAAATTTATTCTGCGCTACTATGTGTCCTTATGGCAAGTTTTGACATAGCCCCTCTTTTCGTTTTTATCGCTTCCGTTTTCGCTTTTATGATTCCGCTCCTTCTATTTTCATTCAAAAAAATCTATCTTTGCACAAACTAATACAATGATGTTATGACAAACCTGTTATTATTGGGATTTATGCCCAGCGGCTCCGAATGGATTATCATTTTGCTGGTTATTCTCCTGCTCTTTGGCGGAAAAAAAATTCCCGAACTGATGCGAGGTCTCGGCAAAGGAGTGAAAAGTTTTAAAGAAGGCGTAAATGAAGCCAAAGAAGAGATAAACAAAGCTAAGAACGAAATAGACGAACCTTCAGATACGGAGAAGAAAGATAAATAATTCTTTTGCTCTCTCCATCTTTATCTTTGCATAATGGCAGAAAACAAAGAGCTGACTTTTTGGGACCACCTGGACGAACTGCGCCGGGTACTTTTTCGGATGATTGCCGTTTGGTTTGTACTGGCTGTGGGATACTTCATAGCCATGCCTTATCTGTTCGACTCTGTGATTCTGGCACCCTGCCATAACAATTTTATCTTTTATGACCTTCTCCGCGAAATAGGGCGTACATTCAATCTGACAGACGAATTCTTTACCCAAGACTTTAAAGTCAAATTGGTCAATATCAACCTGGCTGCCCCCTTCTTCATTCATATGTCCACTGCTTTCTGGATGTCGGTGGTCACTGCTATGCCCTATCTGTTCTTTGAAATCTGGCGTTTTATCAGTCCCGCTTTATATCCCAACGAACGAAAAGGAGTGCAAAAAGCACTTACCATCGGTACGGTTATGTTCTTTATCGGAGTCCTGCTGGGCTACTTCATGGTCTATCCTCTCACTCTACGCTTCTTATCCACTTACCAACTCAGTGCTGAAATCGAAAACCAGATTTCTCTGAATTCCTATATTGACAACTTTATGATGTTGGTATTATGTATGGGATTGGCTTTTGAACTTCCGCTATTGACATGGTTACTCTCTCTGTTAGGGTTGGTCAACAAATCGTTCCTTCGGAAATACAGGAGGCATGCCATCGTTGTAATTGTAATTGCCGCAGCTGTAATCACTCCTACCGGCGACCCTTTCACACTCAGTGTTGTCGCCATCCCGCTCTATTTGCTCTATGAAATGAGTATATTGATGATTAAAGACAAAAAAGCGGCCAGTTCATAGAGCTCTACGTTTTATTGCCAACCATCATCAGATGTTTCCATCTACATTTTTGTCCATCCGCATGAGATTCCGGGAATTATCATGTATTTTTGCTGTATGGAAAATGAAGTGAACGAATCTTTTGAGATCCTGCTTGCAGCTTGCCAGACCACAAACGACAATCTGGCAATGGCTTACAAACAGTTACGTGACCTGCTTGAACGATTGTGCCGGGCGCAAATGCAGGATGAAAGCCTTCAGATGACTGACCTCTCAGCACGCATCAGTTTCGTATCTGCACGAGCCGGCCTGACGGTTGTCGAACAAAACCGGCTGCACACTTTCCGGCTGACCTCGAATGCCATTCTTAACCGCAAGGAAGAACCGGTACGCGAAAAACTGCTGCGAGATATCAAGACACTTGCTTTCTTTATACGCAAACTTTATGAAATTGAGATTCCCAGTACGCTCTATCGCCTACTGCCTCGTACCGATGCAACTTATATCGTGGCTCCTCCGGCTAAGAAACAGGTAAAACGAATGCGTGTATGCTATCAATACGCAGACGAACAGTATCTTTATGTTATTCCGGTCGATGCGCTTGCCGATGAGTTTCTCCGGGTACGCTATAACGTTCCTCAAATCAACGAGGAATTTGCGCAGACTTGTGAAATTCTATGGCACCATGCCCAACTCAATCTGCTCGACGTAGCTATTGACGAAGCCGGCATTCTGACCCCTTCGTTCATTGTACTTGAACCGGACTATCTGATCGATATCAGTTCGTTAGCCGAATGCTTCCGCGATTACGGACATCATCCTGCCAACTATGTATTGGCACGCCTCCAGCCCATTGAGAACGCCCGTCCGCTACTTCTGGGAAACATTGCCAACCTTTTTCTTGACGAATGGATTCATGCTGAAGAGGAACCGGACTATAGAGAATGTATGCAGAAAGCTTTCCGCCGTTACCCGATTGAGCTGGCAGCCTGTGCCGACTTACGCGATAAGGAGAAAGAGCGTCAGTTCTTTGACGATTGCAAACTACACTTCGAACATATCCGGGAAGTGGTAAACGACACTTTCCATGCTCCGGGTTACGAATTGGACAAGAGGGACGCTGTGCTTGAACCTTCTTACATCTGTGAAGCACTCGGTCTGCAAGGACGACTGGATTATATGCAACGGGACATGTCGTCCTTCATCGAAATGAAATCCGGAAAAGCAGACGAATACTCTATCCGCAACAAAGTAGAACCGAAAGAAAACAATAAAGTACAGATGCTGCTTTACCAGGCAGTGCTGCAATATTCGATGGGGATGGATCATCACCGGGTAAAGGCTTACCTACTCTATACACGCTATCCCTTACTCTATCCGGCACGCCCGTCGTGGGCAATGGTACGCCGCGTCATCAATCTGCGCAACCGGATCGTATCCGATGAATACGGAATCCAGCTACGAAACAGCGTGGAGTATACTGCTTTAAAACTCCAGGCCATACAGTCCGACGTACTTAATGAACGAGGATTATCCGGCCGTTTCTGGGAACAATATCTCCGCCCTTCCATCGACAACCTATCGCAGAAACTGGGTTCACTCACCTCGTTGGAACGGTCGTACTTCTTCGTACTCTATAATTTCATAACCAAGGAGTTATACACTTCCAAATCTGGAGATGTCGATTATGAAGGCCGCACCGGTGCAGCTGCCTTGTGGCTCTCTACTTTAGCAGAGAAATGCGAAGCCGGAGAAATTCTTTATGACCTGCACATCAAAGAAAACCATGCAGCGGACAAACATAAAGCACATATTCTTCTTTCACAAAAGAAGAGAGAACCTTCGTCTGAAGAAACGAAAACATCCCCGGAAAAAAACGAAATATCATCTCCGGAAAAAAACGAACCACAAGCCCTGCCTAATTTCCGCCAGGGAGATGCCATTGTTCTCTACGAGCGTAACGGAAATGAGGATAACGCTACTAACAAAATGGTATTCAAAGGCAATATCGAATTCATCACAGAAGAAGAGATAGGTATCCGCCTGCGCTCCACTCAGCGAAACAGTTCCGTACTTCCTCCGGACAGCCTTTACGCAATCGAACACGATACCATAGATACCACTTTCCGAAGCATGTATCAGGGACTGTCAGCTTTTGCTTCAGCAACAAAAGAACGGCGTGATCTATTGTTGGGACAACGTCCGCCCGAGTTTGACTCCGGACTGGACGGACACATTCTTTCCGCCACCGATGACTTCTCCCGGGTGGCTCTGAAAGCACAGGCTGCCAAAGACTATTTCTTACTGGTAGGTCCTCCGGGAACCGGCAAAACTTCGTGTGCCCTGAAGAAAATGGTAGAAACCTTTCATAGGGAAGAACAGGCGCAAATACTTCTACTTTCATATACTAACCGGGCTGTAGATGAAATCTGCAAAGCCCTTTCGTCTATCCACCCGAAAGTCGATTTTATCCGTGTGGGCAGCGAACTTTCATGTGACGAAGCCTATCGCGACCACTTGATTGAAAATGAACTATCACACTGCTTCCGCCGGTCCGAAGTAACCGAGCGCATCAGTCACTGCCGTATCTTTGTAGGGACAGTAGCCTCCATTTCCGGTAAGCCCGAACTCTTTCGCCTGAAAAAGTTCGATGTAGCCATCGTGGATGAAGCCACTCAAATTCTGGAGCCTCAACTGTTGGGCATCCTCTGTGCCCGCAGTGAAGATGGAGAAAATGCCATTGGCAAATTTATTCTGATCGGTGACCATAAGCAGCTACCTGCTGTCGTATTGCAAAACACCGGACAATCGGAGATTTATGATGAGGAGCTACGTGCCATCGGACTGAAAAACCTCAAAGATTCTCTCTTTGAGCGCCTCTATCGTACCGCACGTACATCATCAACCGATCTTCTCCCTTCTGTTTCCTCTTCATCACCCGAAGGACATCGCTCCTTCGATATGCTTTGCAAGCAGGGACGGATGCACCCCGAAGTAGCCCTTTTTGCCAACCGTGCTTTTTACGAAGGGCGGTTGATCCCAGTGGGACTTCCCCATCAGGTTGAAACCATAGAAGGA
Source organism: Bacteroides sp. 11BF (assembly GCF_019633765.1). Classification (NCBI taxonomy): domain Bacteria; kingdom Pseudomonadati; phylum Bacteroidota; class Bacteroidia; order Bacteroidales; family Bacteroidaceae; genus Bacteroides; species Bacteroides sp. 11BF. The sequence continues at coordinate 68,781 of NZ_JAFKPJ010000005.1, forward strand.
ATGTCAAGAATAGTCTTCCTTCCTTCGGAAGCAGAACCACAAGGAGCTTCGGCAAAAGTCAACCACTCGGAAGCGTGTATCACAGCCCGGCTTGCAGCAGACATTTACCGGCAATATGCCGGGACTTTTGAAAGTACACGCACCTTGGGGATCATTACCCCTTACCGAAGCCAGATCGCTTTGATTAAAAAAGAAATTGCCATGTTGGGAATCCCGGAACTGAACTCAATTCTGGTAGATACCGTAGAACGTTTTCAGGGAAGCGAACGAGATGTCATCATCTATTCATTTTGTGTAAACTACCCCTACCAACTTCGCTTCCTCTCTAATCTGACAGAAGAAAATGGAGTCCTTATAGACCGGAAACTAAATGTCGCGCTGACCCGCGCACGCAAGCAAATGTTCATTACAGGAGTGCCCCGACTGCTTGAACAGAATCCAATTTATGACAGTTTGATAAAATTAATAAAACAGCGAGAGGCATTATCTTAATTTTGCAGTCCTTAGCTTTTATTCTTTCTTTCTGAACTTCGTTAACACCTCAGTATATCGCAAACCGCTATATTTGCACTACGTTTTTTTCATAGAGATTTAGATTTAAGGTTAGAAGAATTGTGGAAGTCGTGAGACTTCCCTTTTTTTCATCTTAAAGTTTGCTTTCTTTTTGAGCTAAAGCATAAAAAGAAAGTAAACCCAAAAAGCCGCTTCGTGAGAAGAGGCTTTTTTTATATCCTATCGTCAGAAATCACCACAGAGGACACGGAGGACACAGAGAATATTTTCTTTAATATACTAAGCAAGAAATTAAAACTCTGTGTCCTCTGTGGTGAATCAAATTCAAAGCAGTATAGAATTATACACTTACGGGATGAACCCTAACGCAATCATTCCTCCCATACCAGATAAGCTGAAACCAGCCAATGGTTCAGTTTATTCCCATCTACAACCTGAGCCTCAGGAATACTGACCGTAAAAGTGTGCTTGCCGGGAGTAAGCGTACCAATAATTACCTCTTCGGGCACAACGTCCGAACCGGGACACCAATTGGAACGGGAAAGATCCGAAGAAGCCAGCGGCTCTTCCACTTCTTTCTCTGTATACCCCTTTTCACCGATATAAGAGGCCAAACGTTTGATCAGCCAAACACCGGTCGCCGGATTGAAACGCCGGAAAGAAGCACAATCATCACGCCAAGGAACAAAGTTGAGCACCTCTTTCCCATCAACAGAAATAATGTTACGCTTTTGCACAAATTCGTCCCCACCGCTATGGCCACCATGTCCGGTCACTATATATTTAAGACGGATATTTTTTGCTCCTTTGGGAACTGTAAAATCAGTAGATACATCCCGACGGGCAAAAATATCAGGATAGCTCTGTCCCATATAATAAACGGTATTCATCAACGGTTCTACATGGCGTTTCGGAAGAGCGTCACAAGTAAGGCTACTTTCTTTCACGTCAATATCCGCACTTACCAAATAACCTTCAGAAGTCCAGGTATCAATATAAATACCGACATAAGCCTCTCCTTCAAGCAAAGGATAAAGATCGGTAATATCTTGTTGCCAGGTAACATTGCTTTCCCACTTGGGGATATAAACCGGACGGCGTTTGCTGCTCAGTGAATCATTGTTATTACTATAGTACCCCACACCGAATGGAGTCATAAAACGCATCAACTCTACTGTAGGCAAATAGTCTTTTCCGGAAACGATACCTACCATTTTTTCCAGCTTCAAGCTATCTACTGGAGGAAACTTCGCACCATCACGAGCGATTGTCAGCAGATTGACAGCTGATGACTTGGGCAACACAAAACAAGAACCCGACTTATCCCAGCGATCACCGTTGGAAGCAAGGGTAATCTTTAGGTTCACCGACACATTTCGTTTGTATGCAGGAAGAGTTATCTTCTTCAGGATGATACGCCCATTGACCAGATGGTATACACCTGACTCATCCGCCCCGTTATAATTATTAGGATACGTATCAGGAGAGAAACGTACATTCACATTTTCAAATACCGGAACGTGAAGGTCGCCTTTGGCAGGCAGGTTCTTATGTCCTCCCGCCCAAAGCTGAACAGAAAGGAATAGAAAAACGAATAAAGAAGTTAATCTGAAATTCATAAAGGTTTATTTTTTAATTACTTTCAATCACTTGCCCCACTCCACGATAAAGCTTGATAGGACCATCGAGTAACACAGCAATCACAGTGATCTGTTCATCCTGCACACGTTCGGGAATATCGATATAGAGGTTTCCCGGCACCTCACTCCAATAGTTCTTGTTATAAACCTTGTATGGCAACATAGCTCCGTTGCCCACTACCCATACACGGTTCACCTTATTGACAAGCCCTTTCACCTCAATCGGGCCGTTTGGCTTATAAGGTAAGTAAAGGTAAAGAATATCGCCTGCTTTATTCAGTGTGGTATACCCTTGAAAATGCTCACATGGAATACCGGCACGCGTCTCGTAGATAGCTTCCTTATGCTTCTTCGTCCAACGTCCGAACTCTTTCAGAACAGCAATCTGTTCAGCAGGAATAGTTCCATCTTCTTTCGGTCCTATATCCAGAAGCAGATTACCACCCATGCTGAGGCAATCGACAAAAGTACGCAGCAGCATGAACGGAGTTTTATAATTGGTATCAGCATGTTGATAGCCCCACGAATCGTTCATGGTCATGCAAAGTTCCCAATATTTATCGGCAGGGCGAACCACAGGAACTCCTTGCTCGGGTGTGGCATAATCACCATATCCCTGAATACGGGAGTTTACTATAACATTCGGATTAGTGGAACGCAGCAAATTGATGATCCCTTTCGAATCCCAGGCTTCAGCGGTTTGTTCCCAGTCTCCATCGAACCAATAAAGATCGGGCTTCCAGGTTTTATTCAGTTCAGAAAGCTGTCCGAAATTGAAGTTAACAAACTTAGCCCAACGATCCGGATCGTTTTTGTAACGTACTTCCGTGCGGGTTTTATTAGGATAATCGGGATGCGACCAGTCGAGCAGCGAATAGTAAAATCCAAGTTTTAATCCTTGTTTGCGCACCTCCTTCACAAAAGGAGCAATCAAGTCGCGCCCGGCAGGAGTGCTTTTCACGGTACTCAAGTCACCCACCTTCGTATCCCAAAGAGCTACACCATCATGATGCTTGGTAGTGATGACGGTGTAACGCGCACCACTTTCCTTAATCAGTTTCACCCATTCCTGAGGATTGTAGGCCGATGCCGTAAATCCTTTCTCCTGAGCCATGTACTCTTCATAAGGAAGGTAATTGTTGAAAAATGACCAGCTCTCAGATACTCCATTCACAGCATAGATTCCCCAATGAATAAAGATTCCTAACTTGGCCTGGGAGAACCATTCCATTCTTTTCTCTTTCTGAGCAGCCGTTTCCTCAGTAGGAGCCGTTTGGGCGTTCAGCCCAAACCCTAAAATAAACAAGGCAATAAGGGTAATGATCAATCGGTTGTTTTTCATTTTATTTTAATTATGTTTTGTCTCAATTAAGGCAAAGATAAAATTTCTATCTTGAAATACAAAATAAAAGGAAAAACATAAAAATCGAACCGCACATCCTCTGCCTATACCACAATCCGGACCGAATCCGGAATCAGCGCCCTGAAGTTTTCATATATTATTTACATTTCAAGCTTCATTAAAGTCTATTTCGTATTGGAAGTACTCTAACGCATCCCAAGAAAGTAAGTCCGGTCTATTTTCAATTCAAACGTAGTTCCTATTTTTTAGTAAGACAAACCGTGTGCGAAAACAATATTTATTGTGTTCGATAACGCATTTATTCTTCCTTTTTATAAATATATCATAAAATAATCTCTGAAAGTATGAAAATAAGTAGCCAATATCATTGGATAACATCAAATAATGCGTATTTTTGGCTCCGAAACAAAACCGGAAAATTTTAAATCAAATAGTATGAATACACTCCAAAACACTGTGGGGAAAATGACAAACTACAGATGGACAATTTGCGCCATGTTATTTTTCGCGACAACAATAAACTACCTCGACCGCCAGGTGCTATCGTTGACCTGGGATGAATTTATCAAGCCCGAGTTTCATTGGGACGAATCACATTACGGCATTATAACTTCTGTGTTTTCCATTGTATATGCCATTTGTATGCTTTTTGCCGGTCGGTTTATCGACTGGATGGGTACTAAGAAAGGCTATCTCTGGGCTATCGGTGTATGGTCGGTAGGTGCCTGCATGCATGCATTTTGTGGAGTTGTGACCGAAGAGTATGTAGGTATGCATAGTGCAGCCGAACTGATAGCGGCGACAGGCGATGTAGTGGTAATACTCGCCACTATAAGCATGTATTGTTTTCTGGTTGCACGCTGCATCCTGGCACTTGGTGAGGCGGGTAACTTTCCGGCTGCCATTAAAGTAACGGCCGAATATTTCCCGAAAAAGGATCGAGCGTATGCCACTTCCATTTTCAATGCCGGTGCCTCTATCGGCGCTCTGATTGCTCCTTTAAGCATTCCATTACTGGCCAAAGCCTGGGGATGGGAAATGGCGTTTGTTATCATCGGTGCCCTCGGTTTCATATGGATGGGGTTCTGGATATTCATGTATACAGCTCCTTCTAAAAGCAAATTCGTAAACAAAACAGAACTCGAATATATCGAACAAGACAAACAGGAGAACGGAACAATACCCGCAAAAGAAGATAAGGAAAAGAAAGGCATGACTTTCCGGCAATGTTTTATGTATAAACAAACCTGGGCTTTTGCATTCGGCAAGTTCATGACGGATGGAGTATGGTGGTTTTTCCTCTTCTGGACACCCTCCTACCTGAGCACTCAATTTGATATAAAAACCTCCGAAGGATTGGGTCGGGCACTGATTTTCACTCTTTACGCAATTACAATGCTGTCCATCTATGGTGGAAAGATTCCCACGATTATCATTAATAAAACGGGACTAAACCCGTATGCAGCCCGCATGAGAGCTATGCTGATTTTCGCCTTCTTCCCTCTGTTGGTACTACTCGCCCAACCACTGGGAACCATCTCCCCCTGGCTTCCGGTTATCATGATCGGTATCGGAGGTGCTGCCCATCAATCCTGGTCCGCCAATATATTTTCTACTGTAGGTGATATGTTCCCCAAAAGCGCTATCGCCAGCATTACCGGTATCGGCGGCATGGCAGGTGGAGTGGGTTCTATGATTCTCCAGTATTCAGCCGGTAAGCTGTTTGTACATGCAGATATAACCCAAATGGTATTTATGGGCTTCATCGGTAAACCGGCCGGGTACTTTATAATTTTCTGCATCTGTTCGGTAGCCTACCTCGTTGGATGGATTGTGATGAAGGCATTGGTTCCCAAGTATAAACCCATCATATTGGATTAAAAACAAGCACATAGCAGACTGAAATAAAGAGTTAATTCTTCCCCCCTGTTCAGGAACGAAGAATTAACTCTTTATTTATTTACTTTCCATGTATTTTGAAGGAGGTACACCAAACTGTTCCGTAAAGTGCTTTCTCAACGTCCGGGCATCGCTGAATCCTACCATTTCGGAGATTTCCTGAATGGAATAACGATTCTCCATAATCAATGAAGCAGCTTTACTTACCCGTATACTTCGAATCATATCGACTACAGATAACTCACTACGCTGCTTTACCTTCCGGTACAAAGTAGGCTGGCTCATGTGAAGTTGCTCGGCCAGCATCTTGACATTAAAATTATCATCAGACAGATTCTTCTCAATCACATTAATAAGTTTCTGCATAAATACGTCATCTGCCTCTTCATCTTCAGCCGGCTCCTGCTTCAGCATCAAAGCTTTGGTATAAATCCGTTTCAAGCGTTCGCGTTGAAGAATCAGATTCTCCACTTTCGCTTTCAACACTTCTGGATTGAAAGGCTTCATCATATAGTCGTCCGCCCCGCTACGAGAACCTTGCAGTACATCTGCATCTTCTGCCCTGGCTGTCAACATCAGGATAGGAATATGGGCTGTCTCTTGTCGTTCGCGTATCTCCCGGCAACAAGCAAATCCGTCTTTGACTGGCATCATCACGTCCGAAATAATTAAATCGGGAATTTCTTTTGTGGCAACTTGAATACCTTCTTCACCATCGGCAGCCTCAAGTACCGTGTATTTTGCTACAAACAAGGAACGGATATACTGACGTACATCTACATTGTCTTCAATAATCAGAAGCGTTTTTTTAGTGACCGGAACCTCCCCTTCTGTGTTTTCCTGTACGGACAAGGGTTGAAATTGCGGCTCCATTTCATGTTTATGATAATCCACCACTTCGTATAAGTCACCGATAAAATGAGATTTACCTTCCGGTATCAATAGAACAAACGTAGAACCTTTCCCAGGTTCACTATCAAGAGTGACTTGTCCATGATGCAGATCCATCGTATTTTTCACAATCCGCAATCCAATACCGACTTTGGTCGAAAAAGCCGGTGAATTATCGCCGGTGATGAAAGAATCAAAAATACGTTTTTGCAATTCATCCGGAATTCCCGTTCCCGTATCTGATACTGTTATCCGGCAAAAGCCCTTTCCATCCCGCTCCATGCGGGTCAGAGAAAGCAAAACTTCTCCGTTTGGCGAAGTATATTTAAAAGCATTGGATAACAGGTTACTGACTGATGAAGTTATTTTCTCCGTATCAATCCACAGATAAACAGGATCATCCGGGAGCTGTACATTGAACGTAAGTCCCTTCACTCCTGCCATTTGGCGGAATGACTCGGCTACCTCCTTTACTAATCCTACAATATCCGCCTCTGATAAACGGAGTTTCACCATTCCGGCTTCTATTTTCTGCACATAGAGTAATTGATCGACCAGCGTATGCAGCGAAGCTCCGTTTTTATACATGGTATATAGTTTGCTATATAACGGATCGGAGGCTTTAATATACTGCAACAGCTCTTGTAGAGGTGAGAGAATCAAAGTCAATGGAGTACGCAATTCATGTGCGGCACTTGTAAAAAAGTTCTCGCGCTCCATCCGGATCTGCCGCTCCTTTTCACGCTCCAGATTTACTGTCAAGAGTTCATGCTCCATTCGCATCTCATGTTCCATGCGCCTCTGACGAAGTTTAACCAAACGGATCAAATAAGCCACTATTCCAACCAATAACAAGAGAATAAATAATCGGAAAGGCAATGTACGACTCCAATGTGGCAAAATATGTATCTGAAGCGAAGTCACCTTTCCATTCCTTCCGTCAGGATAGATACTTTTCACCTCAAATGTATAATCTCCCTCTGGCAAATTTGTATAAGCCGCTTTCTCTCCATCGTTAGAAACCAACCAATGCGTTTGATAAGGTAACAAACGGTAATTATATTTTTGTTGTTCATCAGCATAAGAAAGATTATTGAAGGTCAAAGCGAAATCCCGGTTTTCATTGTTCAAAGTAACCGAACCTGTATATGAAATACCCGCTGCCAATATCATTTGCCCGTTTATCTTATCACCGATCCCAATAGGACGGCTGTCCACCTCAAGTCCGGTAATTAGAACCTGATCATCGGCCAGATGAACATCCACATCATCCGGATTAAAATAGGTAAGCGACTTATTATTACCAAAAAATAACGTTTTATCGGCGAGCAACGCAGAACGGTTACTACCACTGATATAATAATTATAGAAAAGATGTTGATGCCGGCTGTAACGAGAAACACCCGAATTACTTCCCAGCCAAATATGTCCTCGGTGGTCTTCGACCAGACATCCGATGAAATTACTGCACAATCCATTTCGAGTCGTATAGTATTCTCGTATCGCATCTGTCTTAGGTGAAAGAATGGCAAAACCATCCATATAGCCCACATATATATTACCATCGGAAGAAACCAATAAAGAACGAACTGAGCTATTTTGTATATTCGCAGCCTTTTCATAACCAGTCTTTATACTTATCTCACCTTTCGAATCAACTCTCAGTTTACAGACTCCCACGTTGCTTGTGCCCAACCAGATCACTCCATCCTTCGTCCCAACAATAGCCCGCACATAAACTTGGGTAGATTCTTTAAAGGCCCTTGCAATCGGGACTTTTTGGGAGACTCCGGAATCAGTGTCTAACTTCCAGACTCCATTATTGGTACCTATCCATAAACATCGGTCAGCGTCCATATACAATGCCCATACAGCGGCCGTATTAACCCTCCCCTTGTCTTGTAAAAACTGCAACCGAAACTCTCCGGTCGCTTCATCATAAAGAGTCAATGTTCCATCACTGTTCCCAAACCAGAGCGAGTTTTTATCGTCCTTCATAGCACAAAGGACAGTGTTTCTTTTCCGGACATCAGGAGTGCCAACAGTAGTAAAGTTCATTCGTCTTGCCGATTGAAAAGGCTGCTCACTTTTCATAATACCCTGATGGAAAGTAGCCATCCAAACGTATTTTCTGCCATCCATAACAATACCACAAACTTCATTATGCCTTTCCTGATGAAACTGGTTGTAAAACTGTGACCGCAAATCAGAATACATCACTCCACCCCCATTCGTACCTATCCAGACAATGCCATTGGGATCATAATACGCTGATATCATTCTTGTTTCCAAACTCCGGTGAAGTTGCGAAACTGTATTATTGTATATTTCAGTAGTTATCTTTTCCGGGTTATCTTTATCTTGTAATAATAAGGTATACCCATTCCAAGTTACAGCTAAATAACGATCGTTTTTAATGGGAATAACCCGAAAAACATCAGTATGTGAAAGACTGTTATCCCTATTGTTTTCCTGATAGGTAATCCTGTCTGTATGTCCGGAAGCAACATGATAACGTAAGATGCCCTGCCCGACAGTAGAAATCCAGACGACTCCTTTATCATATAATACGGAAGTTACATCCCAAACTTTATTTTCCCATAAAGACACCTTTTTAGACTGCTCCAAAGATTCAGGGCGAAACAAAATTAAAGTTCCCCGTCCCGTAATTAAGCATAGAGTTTTATGGTTATCAGCATAACACATTGCATAAAAACCATCAGTAGAATCAATCAGGTCTTTATATTGTTTCTCACATTCCAATTTTATCTGGACGACTTCTCCCTTCTCATTCTTAACCTCTTTTTTTGTATATAAATATAATGTATGCCCTGAAAACGCCCAAAAAGAGTTGTCATCTGCAGGCATGATGTGAGGGATACATACACGACTATAATCTGCTGCGTAAACAACCGGTATAAATGTCTCTGTTGTCCGGTTAAAACAATATAAAATATTTCCGGCAATAATACCCAAATATTGATCGGACATTTCTACGATCTCGGAAACATGCATATATGCTTGTGAAGGAGAGAAATTCTTTATTGACTTACCATCATAACGGCTCAAACCATTATTAGTCCCGAACCACATAAACCCATCCCCATCTTTATAAATCGAGGAAATGGTATTATCTGCCAATCCATCTTGCATAGTTAGCAGACGAATATCTTTATCAAAAAAAGCATAACCGGAAGTAATCGGGTAACTACATACAAACAGAATCAGTAAAAAGAGATTTAGCTGCTTCATCATAATATCAATTTACTGCAAATAAACAAAATAAAGACTAAACATACAAAAGAGATTTGAAAAAAACACGCCATTGAATTAAACGTGTATGCTGAATGATATAAGCGTGTCCCCCCGCAATCTGGCAATCCCAGTAAATTTGCCATGTAATTAAACCTTATGTATAACTTTAAATAAGAAACGAATGAAAAAAATTTCAATCTTATTCATGTTGCTGCTCGGCATCACTTCATTGTATGCACAGCAATTCAACATTACGGGTACTGTGATTGACAAAAAGCTCAATGAGCCAATCATCGGTGCCACTGTTCAAGTAAAAGGGACAAACAACGGAACCGTTACAAATCTGGATGGTGAGTTCGCCCTAAAAAATGTTGCAAAAGGAAGTGTATTAAACGTGTCTTATATAGGATACGTAACTCAGTCAATTTCCCTCAATGGTGCCCAAACATCTTTCAGGATTGAATTAAGTGAGGATTCAAAAACACTTGATGAAGTAGTGGTAGTCGGTTTTGGTACCCAAAAGAAAGTAAACTTAACCGGAGCCGTTGCCAGTGTAGATACCAAAGCACTGGCTTCACGCCCGGTATCACAGGTGGGACAAGCTCTGCAAGGAGTAGTTCCAGGATTAAACCTGTCCACCCCTGATTTAGGAGGACAGTTGGGACAAACAATGAACGTAAACATCCGTGGAACAGGTACTATTGGTAAAGGATCAAGTGCCTCACCACTTATCTTGATCGACGGAATGGAAGGTAACATGAACAATCTGAATCCGGAAGACATTGAAAACATCTCTGTACTAAAAGATGCCGCTTCTTCTTCCATTTATGGATCACGTGCCGCATTCGGTGTTATCCTGATCACTACTAAAAAGGGTAAAGCGGGTAAAATGCAGGTAAACTACAACAACAGTTTCCGCTATTCGGGACCAACTAATCTTCCTAACCAAATCGATTCGTATCGTTTTGCCAATTATTTCAATGAAGCATCTATCAACCAAGGTGGTAGTGCAATATTTGATGAAGAGACCATAGACCGTATCCAGAAGTATATGGCAGGTGAAATTACAACAACTACCATAGCTAACGGCAACAATTGGCATTTCCACGAGAAAGCCAATGATAACGTAAACTGGTGGAAAAAGCATTTTCAATGGGCCTGGTCAAATGAACACAACATCAGCCTGAACGGAGGTACAGAAAAATTGCAATACTACGTTTCGGGCAGTTACCTAAATCAGGACGGTAACCTCCGTTACGGTAACGATAATTACAAACGCTATAATGCAACAGCAAAAGTAAATGCGCAAATTAATAAATACGTAGACTTCAACATAAACACCAAATTCGTCCGTTTTGATCTTGACAATCCTATTTACCTTGAAGAAGGTGGACTCCTTTATCATGATATTGCCCGCATGTGGCCTATGATGCCTTTTAAAGACCCGAACGGCTATTATATGAGGAATGGTAAACTCAGCCAATTGACTGACGGCGGACGTGCCAAAACACACAATGACAATATTTACCTTCAGGGACAATTGGTGATTCACCCTATGAAAGGTTGGAATATCTATGCAGAAGCAGGAATGCGGGTTATCAACCAGAATAAACAAACAAACCTAAACCCCATCTACGAGCACGATGTAAACGGCAACCCGTTGGCATTGGCTTTCAGCGGTAGTTATTCTCCAGGATCCTCTTTTGCACGCTCAGCCTACCAAAACAGTAATTTTTACACAACAAGTGTATATACTGATTACACATTGCAAATAAAAGACCATTACTTCAAGGCATTGGTCGGAATGAATACCGAAGAATATATTTATCGCGAACTTGCAGCCCAGCGTCCTGATGTAATCAGCAGTCTTGTTCCGGAAATCAGTGCAGCGACAGGAGAAGACAAAATTAATAGTTCCAAATACAATGACTGGTCCACAGCCGGATTCTTCGGACGCCTCAACTATGCTTATAAAGACCGTTATATGGCTGAAGTGAATGTTCGTTACGACGGCTCTTCCCGCTTCTTGAAAGATCAGCGCTGGAATGTATTCCCTTCTTTCTCTTTAGGATGGAATGTAGCCCGTGAATCATTCTTTGAACCGATCAACGATATTATTGGCACACTGAAACCTCGTGTTTCATGGGGTATGTTAGGTAACCAGAACACAGACTCTTACTATCCGTTCTATCTGACACAAAGTGTAACAGCCAACGGTGGCAACTGGCTAATGGACGGCAGCAGGCCAACAACAGCCGGAGTTCCCGGAATGGTCAGTAGTACACTTACATGGGAGAAAATCTATAATACCAATTTCGGTATCGATCTCGGCATGTTCAACAATCGTCTGAACATGACTTTTGAATACTTCATCCGCAGAACCAAAGATATGGTAGGACCGGCAGCCGAAGTAGGTGCTATTTTAGGAACTTCACTACCCAACACCAACAATGCTGAATTAAAAAATAAAGGATGGGAACTACAGGTTAACTGGAGAGATAATATCGGAAAAGTAAACTATAATGTAGGATTCAACCTTTCTGACAACCGTGCCAAAGTCATTTCATATCCTAACGCTTCTAAAGCTCTGTGGGATGCAAACGGCAACGCCCTTTATTACAATGGAATGACTATCGGAGAAATATGGGGATACGAAACCGAAGGTATTGCCCATACAGATGCTCAAATGACGGAATGGCTGGCTAACAATGACCAAAGTAAGATAGGTTCTGCCTGGGGAGCAGGTGATATTATGTATCGGGATCTCAATGGCGATGGTGTAGTAGACAAAGGAAATAGTACAGCAACAGATCATGGTGATTTAAAGAAAATCGGAAACAGTACTCCCCGCTTTCGTTTCGGATTGAGCTTAGGAGCTGACTGGAAAGGCTTTGATGTCCAGATGTTCTTCCAAGGTGTCATGAAACGTGATCTTTGGTTGAGCGGTCCGATGTTCTGGGGAGCAGACGGTGGCGAGTGGCAATCTGTAGGTTTCGACGAACATCTCGATTATTTCCGTCCTGAAAACACAACTTCTATATTCGGAGCAAATGTCGATTCATACTATCCCAAAGCATATCTGGGTGATAAAGGAAACAAAAACAAGCAGACTCAAACACGCTATTTGCAGAACGGTGCTTATATGCGTATGAAAAATCTGCAAATCGGATATACATTCCCCAAAGCCTGGATGAATAAAGCAAAGATTGAAAAACTCCGTGTTTATGTCAGCGGTGAGAACTTATTTACAATTAGTGGTATCGCCGATATGTTCGACCCTGAAGCAACTGCCGGTAACGGATTCAGTAACGGAAAGACCTACCCATTGTCAAAGACTATTTCATTTGGTTTAAATATAACTCTTTAAAAAGCAAGTATAATGAAAAAGAATCTATTATATATTTTTAGTTTAGCAAGTGTTTTATGCTCTTGCAATGATTTTCTCGATAAAGAGCCATTGGATGCCGTACCTACCGACAAATATCTGTTGGCAGAAAGTGATTTGGCGGCTTATTCGGCTAATTTGTATGACCAACTTCCATCCCACACTCCGGGACAATACAGTATGGGAGTATTTGCTACTGATAACAACAGTGATAACCAAGCTGCAAGTAACCCCAACAGTTCGTTTGTAAAAGGAGAAACTCGTGTAGCTCAAAGTGGTGGCGCCTGGGATTTCGGTAAAATTCGAAATGTAAATTACTTCATCAACAAAGTACGCCCTCGCCTGGAAGCTGGCGAACTAAGTGGAACGGAAGCTAATAACATGCATTATCTGGGAGAGATGTATTTCTTCCGTGCTTACATTTATTACACCAAGTTAGTTGCTCTCGGAGACTTCCCTATCCTAAAACAATGGATTTCGGAAGACTATGAAACGGTCAGGGAAGCAAGTAAACGTCGCCCACGTAATGAAGTGGCACGCTTCATTTTACAAGATCTGGATTCTGCTTACTACTACATGAAAACAACTGCTCCTATGAGTAACCGTCTAAACAAAGATTGTGCTGCTTTATTGAAAAGCCGTGTAGCTCTCTTCGAAGGCACTTGGGAAAAGTATCATAAAGGAACTGCCCGCGTTCCGGGAGGCCCAGGATGGCCAGGAGCAGAAAAGGATTATCTGAAGGATTTCACGATTGACATCGATTCTGAAATCAAATTCTTCTTGACAGAGGCAAAAGAAGCCGCCCAAATTGTTGCAGATAAGTATCCGTTGTTCAACGATTATCCGTCACTATTCAACAGCCAATCATTAAGCAATGCTTCGGAAGTATTACTGTGGAGAGCTTATGATGCCAGCCTGACTCCTTCTGTGAATCACTTCGTAGTAGGATATATTCAGCGTAATGGAGGAGGTAACACAGGATGGACACGCAGTATGATGCAAACTTACCTGATGGAAAACGGATTACCTATTTATGCTGGCAATTCCGGTTATCAAGGAGATAAATCTTATGAAGCAGTTGCAACCGACCGTGACCCACGTCTGACATACAATACTTTATTACCTGGTGATCTATTATCAGAAGGAGGCAGCAATATCGAATATCTGGTCAAAGGATATGGCTATTATTACCGTGCACCAATTGTACTTGGACAGAATGAAAACAAATGTCCTACCGGCTATTCTGTAAAAAAAGGACTGACAACAGATGCTGCACAAGGTCCGACTCTGCCTTCAACTACAGCATGCGTTGTATTCCGGGCTGCAGAAGCATACCTGAATTATATGGAAGCAGATTATGAACTGAATAACTCACTCGATGCCAACAGTGATAAATACTGGAAAGCCCTCCGCAGCCGCGCAGGAATGGATACCGATTATCAGAAAACAATCAATGCGACAGATTTGAGTAAGGAACTGGACTTTGCCCGCTATTCCGGTTCAGAGTTCGTATCAAACACTCTGTATAACATCCGTCGGGAACGCCGTATTGAGTTTGCAGCCGAAGGGCTTCGTCTGAACGATTTGAAACGCTGGCGCGCACTGGATATGATGCAAAATTATCATATTGAAGGATTCGATTTGTGGAGCGAAAACTATCAACGCTACACAACTCCCAATCCGGCACCAACAGCAGACGTCACTCTCTCTGTTATTAACCTGATAGAATCAGGGAACGCCAATGCCAATGTATCAGCAAAATCAGAAAGCCAGTACCTGCGTCCTTACCGGATCAATACAAATAACATAGCCTATAACGGCTATAACTGGAACCAGAATAAATACCTGAATCCGATAGCCTTCGATCACTTCCGTTTGACAACAGCAGAAGAAGGGTCTACAGACTATACCACCTCCACAATTTATCAAAATCCGGGATGGAAGATAGAAACCAGCAGTCTCCCCGATGGAGATTAGTTTTCAGTAGATTAGATATCCGATAACCAACAGGACCTCCTCAAAAAAGTGCGGGGAGGTCTTGTTTCTTTCACCAAAAATTGTATTTTTATAGAAAAGATGTAACTTTACAGCATTATGAAAAAGATTATCCCTCAAACACTGCTTACCTTGCCTATCTTGGCCACAGGACTACAGGCACAGGAAAAGCAAACTCCCCCCAATCTGGTCTTCATTATGGCCGATCAATATCGAGGAGACGCAATGGGATGCATAGGCAAAGAGCCTGTACAAACCCCCAGTTTAGACCAACTTGCTGCCGAAGGTATCAATTTCACCAATGCTGTCAGTAGCTATCCGGTGTCATCGCCTGCGAGAGGAATGTTGATGACCGGTATGTACCCCATCTCCAGCAAGGTAACCGGTAACTGTAATTCTGCCACAGCCCCGTACGGAGTGGAACTCCCACAAGACGCCAGGTGCTGGAGTGATGTACTTAAAGATCAGGGATACAACACCGGATATATCGGAAAGTGGCACCTGGACGCCCCTTACAAACCCTACGTAGACACTTACAACAACCGCGGAAAAGTGGCATGGAATGAATGGTGTCCGCCCGAACGTCGCCACGGTTTTGAACATTGGATAGCATACGGAACGTACGACTATCACCTTAAACCCATGTACTGGAATACAACTGCTCCACGGGACAGCTTCTACTACGTCAACCAATGGGGACCGGAATATGAAGCAGATAAAGCCATCGAGTACATCAACGAACAAAAGAACAAGAAACAGCCGTTTGCACTGGTTGTATCAATGAATCCGCCCCACACGGGATACGAACTGGTACCGGACCGATACAAAGAGATATATAAAAATCTGGATGTAGAAGCTCTCTGCAAAGACCGTCCGGATATTCCGGCAAAAGGCACGGAAATGGGAGACTACTTCCGTAACAACATCCGCAATTACTATGCCTGCATCACAGGGGTAGACGAAAATGTAGGACGCATTATCGAAGCATTGAAACAAAATCATCTGTTCGATAATACCATCGTGGTCTTCACTTCCGACCATGGCATCTGCATGGGTGCTCACGAAAATGCCGGAAAAGATATTTTCTACGAAGAATCAATGCGCATTCCGATGATCATCTCCTGGTCGGATCAAATCAAACCCCGCCGGGATGATAAACTGATGATTGCCTTTGCCGACCTATACCCTTCTCTACTTTCTATGATGGGATTTCAAAAAGAAATACCCTCTACCGTACAGACATTTGATTTGGGCAACGCAATAATAACCGGAGAACCGAAAGAGATTGTCCAGCCTTACTACTTCGTGAAATATGACAATCACGCAACCGGCTACCGCGGGCTACGTACCGACCGATATACTTACGTGGTTCATGCCACCGATGGTAAAATCGATAAAGTGATCCTTTTCGACCGTAACAACGATCCGTATGAAATGGACAACATAGCCAACCAACAACCCGAACTGATACGGAAATTCAGCCGGCAGTTGCAAGCATGGCTTGCCCAAACCAATGATCCATTTGCAAATTATATAACCCCTTAACCACCATGAACAAACTTAATTACACCCTACTCTTACTCTTTTTTTCTACCTATTGTGTGGCTCAACAAAGTAACATTCCCGTGCCCAAACCTCTTCAAATGAAATGGCACGAGGCTGAAATGGGAGCTGTGTTCCACTATGACCTTCATGTATTCGACGGAATACGTTATGGACAAGGCAACAACCGTATCAACCCGATAGAAGACTACAACATCTTTAACCCGACCGAATTGAACACTGACCAGTGGGTACAAGCAGCCAAAGCCGCCGGATGCAAATTTGCCGTACTTACCGCAACCCACGAAACCGGTTTCGGGCTATGGCAAAGTGACGTAAACCCATATTGCCTCAAAGCTGTGAAATGGAGAGACGGAAAAGGAGACATTGTCCGTGATTTCGTAAACTCCTGCCGCAAATATGGATTACAACCCGGAATTTATATCGGTATCCGTTGGAACTCTCTGCTGGGTATTCATAACTTTAAAGCCGAAGGAGAAGGTGAATTCGCCCATAACCGCCAGGCCTGGTACAAACGCTTGTGCGAAAAGATGGTGACAGAACTTTGCACCCGATACGGTGACCTTTATATGATCTGGTTTGACGGTGGAGCAGATGATCCCCGGGGAGACGGTCCGGATGTAGAGCCGATAGTCAATAAATATCAGCCCAATTGCCTCTTTTACCATAACATAGACCGTGCTGACTTCCGTTGGGGAGGTTCTGAATCGGGGACAGTGGGATATCCTTGTTGGTCTACCTTCCCGGCTCCCTGCTCACATCACAAAAGGATAGAAAGCAATGTCAACCAACTTGAGTTGCTGAAGCATGGCGACAAAGACGGAAAATATTGGGTACCCGCCATGGCCGATACTCCCCTGCGAGGAGCTAACGGACGTCATGAATGGTTCTGGGAACCGGATGACGAAAATAACATTTATTCGCTGGATGTGTTGATGAATATGTACGAGAAGTCCGTCGGACGTAATGCGACCCTGATTGTCGGACTGACTCCCGATCCGACCGGCCTGATTCCCGCAGGTGACGAACAACGCCTCAAAGAGTGGGGCGAAGAAATCAACCGCCGTTTTACTTCACCTCTGGCACAGACTTCAGGACAAAAGAAGAGCTTGACTCTGAACCTGAAATCCAAGCAACCGGTCAATTACTGCATTATTCAGGAAAACATAAAAAACGGAGAACGCATCCGCCAATATAAAATCGAAGCTAAAGTAGACGGGAAATGGAAAACAGTATGTACCGGAGAATCCGTAGGGTACAAGCGGATCGAGAAATTCGATCCCATTGAAGCAACGGCATTACGGCTGACAGTGCTGCAATCCATTGCCCTGCCCGATATTACAAACTTCAGTGCTTTCTCCGTAAATTAACCACAAGAATGAAGAAACATTTCATCATGAGTTTGCTTGCTTTAGCGGGTATGGTCTTCTCCGGAACGACCATACTCGCACAAAGCACGTTTATCTATGAAAAAGGGAAATCATTCAAAGATGTAAATGCCTGTCAGATTCCGGAACCTCTCCGGATTGACGGGACATCTGCGCCGATCATGTACACAGAAACAGTTCCCGACAATCAATCTACTCTTTGCTACAACATTCAGCTGCCTGCTTATGTACGAGGTGCATTTTTCAGCAGAGACTCCCGTCCCGGCGACTTCGAGTGGCCTAATAACACCAACCGGCTCTTGCCCTGGATGTTCGGTCGGTTGAAAGACCTTACACAGGAAAACTACCCCGGTATTCCTTCAAATGCACGTCCTTCCACTTTAGGAGACGCATTGTTACTACAACTCGCCGATGGCAATTACCTCTTCGTAAAAGCTCTGTCCGGAGATAATAGTCTCAGTTGGTTCCAGATAAACAAAGACGGTTCCCTGAACCTCTATGTATCCACACTCGGATGCGACCGCCTCTCGGGTAAAGTGCCGGTAGCATTAACTCAAAATGCCGGCAGCATTTATCAGGTACTCCGTCAGGCTTACGAAACACTGATAGCAGACCATAAAACTTCCGCACTGCAAAAGCGTACGGACAAAGAGTATTTCGAAGCACTGAATTACCTCGGATGGTGTACGTGGGAACATTATCACTACGATATTGACGAAACTAAAATACTGAATGATCTCGATGCCATCGAAGCGTCCGGCATCCCCGTACGCTATGTGCTGATCGATGACGGGCACATAGCCAACAGACAACGCCAACTGATGAGCTTTGTTCCCGATCCGAAGCGTTTCCCTAACGGATGGAATAAAATCATGGCTCGCAAGAACAAAGACAGAATCCGCTGGATGGGATTATGGTACGCCCTTTCAGGATACTGGGCAGGAATATCTTCCGACAATGACTTCCCGGCAGATATAAAGCAAAGCCTCTACACGTTCAACGGGAGCCTGTTACCCGGCAAAAGCCCCCGGAACATCGATAATTTTTACCGGTACTACGTACGTTCGCTAAAGAACAACGGATTCGATTTTCTCAAAATAGACAATCAGGCGTTCACCTTACCCCTCTATATGGGTGGGACAGAAGTTGTCCGGCAGGCTAAAGAATGCAATCTGGCACTGGAAAAGCAGACACACGACCAACAGGTAGGGCTGATGAACTGCATGGCACAAAACACTCTCAATACTGACCATACATTGTATAGCGGAGTAACCCGCGTCAGCATCGATTACAAAAAGTATGATGAAGACATGGCTAAATCCCATCTTTTCCAATCGTACACCAATACCCTGTTGCAAGGACAGACAGTGTGGCCGGACCATGACATGTTTCATTCCAGCGACACGATCTGCGGCAGCCTGATGGCACGATCGAAAGCCATCTCCGGCGGACCGGTTTATCTTTCGGATTCACCGAAAGAATTTGTCAGTGAAAACATCTTCCCACTGATTGATAACAACGGAAAGATATTCCGTCCGGCAGCACCTGCCATACCGACTCCCGAATCAATCCTTACCAACCCGTTACAGGATGGAAAGGCATATCGGGTATTTGCTCCCACGGGAGATGAAGCAGTAAGCATCATCTGCTACAATCTGAACACTTCTCCCAAATACCGGGAAGTGACAGCCGGAATTGTCAAAGAAGATTATCTGTTACGAGAAACCCTTACCGGAAAACCGGACATGACCTCCTACGGACGGATACTCCTATTCGACTGGAAGGCCCGGACAGCCACCGAACTGACTTCGGCATATCCCGTGAAACTTGAGGGATTTACAGACGAGCTGTTCCATTTATGCCCCATCCGCAACGGTTGGGCCGTAATCGGCATACAAGAGAAGTATCTGTCTCCTGCAACCGTAGAGATCCTCTCCTCCACACCGGACCAACTGACCCTCAATGTACTTTGCCCCGGAACCTTAAAAGTATGGGCAGAGACTTCCGGAGGACAGGAACTAAGAAGTATCCGAATCAAAACTCCCGGAGAAATAACCCTCAAAAAGTAATACTCTAAATATATATCACGATGAATAAGAAACTAATCATTCCCCTCGCACTGGCTCCATTGGCTGCCCCAGCTCTGCAAGCACAGAGCCAACAGTCCGACGGACGCACGGACACACGTCCCAACATCATCCTTTTCATGGTGGATGACATGGGGTGGCAGGATACCTCGCTACCTTTCTGGACACAAAAAACGCACTATAATGAAGTGTACGAAACCCCTAACATGGAACGTCTTGCCAAACAAGGCGTAATGTTCACGCAGGCCTATGCCAGCAGTATCAGTTCGCCTACCCGCTGCAGCCTGATTACGGGAACGAATGCCGCCCGTCACCGGGTGACAAACTGGACCTACCCCAAAGGCCAGCAAACAGACCGTCCGAGCGATGTATTCAACGTAGCGGACTGGAACGTTAACGGTGTTTGTCAGGCCCCCAACATCGACCATACTTTCCAGGCGACCTCGTTGGCAGAAATTCTGAAGGACAATGGCTACCACACGATTCATTGCGGAAAAGCACACTTCGGCGCAGTGAATACTCCGGGAGAGAGCCCTTATCACATGGGATTTGAAGTGAACATTGCAGGACATGCAGGAGGAGGACTGGCCAGTTATCTGGGTGAAAACAATTACGGAAACCGGACGGACGGAAAGCCGAATCCTTGGTTTGCCGTTCCGGGACTGGATAAATACTGGGGAACAGACACTTTTGTAAGTGAAGCACTGACTCTGGAAGCCATAAAAGCACTGAACCACGCCAAAGAGTACAATCAGCCTTTCTTCCTTTACATGGCACACTACGCCATTCATGTTCCCATCGATAAAGACAAACGTTTCTACCAAAAGTACATCGACAAAGGACTGACTCCTAAAGAAGCCGCTTACGCCGCCCTGATTGAGGGTATGGACAAGAGTTTAGGCGACCTGATGGACTGGTTGGATAAAAACGGAGAAGCAGACAATACCATCGTCATCTTTATGAGTGACAACGGAGGATTGTCCAGTGAACCGGGATGGCGTGACGGCAAATTACATACGCAAAACTCTCCACTCAACAGCGGCAAAGGTTCTGCTTACGAAGGCGGTGTGCGCGAACCGATGATCGTACGTTGGCCCGGTGTAGTGAAACCGGATACCAAATGTGACAAGTATCTGATTATCGAGGATTTCTATCCTTCCATTCTTGAGATGGCACAAGTGAAGCATTACAAAACTGTTCAGCCGATTGATGGTATCAGCTTTATCCCGCTATTAAAGCAGACAGGCGACCCTTCGAAAGGACGCAGCCTGTACTGGAACTTCCCGAACCATTGGGGTAACGACGGTCCGGGTATAGGCCCGACTTGTACGGTACGTAAAGGAGACTGGAAGTTGATTTATTATTATGACAGCGGCAAGAAAGAGCTGTTCAACATTCCGCAAGATATAGGTGAAAAGAATAATCTGGCAGCCCAGCATCCGGATATCGTAAAACACCTGTCAAAAGATCTGGGTAACTATCTGCGTAAAGTCGGCGGACAACGCCCATCGTTCAAAGCCACCGGAAAACCATGCCCCTGGCCGGACGAAATCAAATAACCGCGCGAATAGACGCAACTTTATAAAAGAGGAAAACTGAAGCCCCGTAGAACCTTCAGTTTTCCTCTTTACTTATTAAACAATAGACAAAACAGCTTCCGCCTTATCCACTATAAAATCAGGACAGAACGATTCAAGCTCCGTACGGGGGCGGAATCCCCACGTGACTCCACAGGAAGTAACCCCGCTATTGATAGCCGTCTGCATATCTACTCCCGAATCGCCGATATACAATACTTCTTCTTTCGGCACATCGGCTATCTGCAGGATATCATATACCACAGTGGGATCCGGCTTTACCTTCACACCTTCACGCTGGCCAAATACGGCAACGAACCGTATCCCGGGGAAATAATGTGCAATCAGTTTCTCGGTGGCTGCCTGATATTTGTTGGAAGCCACGGCCAATTTGTGACCTTTATTCTGCAATGCTTCCAGTAATTCCGGAATTCCCGGGTAAGGACGACTCTCGTCAGCATTATGCCGATCGTAGTGCAAAAGAAATTCTTTACGGACACGGAGCACATTCTCTTCCGTCTTCTCTCCTTCGGGCAATGCACGCTCAAACAACTTATTGATACCGTTGCCCACCATAAAGTTATAGGAAGTAACTTCGTGAGTAGGGTATCCCAAAACTTGCAAAGCATGATTCGTACTATGTGCCAGATCGGCGATGGTATTCAATAAAGTACCATCCAAATCGAATATTATCAGTTTTTTCATCTCTTTATATCTCTATGTTTACGACAAAGATACGGATAATTCAGCGGTAACTTAACAGCGATTCTACCGGTTAGCTTTATAATAATTGTTAATGAAAAGGCAGAATCAGTTCGGAAAACTTCTTTTTCAAAGAAAATATTTTAAGTTTGTGAAATAGCAACCCAAAGGGAAGAATATGAACTTAAAAAAGGAAAGGAGATGCCTATGGGATCAAAGAAAACTGACTTAATGCGTATTTCATATTTTGTAGTCATCGTGATACTGGTATGCCTGATAGGTAACCTCAAAGATCTCTGGCTGCAATCATGGACCGACCTGATCATCTATTTGATAGTTCTGTTTGCCGCCGCCGAATGTTTGTTCAGTACGTTCGCACGTATCCGTGCCGCCGGAGAGCGGAAACAACCCCGTTGGCTGACTTCTGTCTCCTTGCTGATTTACGGAATCTTTTTCTTCGGAACTCTATTTTTTATCGGAGATTTCTTAATAAACAAGTTATGATAAAAAACAATCTATTCAAAGGGATGTGCCTGTTATGGTTACTGCTGGCGGCAACCCCTGTATTGCAAGCACAGGATCGTATGCAACAGGCATCCGAACTGCTCGACCGGCTGATTGCAGGTAAAGGAGACAGTGTCTATGTGCATCTGGACGATAACGCCCGGAAAGTGCTTTCCGTTGAAATGCTGAACGGACTGTTCAAGCAATTGGAACAACAAGTCGGTAAGTACCAGTCGCACGGAGAGTGGAAAACCGAACAAATAAACGGTATGACGATTTATTACTGCGATGCCAAATTCGAACGTATTCCACTACGTTTTCTCACAGCATTCAATCCGGATGGAAAGGTGAATACCATTCGTTTCGTACCTGTTCCGGCTACAAATGCCACTCCCCCGACAGCATCGGTACAAGATAAAATAAAAGAAACAGACATACAAGTTTGTACGGGAAGCTTTAAGCTTCCCGGCACACTGACTCTTCCTAAAAACGGCAAAAACCTGCCGGTAGTCATTTTAGTACATGGCTCGGGTCCCAACGACCGCGACGAAACGGTAGGAGTCAACAAACCTTTCCGGGACTTAGCGTACGGATTGGCCGAGCGCGGAATAGCCGTGATCCGTTACGATAAGCGCACCAAAGTGTATGGAGCCGATAGCGCGCCTGCGGGCAAAGAAATTACTTTCGATGAAGAATCGGTAGATGACGCCCTTTCGGCAGTAAAGCTTGCCGAATCAATACCGACTATAGATCCCGGACGAATTTACATCCTCGGACATAGTCTGGGGGGAACTCTGGCTCCCCGCATCGCCCAATGTAGCGATAAAACTCCGGCAGGAATTATTTTACTCGCAGGCGCCGCCCGTCCGCTTGAAGATCTGTTCATAAGTCAAGTAAAATATCTCGCCTCTGCACTCCCATCCACAAACGATATTCAAAAAGACATAGCTCAGTTACAAAAACAAGTGGACAATGTGAAAAAGCTGGATACAGATACGTTCGATATCACCATTCCTTTACCCATGAATCTTCCACACGCTTACTGGGCATTTGCCAATCAATATAAACCTTTGGAAGTAGTTCGCAAACTGGCTCTCCCCATACTCGTCCTTCAAGGCGAACGTGATTACCAGGTCACCATGCAAGATTTCGATTTATGGCACACCGCTCTGGCAGCGAATCCCAAGGCAATGTTTAAAACCTATCCCCGACTCAATCATTTATTCCAGGAAGGAGAAGGTCAGTCAGTCCCCCTTGAATACAGCCGTCCCGCCCCTATTCCCGCTTATGTAATGGATGACATCGCAGCTTTCATCAACCACCCCCAAAAACGATAGTTACCGGATTCCTCTGTATCACCCGCATGTCACGCACATACAGTGGCTAATCAGGGATAGGGGAATGAATAATCATCTCACCATTCTTTCAGAAACAGATGATAGTAGAAACAAGGATATTTCGTTTATCCGTATAAGTACCTCTATACCTCATCCTTGCAGGACAACCCTCCAATCATTTTAAACCGGCTTCAGAGTCCCCGGTGCAACATTGCAACACAAAACCGGTGTCCGTTAGCAGAGCCTTAATATCATTGTGACTTTGCAAGTATCGTCTATAATTTCAAGCGGATAAATTAGAGTACAGAAAAACGAAGGAACGTATTATCCCTCTCGATATCAACAATTTCAAGACCTTCATTCTTTAGTAAGCAAAAGGTTTGATTTAACATTATGTTAAAACAAGTCTTTTGTCTGCAAAGAACAAGCCTTTTAAATGCAAAACACTTGTTCTATGCAAACAGGAAGAAAACATTTTTGAAATGGCATTAACAATGTTAACGAAAGAGGATACCACATTATAAGCCATCCCACCATCCGCAAGTTTATCGGTCCGCCTCTCTTTCCGCCCTTACCCATTAAATTTCCAATCAAAAAGATGCTCCTTCCGCTTTCTTTTACTAAATTTGCATTTAAATTTGCCCGAATCATGAAGAATGAACCAACATATAGCTTGCTAAACACTATCAATTACCCCGAAGACCTGCGCCAACTCAGTGTAGATCAGCTGCCGGAGGTATGCGATGAATTGAGGCAAGACATCATCAAGGAACTATCGTGCAACCCGGGACACTTCGCGGCCAGTCTCGGTGTAGTGGAACTGACCGTAGCACTGCATTATGTGTACAATACTCCTTACGACCGTATTGTATGGGATGTAGGCCATCAGGCTTATGGACATAAAATACTGACCGGACGACGGGAAGCCTTCTCTACCAACCGTAAACTGGGCGGAATCCGCCCTTTTCCCTCACCCGAAGAAAGCGAATATGATACATTCACTTGCGGACATGCCTCCAACTCCATCTCGGCAGCGCTCGGCATGGCAGTGGCAGCTGAACGAAAGGGAGAACGGGACCGCCATGTAGTAGCGGTAATCGGCGACGGATCCATGAGCGGCGGACTGGCTTTCGAGGGTCTGAACAATGCTTCGTCTACCGCAAACAATCTGCTGATTATACTCAACGATAACGATATGGCCATCGACCGCAGTGTAGGTGGCATGAAACAATACTTATTTAACCTCACTACCTCGAACCGCTACAATCAGTTGCGTTTCAAGACATCACGGTTGTTGTTTAAAATGGGTCTGCTCAACGAAGAGCGACGGAAAGCCCTGATACGGCTGGGCAACAGCCTGAAGTCACTGGCAGCCCAGCAACAGAACATTTTCGAGGGAATGAATATCCGTTACTTCGGCCCTATCGACGGGCACGACGTAAAGAACATAGCCCGCATCCTGCATGACATCAAAGATATGCAGGGACCCAAAATCCTGCATCTACACACCATCAAAGGAAAAGGGTTCGGCCCGGCAGAGAGACAGGCTACCATATGGCATGCTCCGGGTAAATTTGACCCTGTAACGGGAAAACGGATTGTAGCCAATACGGACGGAATGCCACCGCTTTTCCAGGATGTGTTCGGTCATACACTGGCGGAACTTGCAGAAAAGAATAAACTGATTATGGGGGTCACTCCCGCCATGCCAAGCGGTTGCTCAATGAACATACTGATGGACCGCATGCCGGACCGCGCTTTCGACGTAGGCATCGCCGAAGGACATGCCGTAACTTTCTCAGGAGGTATGGCCAAAGACGGCCTGTTACCTTTCTGCAACATCTATTCATCGTTCATGCAACGGGCATACGATAATATCATTCACGACGTAGCGATACAAAAACTGAACGTAGTGTTCTGCCTCGACCGCGCCGGACTGGTAGGTGAAGACGGACCGACACATCACGGTGTGTTCGATATGGCCTATCTGCGCCCTATACCCAACCTGACCATCTCGTCACCAATGGACGAGCACGAGTTACGCCGCCTGATGTATACCGCCCAATTGCCCGACAAAGGACCTTTCGCCATCCGCTACCCTCGTGGACGGGGTTCACTCGTAGATTGGGAATGCCCGCTGGAAGAGATTCCCGTAGGAAAAGGACGCAAACTGAAGGACGGAGATGATCTGGCGGTAATCACGATTGGTCCTATCGGCAAGTTGGCTGCCCGTGCCATTGAACGTGCCGAAGCCGAAACAGGTATTTCTGTGGCACATTATGACCTGCGTTTCCTTAAGCCGCTCGATGAAGAGCTACTGCACGAAGTAGGTAAAAAGTTCCGCCACGTCATAACAGTGGAAGACGGCATTATAAAAGGCGGTATGGGATGTGCCGTACTGGAGTTCATGGCCGACAACGGATATTATCCCGAAATCAGGCGTATCGGTGTACCGGACAAGTTTATTGAACACGGATCGGTACAGCAACTCTATCACTTGTGCGGGATGGATGAAGAAGGCATTTACAAGGCAATTACTAAAAACGAATTACGAATGGACGCTCCTGTGGAAAGTTGCATGACTGCCCATTCTTAATCTCCGAGAATACGCAATAGAACCGCAATTTGCAATCAAAATGAAGATAATTATTGCTGGTGCCGGAGCTGTAGGCACACACTTGGCTAAATTACTCTCACGCGAGAAACAGGATATTATCCTGATGGATGACGACGAAGAAAAACTAAGCACACTCAGTTCGAACTTTGACCTGATGACTGTCACGGCCTCTCCTTCATCCATCTCCGGACTGAAAGAGGTAGGCATCAAAGAGGCAGATCTCTTTATCGCCGTCACCCCCGACGAGAGCCGGAACATGACAGCATGTATGCTTGCCACCAATCTGGGAGCCGAAAAGACAGTAGCCCGCATCGACAACTACGAGTACTTGTTGCCGAAGAACAAAGAGTTTTTCCAGAAATTGGGCGTCGACTCACTGATTTACCCGGAGATGCTGGCTGCCAAGGAGATCGTATCGTCCATGCGCATGAGCTGGGTACGCCAATGGTGGGAATTCTGCGGAGGCTCACTGATCCTGATCGGTACAAAGATGCGTGAAAAAGCGGAGATACTGGACGTTACACTGGCCGAGCTGGGTGCACCGGACATCCCCTACCACGTGGTAGCCATCAAACGAGGTACTGAAACCATCATTCCCCGGGGAGACGATACCATCAAGTTACACGATATCGTTTACTTCACCACAACCCGGAAATACATCCCTTACATCCGAAAAATAGCCGGAAAGGAAGAATATGCCGATGTACGCAACGTCATGATCATGGGTGGCAGCCGCATTGCCGTCCGTACGGCGCAGTATGTACCGGATTACATGCAAGTGAAAATCGTAGATAATGATATTAACCGTTGCAATCGCCTGACGGAATTACTGGATGACAAGACAATGATCATCAACGGAGACGGACGGGACATGGACTTGCTCATTGAAGAAGGGCTAAAGAATACGGAAGCTTTCGTAGCCTTGACCGGCAACTCGGAAACAAACATCCTGGCCTGCCTTGCCGCCAAACGCATGGGAGTGAGCAAAACTGTGGCCGAAGTCGAAAATATCGACTACATCGGTATGGCCGAAAGTCTGGATATCGGTACGGTAATCAACAAGAAAATGATTGCTGCCAGCCACATCTACCAGATGATGCTGGATGCGGACGTGTCGAACGTGAAATGCCTGACCTTTGCCAATGCGGACGTAGCGGAATTCACTGTACCCGAAAACGCAAAAATCACCAAAAACAAAGTGAAAGACCTGGGACTGCCCAAGGGGACTACCATCGGCGGCCTGATCCGCAATGGTGAAGGTGTATTGGTTACGGGCGACACCCTTATCCAGGCAGGCGACCACGTCGTCGTATTCTGCCTGAACATGATGATCAAGAAGATAGAAAAGTACTTTAATTGATGGTATGATAAACTCCAAAATGATATACCGCATTACAGGTTTTCTCTTGCTGATAGAGACCGGCCTGTTACTCTGCTGTGCGGGCGTTTCGCTGATTTACGGTGAAGACGACCTGAACAGTTTCCTATTGTCGGCAGGATTGACCACTCTGGTCGGTATCCTCCTGCTTGCCGTCGGAAAAGGAGCTGAAAAACAACTCAACCGACGCGACGGATATGTCATTGTCAGTGTGGCATGGGTCGCATTCTCCCTCTTCGGAATGCTCCCGTTCTACCTTAGCCATTACATACCAAGCATTACCAATGCCTTCTTTGAGACAATGTCAGGATTCAGCAGTACCGGAGCCACCATTCTTGACGACATAGAGGCACTGCCCCACGGACTCCTTTTCTGGCGGAGCATGACACAATGGATAGGCGGACTGGGTATTGTCTTTTTTACCATTGCCGTACTGCCCATTTTCGGAGTGAGCGGTGTACAGCTTTTCGCAGCCGAAGCCAGCGGACCGACTTACGATAAAGTGCACCCCCGCATCGGCGTGACAGCCAAATGGATATGGACGATTTATGCCGGACTGACAGCCATCGAAGTGATTCTATTGTTATTCGGCGGTATGGGATTGTTTGACAGTATCTGCCATTCGTTCGCCACCACAGGTACAGGAGGCTATTCCACTAAACAAGACAGCATAGCTTACTACAACTCACCTTATATAGAATATGTAATAGGCATTTTTATGTTCCTGTCCGGAATCAACTTTACGCTGCTTCTATTATTATTTACCGGCAAGTTGAAGAAGGTATCCCAGAATGCTGAGCTGAAATGGTACGTCATGTCAGTGATTATCTTTACCGGATTCATCGCAGCGGTACTTTACCGTACTACTTCAATGGGCGCAGAAGAATCATTCCGTAAAGCTTTCTTCCAGGTAGCTTCGCTCCATACTTCCACCGGATTTGTAACGGCCGACTATATGCAATGGGTACCTGTACTCTGGGGAACCCTGACTGTCATTATGCTGATAGGTGCCTGTGCCGGAAGTACCACAGGTGGTATGAAATGCATCCGGATGGTGATTCTCACCAAGGTATCACGGAATGAGTTTAAACACATCGTACATCCGAATGCAGTGCTCCCGGTCCGGGTGAACAAACAGGTCATCTCCCCTTCCATACTCTCGACGGTACTGGCCTTCTCGTTTCTATATGCCGTTATCATCATCATCAGTGTACTATTAATGATGGCAATGGGAGTAGGCTTTACCGAATCCATCGGTACGGTGATCTCAAGTATCGGCAATATGGGCCCCGGACTGGGTAGCTGCGGCCCCGCTTATTCATGGAACGGACTTCCCGAACTGGCAAAATGGTTGTTGTCATTCCTCATGTTGCTGGGACGTCTCGAGCTGTTTACCGTACTGCTTTTATTCAGTTCAGATTTTTGGAAAAGGAATTAGAAACAAGAGGATAACCTCATTTGTTGTATAATATAGAACAATATATGATTTATTAAAAAACCTTTTTTGTCACATGGAGTTTGCAAAAGAGATGAAATTAAATTCTATATTTGCAACCGTTTAAGGAATAGAAATGAAACAAAGTTTAAAATATTATATACTGATAGCGCTTGCCGTGCTGCTTCATTCGGTAACGATGAAGGCGGCAAATACCTCTTATATAATAGAAGATCCGGATCAGGACGAATGTTTTATTTCACAAGCCGCTCCTGCAAACCGGAACATTCTGGAGCGATTCCATTTTTATTGTACCATCATGCCCTGCGAAATGGGTCATGCAGATATTTCTCATGTACCAACGGATAAAAGCTTTATCCGTCCCGAAACGGTCTTCCATAAATACAGAATGAGAAATAATCCCTTATCAGATCATTCAATCTATTCACATACATACAATCCATCGGATCCACTGACCTACTATGTCTACGGATTAAGGAAAATCATTATTTAGGAAAGCTACAAGCTACGAACAGCGATGTCATTTGTGAACAGATTCACTTATGTCCTGTAGCTATCAACCCTTTTTTCAATCAGTTGTCACTCAGAGGTGTGACGATTTATTGCATCTTTCAGATTATTCAATCTAAACATACTATTGGATTATGAATTTTACATTGTTAGTTGTCGTTCTGCTGACCGCAATTGCCTTTGTCGGTGTGGTGATAGCCCTTTCAAACGCTATCTCACCACGATCGTATAATGCGCAAAAGTTCGAAGCGTATGAATGTGGTATCCCTACACGCGGTAAATCATGGATGCAGTTCCGCGTAGGTTACTACCTGTTTGCTATCCTGTTTCTGATGTTCGACGTCGAAACGGTATTCCTGTTTCCCTGGGCAGTGATTGCCCGCGATCTGGGACCCCAAGGATTAATTAGTATTCTCTTCTTTTTAGTTGTGTTGGTTCTGGGCCTTGCCTATGCCTGGAAGAAAGGAGCACTGGAATGGAAATAATGAAAAAGCCCAAAATAAAGTCTATCCCTTATGAAGACTTCATCGACAACGAATCGTTGGAAAAGATGGTCAAAGAACTCAATGAAGGCGGAGCCAACGTCTTCGTGGGAGTGCTTGACGATCTTATCAACTGGGGACGCAGCAACTCGCTGTGGCCGCTTACTTTCGCAACCAGCTGTTGCGGTATCGAATTCATGGCACTGGGTGCCGCGCGTTATGACATGGCCCGTTTCGGGTTTGAAGTAGCCCGTGCCAGCCCGCGACAGGCCGACATGATTATGGTATGCGGAACCATCACCAATAAAATGGCCCCGGTGCTGAAGCGTCTATATGATCAGATGGCAGATCCCAAATATGTGATTGCCGTAGGAGGATGTGCAGTGAGCGGCGGTCCGTTCCGCAAGTCCTATCATGTAGTAAACGGAGTAGACAAGATTCTTCCGGTCGATGTATACATTCCCGGATGTCCGCCCCGTCCCGAAGCATTCTATTACGGCATGATGCAACTGCAACGCAAAGTGAAGATAGAAAAATTCTTCGGAGGAGTAAACCGGAAAGAGAAGAAACCTGAGAAGGAATAAACCCAGATGCATCACAGATTCGCATTAATCATTAAAATATGGAAGAAATAAAATACATAGAACCCGCAGCACTACACGACGAGATGCTGCGTCTGCGTAACGAAAAGCAGATGGACTTTCT
Source organism: Bacteroides sp. 11BF (assembly GCF_019633765.1). Taxonomy (NCBI): domain Bacteria; kingdom Pseudomonadati; phylum Bacteroidota; class Bacteroidia; order Bacteroidales; family Bacteroidaceae; genus Bacteroides; species Bacteroides sp. 11BF. The sequence goes on from NZ_JAFKPJ010000005.1 coordinate 100,028, forward strand.
CGAAAGCCTGACAGGCATGGACTGGGGAGTGGCAGAGGAAGGCGACGCACCGAACGTAACCCGGGGACTTGGAGTAGTCTACCATCTGGAATCGACCGTAACCGGCGAACGCATCGCTGTAAAAACATCCACAGATAACCGCGAAACTCCGGAAATCCCTTCCGTCAGTGACATCTGGAAAGCGGCCGACTTCAACGAACGTGAAGTATTCGACTATTATGGTATTGTATTCATCGGACATCCCGACATGAGGCGCCTTTATCTGCGTAACGACTGGGTAGGATATCCGATGCGTAAAGATAATAATCCGGAAAAGGATAACCCGTTGCGTATGGATAATGAAGAGACCTATGACACTACGCAGGAAATAGGGCTGAACCCGGACGGAACTTACCAAACCCAGGAGAATGTCATCTTTGATGACCGTGAATATGTAGTCAATATCGGACCACAACACCCGGCCACCCACGGAGTAATGCGTTTCCGCGTATCGCTTGAAGGCGAAACCATCAGGAAACTCGATGCCAACTGCGGCTACATCCACCGGGGAATCGAGAAGATGAACGAAAGCCTCACCTACCCGCAAACCCTTGCACTGACCGACCGGCTCGATTATTTAGGAGCACACCAGAACCGCCATGCCCTTTGCATGTGCATCGAAAAGGCAATGGGAATCGAAGTCAGCGAACGTGTGAAGTACATCCGTACCATTATGGACGAACTTCAGCGTATCGACTCCCACCTGCTGTTCTATTCGTGCCTCGCGATGGACTTGGGAGCACTGACCGCTTTCTTCTACGGTTTCCGTGACCGTGAGATGATTCTGGACATGTTCGAAGAGACCTGTGGCGGACGTCTGATTATGAACTATAATACTATTGGTGGGGTACAGGCGGATCTACACCCGAACTTCATCCCGAGAGTGAAAAAATTCATCCCCTACATGCGTGGTATCATTCACGAATATCACGACGTATTTACCGGCAACGTCATTGCCCGGCAGCGCCTGAAAGGTGTAGGCGTACTGAGCCGCGAAGATGCTATCTCCTTCGGATGCACCGGTGGTACAGGCCGTGCCAGCGGATGGGCATGCGATGTGCGCAAACGTATGCCTTATGGTGTATATGACAAGGTGGATTTTAAAGAGATCGTTTACACCGAAGGTGACTCTTTTGCCCGCTACATGGTACGTATGGATGAAATTATGGAAAGTCTGAACATCATCGAACAGTTGATAGACAACATTCCGGAAGGACCGATACAGGAGAAGATGAAACCTATCATCCGGGTGCCGGAGGGAAGTTACTACACTGCTGTCGAAGGCAGCCGAGGTGAATTCGGGGTATTCCTCGAGAGCCACGGAGACAAGACCCCCTACCGCCTGCATTACCGTTCGACGGGACTGCCGTTGGTTTCGGCTGTCGATACCATCTGCCGGGGAGCCAAGATTGCCGACCTGATCGCCATTGGCGGAACGCTGGACTATGTGGTGCCGGATATCGACAGATAAGTAAATAGTAAATCGTCTAATCGTAAATATAGCATATGTTTGACTTTAGTATAATAACAAGCTGGATACACCAGACTCTGACCTCCGTCATGCCGGAGGGGCTGGCTGTATTCATTGAATGTGTCGTAATCGGGGTGTGCATTGTGGCCCTGTACGCCATACTTGCCATTCTCCTTATTTATATGGAGCGTAAGGTGTGCGGTTTCTTCCAGTGCCGTCTGGGACCGAACCGTGTAGGAAAGTGGGGAAGCATCCAGGTGCTCTGTGACGTGCTTAAGATGATGACCAAAGAAATCATCGAGCTGAAACACTCGGATAAATTCCTTTATAACCTGGCTCCGTTCATGGTGATTATCGCTTCGTTTCTCACCTTCTCCTGCCTGCCCATCAGCAAGGGGCTGGAAGTGCTGGACTTCAACGTGGGTGTATTCTTCCTGTTGGCGGCTTCGAGCATCGGTGTGGTAGGTATCCTGCTGGCCGGATGGGGCTCGAACAACAAGTTCTCACTGATCGGTGCCATGCGAAGCGGTGCACAGATCATCAGTTACGAACTGTCCGTGGGACTCAGTATCCTGACGATGGTGGTACTGATGGGTACCATGCAGTTCTCTGAAATCGTAGAGAGCCAGGCCAACGGATGGTTTATATTCAAGGGACACATCCCGGCGGTGATCGCCTTCATTATCTACCTGATAGCCGGAAACGCAGAATGTAACCGCGGCCCGTTCGACCTTCCCGAAGCGGAAAGTGAGTTGACAGCGGGCTACCATACCGAATATTCGGGTATGCACTTCGGATTCTTCTATCTGGCCGAATACCTGAATATGTTTATCGTAGCCGCCGTAGCTTCCACCATCTTCCTCGGAGGCTGGATGCCGTTGCATATCGTCGGTCTGGACGGATTCAATGCCGTAATGGATTACATCCCGGGCTTCATCTGGTTCTTTGGCAAGGCATTCTTCGTGGTATTCCTGCTGATGTGGATCAAGTGGACTTTTCCACGTCTGCGCATTGATCAGATATTGAATCTGGAATGGAAATATCTGGTGCCCATTTCGATGGTCAATCTGGTAATCATGGTATTAATCGTAGTCTTCGGACTGCACTTCTAACCCGGAGGACTGAAAAATGAAGAATGAAGAATATACATATTTAGGTGGCCTGATGCAAGGCATCGGCTCCCTGCTGACGGGTATGAAAACCACCATCAAGGTGTATTTCCGGAAGAAAGTAACCGAACAATACCCGGAAAACCGTGCAGAACTCAAGATGTTCGACCGTTTCCGCGGTACATTGACCATGCCTCACAACGAAAACAATGAGCATCGCTGCGTAGCCTGCGGACTATGCCAGATGGCATGTCCGAATGATACCATCAAAGTGACCAGTGAGACCGTTGAAACGGAAGAGGGTAAAAAGAAGAAAATACTGGCAAAGTATGAGTACGACCTCGGCTCGTGTATCTTCTGCCAGCTATGTGTCAATGCCTGCCCGCACGACGCAATCACCTTCGACCAGGTATTTGAGCATGCCGTATTCGACCGGAGCAAGCTCATCCTGCAGCTCAATCACGAAGGCAGTAAAGTAATCGAAAAGAAAAAAGAATAAAAGAATATGGGACTTACACTTGAAACAGTAGTATTCTACTTTCTGGCAGTGTTCATCATTGCCATGTCCATACTGACGGTGACTACACAACGCATCGTACGTTCGGCCACCTATCTGCTGTTTGTGCTTTTCGGCACAGCAGGCATCTACTTTCTGTTGGGGTATACTTTCCTCGGATCGGTACAGATCATGGTCTATGCCGGAGGTATTGTGGTGCTCTATGTATTCTCCATCCTGCTGACGAGTGGAGAAGGCGACCGGGCGGCTCACCTGAAACGGAGTAAATTCCTGGCGGGACTCGCCACGACCATAGTAGGCGCGGCACTGGTGCTCTTTATCACACTGACCCACAAATTCGTACCGACAAGCGATCCGGAACCGGTAGAAATCAGTATCAAGACCATCGGGCATGCACTGCTAAGCAGCGGCAAATATGGATATGTATTGCCTTTCGAAGCGGTCAGCATACTGTTGCTGGCTTGTATCGTAGGCGGATTATTAATTGCACGTAAAAGATAGAAAGATATGATGATACACATGGAATATTATCTGGTGGTTTCTACCATCATGATGTTTGCAGGAATATACGGGTTCTTCACCCGGCGCAACACACTTGCAATCCTGATCTCTGTGGAACTGATGCTGAATGCGACCGATATCAACTTTGCCGTATTCAACCGTTTCCTTTTCCCCGGAGAGCTGGAAGGATATTTCTTTGCCCTGTTCTCCATCGCCATCTCGGCTGCGGAAACGGCTATCGCCATTGCCATCATGATTAATATTTACCGCAATATACGCAGTATACAGGTAAAGAATCTCGATGAATTAAAATGGTAGGCAGAGCATACCTCTTGCAGTATAAACATAGTATAATATACAACAACAGATAGATTATGGAATATACAATTCTGATCCTTCTTCTCCCCTTCCTCTCCTTCCTGACAACAGGGATAGGAGGCAAGTGGATGAGCCACCGGACAGCGGGCACCATTGGCACGCTGGTATTGGCAGCGGTGACCGTACTTTCGTACATCACGGCCATACAATACTTTTCGGCTCCCCGCCTGGCGGACGGAACGTTCGCCACGCTCATTCCTTATAACTTCGAATGGCTTCCGTTTACGGAGACACTGACATTCAATCTGGGCATCCTGCTCGACCCTATTTCGGTAATGATGCTGATCGTGATCTCCACTGTCAGCCTGATGGTACATATCTACTCCTTCGGCTATATGAAAGGTGAACGGGGATTCCAGCGATACTACGCATTCCTGTCCTTGTTCACCATGTCGATGCTCGGACTGGTAGTGGCAACCAATATCTTCCAGATGTATTTGTTCTGGGAACTGGTAGGTGTATCTTCTTACCTGCTGATAGGCTTCTACTATACCCGCCCGGCAGCCATTGCCGCCAGCAAAAAGGCGTTCATCGTAACCCGCTTCGCCGACCTGGGATTCCTGATCGGTATCCTGCTATACGGATATTACGGAGGTACATTCGGCTTCACTCCCGACACAGTTTCGATGTTGAGCGGTGGCGCCAGCATGTTACCTCTGGCCCTCGGACTGATGTTTGTCGGCGGTGCCGGCAAGAGTGCCATGTTCCCGCTGCACATCTGGTTACCGGATGCCATGGAAGGTCCGACTCCTGTCAGTGCATTGATTCATGCCGCTACCATGGTGGTAGCCGGTGTCTATCTGGTGGCACGCATGTTCCCTCTCTTCATCGAATATGCACCGGACGTACTGCACCTGATCGGATGGGTGGGCGCTTTCACTGCATTTTATGCAGCCAGCGTGGCTTGCGTACAGAGTGATATCAAGCGTGTACTTGCTTTTTCCACCATCTCACAAATCGGCTTTATGATTGTGGCATTAGGTGTCTGCACCTCTTCCGACCCGCATCACGGAGGACTGGGCTATATGGCCGGCATGTTCCATCTTTTCACACATGCCATGTTCAAGGCATTGCTCTTCCTGGGTGCCGGCAGCATCATTCATGCCGTACATTCCAACGAGATGTCCGCCATGGGCGGACTCCGCAAGTACATGCCGATTACGCATATCACCTTCCTGATAGCCTGTCTTGCCATCGCGGGTATTCCCCCGTTCTCAGGTTTCTTCTCTAAAGATGAAATTCTGGCAGCTTGCTTCCAGTACAGCCCTGTGATGGGTTGGGTGATGACAATCATCGCGGCTATGACTGCCTTCTATATGTTCCGTCTCTACTACGGCATTTTCTGGGCCGGTGTAACGCCCGGACAAAAGTCGGCAAGCAATGGAGCAAGTGACGCACACACTCCACACGAGTCTCCCCTGACCATGACTGTTCCGTTAATCTTCCTGGCTGCCGTCACTTGTGTGGCCGGTTTCATTCCCTTCGGACATTTCATCAGTGCCAACGGTGAATCGTATACCATTCATCTGGAAACTTCAGTAGCCGTCACCAGCGTAGTGATTGCCGTGGGCTCCATCGTTCTGGCCACTTGTATGTACCTGCGTCCACAACAGCCATTGGCAGACAAACTTGCCAAACGGTTCGCCGGACTGCACCGGGCAGCCTACCACCGTTTCTATATCGACGAAGTATATCAGTTCATCACGCACCGCATCATCTTCCGTTGCATCTCTACGCCGATCGCTTGGTTCGACCGCCATGTAGTAGACGGATTCTTCAACTTCATAGCTTGGGGAACCCACGCCACAAGCGACGAGATACGGGGACTGCAAAGCGGACGTGTACAGCAATACGCTTACGTATTCTTGCTTGGAGCATTGATACTGATCTTAATATTAATCTTATAAAGCACAAAAGATATGAACTTTTTATCCTTATTCGTACTCATTCCTCTGCTGATGCTTGGCGGGTTATACCTTGCCAAAGGCATTAAAGCCATCCGTGGAGTGATGGTAGCGGGAAGTACAGCGTTGCTTATCCTGAGTATTGTGCTGACGTTCCTTTATTTAGGCGAGCGCCAGGCAGGAGCCACAGCCGAAATGCTGTTCCGTGCCGACACAGTATGGTATGCTCCCCTCCACATATCCTATTCAGTAGGAGTCGACGGAATATCGGTAGCCATGCTGCTGCTCAGTGCCGTCATTGTTTTCACCGGTACCTTCGCTTCCTGGAAACTGCAACCGCTGACCAAAGAATACTTCCTGTGGTTCACACTCCTGTCGATGGGAGTATTCGGATTCTTCATCTCCATCGATCTGTTCACCATGTTCATGTTCTACGAAATCGCGTTGATCCCGATGTATCTGCTGATCGGCGTATGGGGCTCGGGACGCAAGGAATACGCAGCCATGAAGCTGACCCTGATGTTGATGGGTGGTTCGGCTTTCTTGCTGATCGGTATTCTGGGCATCTTCTTCGGTGCCGGCGGAACGACAATGAATATCCTCGAAATAGCCCGGCTGCACAACATCCCGTTCGCACAACAGTGCATCTGGTTCCCGCTCACCTTCCTGGGATTCGGCGTACTGGGCGCACTCTTTCCTTTCCACACATGGAGCCCCGACGGTCATGCCTCGGCACCGACTGCCGTCTCCATGCTGCATGCCGGCGTACTGATGAAACTGGGAGGTTACGGATGTTTCCGCATCGCCATGTACCTGATGCCAGAAGCTGCCAACGAACTGAGCTGGATCTTCCTGATCCTGACAGGTATCTCGGTTGTATACGGTGCCTTCAGCGCTTGTGTGCAAACCGACCTGAAGTATATTAATGCCTACTCGTCAGTGAGCCACTGTGGTCTGGTGCTTTTCGCTATCCTGATGATGAACCAGACAGCCGCCACCGGTGCAGTGCTCCAGATGCTCAGCCACGGGTTAATGACAGCATTATTCTTCGCCCTCATCGGTATGATATACGGACGTACACATACCCGCGACGTACGCGAGTTGAACGGACTGATGAAAGTGATGCCGTTCCTCAGTGTCTGCTATGTAATTGCCGGACTTGCCAACCTGGGACTTCCGGGACTCAGCGGCTTCGTAGCCGAGATGACCATCTTTGTCGGTTCATTCCAGAACTTCGATGTGTTCCACCGCACGCTGACCATTATCGCTTGTTCATCCATTGTCATTACTGCGGTCTACATCCTCCGGCTGGTAGGCAAGATTCTGTATGGGACTTGTACCAACAAGCATCACCTGGCACTGACAGACGCAACCTGGGATGAACGCTTCGCCGTTATCTGTCTCATTATTTGTGTTGCCGGACTGGGTATGGCTCCTTTCTGGGTAAGCCACATGATCGGCGAAAGTGTATTGCCCGTTGTTTCACACTTAATACCATAAAAAGAAGATGGATTATTCACAATTTCTATATATGAAAGAGGAGCTATCGCTGATAGCGGTTATCCTCATCCTGTTTGTGGTCGACCTGTTTACCTGCCCGGACCATAAAGGCACGGCTCCCAAACTACCTACCAGGTCACTCACCTTGCCGGCTGTCATCCTGCTGACCATCCACACCGTAATCAACCTCTTCCCCGGAGCTCCGGCGGAGGCTTTCGGCGGAATGTATCAGTATGCACCGATGCAAACCATCATCAAAGCAGTGCTCAACGTCGGTACTCTCATCGTGATACTGATGGCCCACGAGTGGCTGAAGCGTGAAGACACCAGCATCAAGCAGGGAGAGTTTTATGTCCTGACACTCTCCACCCTGTTAGGTATGTATTTCATGATCTCTGCCGGACACTTCCTGATGTTCTTCATCGGGTTGGAAATGGCGAGTATCCCTATGGCCGCACTGGTGGCATTCGACAAATACCGCCACCACTCCGCAGAAGCAGGTGCCAAGTATATCCTGACAGCTCTGTTCTCAAGTGCCTTGCTGCTGTTCGGTCTTTCGATGATTTACGGAACGTCAGGCACTCTCTACTTCGATGACCTGCCCGGGCACATTACAGGTAACATGCTTCAGGTCATGGCTTTCGTGTTCTTCTTTGCCGGCATGGGATTCAAGATCTCCCTGGTTCCCTTCCATCTCTGGACCGCCGACGTATACGAAGGTGCACCTACGGCCGTGACCTCCTATTTAAGTGTGATCTCCAAAGGATCGGCAGCTTTCGTGCTGATGACCATCCTGACGAAAGTATTTGCACCGATGACGGCACAATGGCAGGAAGTACTGTTCTGGGTAACTATTGCCTCAATCACCATTGCCAATCTCTTTGCCATCCGCCAGCAGAACCTGAAACGTTTCATGGCATTCTCAGCCATCTCTCAGGCCGGATACATCATGCTGGGTGTCATAGGTGGCAGTGCGATGGGGATGACCGCCTTGGTTTATTATGTACTGGTTTACCTGGCAGCAAACTTAGGTGTATTCGCGGTTATCTCGATTGTGGAGCAACGTAGCAACAAGGTAGAAATAAACGACTATAACGGACTGTACCGGACAAACCCCAAACTGGCTTTCATCATGACACTTGGCCTGTTCTCACTGGCCGGTATCCCTCCGTTTGCGGGTTTCTTCTCCAAGTTCTTCATCTTCATGGCCGCATTCAACAGTGGGTTCCATTTACTGGTATTCATTGCCCTGATCAACACAGTAGTTTCACTCTACTACTACCTGCTGATCGTGAAAGCCATGTATATCAATCCCAACGAAGAACCCATCCCCGCTTTCCGCAGTGACGGTTATACCAAGTTAAGTCTCGCACTTTGTACATTGGGCATCATAGCCTTAGGTATCGCAAGCTGCATCTATCAGGGAATCGATAAGTTTGCCTAACCATATTTCACCACAGAGGACGCAGAGGACGCAGAGGGAAACCGAAGATATTATTATCCTAATGGATAACGTATCTTTATCTCCTTCTCTGTGTTCTCTGCGTCCTCTGTGGTGAAATGTCTTTTGCTATGAAAGCCCCTATTTCGGAATGGTGAACCAGAACCGGGAACCCTTTCCCTCTTCCGAATCCACTCCTATGACTCCGCCTAACTGCTCTACGATGCTTTTGCAAATAGAAAGCCCGAGGCCGGTTCCATGAATAAAGGTGTTCAACTTGACGAAGCGCTCAAAGATATGAGGCAGTTGCCCTGCGGGAATTCCAATTCCCGTATCCCGCACATAAAACTCCACGCACTCTTCTTTTTCTTCGTATCCCACGCGGATACTGCCCGATGAAGTAAACTTCAAAGCATTGTTCACGAAATTAGAGATAACCTGGTGCAGGCGATTCCGGTCACTCACCACACTGCATTCCGACGGATGCGGATCAAAAACCAACTCAACTCCTTGTGGTACCTTGATCTGGGAACTGCGGACAATATCTTCACAAAGCATATTCACATCCGTCTCGCCATAGGTGAATTCAAATGTCCCCGCCTCTATTTTCGACAGGTCTAAAATATCAGAGATCAGCTGTAACAGCAAGTCGTTATTCTCTTGTACAATCTTAATGTATTCACGACGTTCTTCCAGATCTTCCGTATCCACCAGCAACCCCGAGAAGCCGACAATCGCATTGAGCGGTGTACGTATCTCATGACTCATATTCGCAAGAAAAGCACTCTTCAGGCGGTCCATCGTTTCAGCTTTCTCTTTAGCCTCGATAAGCATGGCTTCCGTCTCTTTCAGTTCGGTAATGTCATAGTTAATGCCGATGATCTCTATCTCCCCGTTATCCGGTTCAAACTTGGTGACCACCACATTCATGCGCACCCAGTTCCACTCATCGGCAGTGCCGGGCTTCAACACACGCATTTCGCTACGGAAATCCTTCTCCTCACCCTTCAATACCTTTTCGTAGAAATCAACGACTTTCTGCCTGTCTTCCGGATGCATCTTATCATAGACTCCCACAACCGACGACAGCGGAATATCCTCAGGCTCGCCCATATTCTTATACCACTGCTTGATGGCATAACCACGTTTGGTAAGCAAGTTCAGTTTAGCATACCCCACCTTTGCATAGTCCGATATCAGCAGGAAGAAGTTCTCAAAATCACGGATACGGTTAATGGCGTCGATGCGCTCCGTATTATCGATATTAATCAATACATATCCGTTGAAGTTCCCCTGACTGTCAAACAGCTTACTGACCTTTGTATAGAGTTCAATCATCTTCTGTCTATCCGAGTGGAAATAGTCGCCTGCCCTCTCAAAAGAGTAATTCAGCCTGAAATCCACCAAATCCTCGTTCCGCACCCGTTCCCTGATTTCAAGAGGCACATTCGGGTTCTCAAAGAAGCTGACACCTATTACATCCGCTTTATCCTTCACCCCAAAGGTCTCCATGTCCCAGTTGTTCAAATCGAGCAGATAGCCATCCTTATCATAAAGCTCCACTCCGGCAGGAATATTGGCAAAGATACTCTTGAAAAGCTTTTCGCTGCGATCCAAAGCCCTGTGGGCACGTACTGTCTCCGTAGAGTCCAGAAACAAGGAAACCACCTCGTCTTTCTCCGGAGAATATATGATGCAATGGGAACTGCGCTGGGAGCGATGGAAGAAAACATCCGTCTCTTTATGCACATTATCTTCAATAACGTCCACCAGATAGTCTATTGGTGCTTTCGTATCCGCATACAGTTCACTGCCCAGACGCCCCACATAATCCGAAAGAGGCAATCCGATCAGTTCCGAACTCAGATCATTGGCGTCGGCTACCCGATAGTCGCAAGGTTTCCCGTCGACATCCCGGATGATAGACATACGCACATATCCCATCGGCATGAAGCGGAACAGGTTACGCAAGAAAGAACGTTCGCGGATGGCATCATCTTTTGCTTTGCGCAGTTCGATGCAGATACTGATTATATTGGCCAAAGACGACAACCACTGGAAATCTTCATTACTCCAGTTACGGTAATTATCCACAAGGTCGATTCCCATATATCCCCATACATGTTCGCCCGCTATCAGCGGAGTGACCATCAGCGACTTGATGTTCTGTCGGCTGAGGATGGCATATTCGGATTTCGCATGTTTCGGAAGCTGATCCAATGAATCCAGTATCACCGGCTTACCCGATAAGGTCTGACTCGTCCACCAGGGCAAACTGTCGGTAGCGATGCGTTGCAGGCTTTCAATCTCCGCCGGCACTCCCTCTGCCACCACTTCATAGGTACAGTCCTGATAACGGTAATATTCATCATACTCAAAGATATACACCCGTCCGCCATGAAAAAGGTCGAGGATATCTTTCAGTATTTCCATGATACAAAGGTCCACACTGTCATCTTTCAGGAAGCGCAACAGCGAATGGGAAATGGAGTTCTGACGATACAGCAAATCGTTGACACGCTCCAGGATACGTTCTGAGGTTTCATTGGGAGCCTCTACCCGTTGTATGGTACCGAAGGAAATGATCCCCCTGCCCGGCACTTCCTCCCGATTGCCCAAACGTGTGTGCAACCAGATGATTCCCTCTTTGGAATAAATGGGAAAGGTCTGTTCATAAAACTCCCGGTGTATAGAAGCGTTGAACTCCCGGACTATCTGTTCCTGATAGTCCTTCCGCACCCGTTCTCTGAAATCCATAAAAGAGATAGTATTACCTTCCAGTCCTAATAAATCACATAGATATTCTGAGCATAGATAATGTCCGGCTGTGAAGTCAGCTTCCCACCACCCGATCTGTGCCATGGAGGCCATTCGCCGAAACCGTTCGATATCGTTATCCATAAAAGTAGTTTACAGGGGTATATGTTTGTCTGCTGTAAGTATGCAAAATTAGAAAATTATCCATTTCTATCAAGAGAATGGATTAAATATTTGCGGTATCGGTGCTCTAAGAGTATTGCGGGAGATAAGGATACACAGGAATGTAACACAGATGTTAACGAATCGTATAGTGCATGTATCACCCCCGTAACCTGAATCCCGCAACTTTGCACCGACAGAAAAACGTAGATAAAAAGACATGAAACAACGAATCGGGAGACTTCTCTCCACCCTTCTTCTCACTACATTTTCCTTGGGAATCACAGCAGGTGTCATCAAGGGAACCATCATTGACAAACAAACCAAAGAACCGCTGACGGGAGCTACCGTACAGGTTACAGGTTCCGCCACCGGTGCCGTAGCCGATTTAAACGGTAATTACACCCTTACACTGAACAACGGCACCTATACCCTCGAGGTGAAATACATAGGATATAAAACGTTCCGGATGAATGAAGTGAAGATAAAAACCGATGCGACACTGAACTTCGAACTGGAAGTGGATGCACAAACGCTGGATGCCGTCACCGTAGTGGCCCGCAAGAACCTGGAAGGTGAAAAGGCTTTGTTGCAGGAAAGACAAAAAGCAACGCTTGCCATCGAGAACATGGGAGCCAAGGAGATGACTCTCAAAGGTATATCGAACGTACAGGATGGGGTTAAAAAAATAACGGGAATCTCCATTGCCAGTGCCGGACAACTGATTGTGCGCGGACTGGGAGACCGGTACAGCACCACCACCCTGAACGGGCTGCCCATCGCTTCGCCCAATCCGGACAACAAGCTGATCCCGCTCGACCTCTTTCCGGCCTCTACCGTAAAGAACATTACGGTCAGCAAAGTATATGCCGCCGGATCTTTCGCCGACTATTCGGGTGCACATATCGACATCAGCACCAAGGAGAATACCGGAAGTGACTTTTTCTCCATCGGCTTCAACGTAGGCGGACGCTTCAACACCATCGGAAAAGATTTCTATTACAGCGACCGGAAGGGGGGCCTCTTCAGTACAGGCAACCTAAAGAACAAAAACCGGATTCTGGCTATGGGTAAAAGCGAGTTCCGCGATTATGCCCGCAACAATGATCCGTTCGGTACAAACTTCGCCATCAGCAAGCACCGTTCGTTACCCGAGTTCGGCGGTAACCTCGGAGGAGGCAAGAGCTGGACTCTGCCCAACGGCAACCGCCTGAGCCTGCTCGCCTCGGTAGGCATCAGCAACGAAAACCAGATTCTGAAAGATGCCTACGTCACTACCATGACGGCACAAGGCACCCACCTCGATAAGTTTAATTACGACAGCTATTCCAGCGCATTGAAAATAGCGGGACTGGGCAGCATCGGATACTCGTTCCGGCAGGCCGACCACATCAACTTTACCCTGTTTTATGCCCGCAATGCCATCAACGACTACATGGCACGCGAAGGGATCGATGCAGAAAAGAACAACATTACGTCGAGCAACAGCGTATTTCATGCGTATTCACTGCTGAACAACCAGTTGATGGGACACCATGAGCTGACCTCTCAGTGGGATGTAAACTGGAGTGCTTCCTACGGGCTGACCAACAGCGATGAACCGGACCGCCGGCAGGTTGTCTTCTTCCGCAATGAAGGAAGCGACAAGCTGAACCTCTTTAAACTGAACCAGACCACCAACCGCTATTTCGGAGAATTGCAGGAAAAGGAGATTGTAGGTGACCTGCGCACTTCGTACAAATGGGGTGACGCGAACCTCATTCGTGTGGGAGGGACTTACAAAAGCAAAAAGCGCGACTTTGAAAGCGTGAACTTCTATTATGACATCAATGCCCTGAATGCCGATGTCACCAACATATACGATACCAACGGATACCTGAATCAGGAAAACATAGCCAACGGAACGATAAAAGCCAATATCGACGCACAACCCCGTTACAACTATTACGCCGGCATGGATGTATGGGCAGGGTTTGCCGAAATAGAATATTATCCGGTTGAATCTCTGCTGGTCAACGTGGGGCTGCGCTACGAGCAAGCCAAGCAATGGGTACGCTACTGGACAGACGGAGGGCAGGAGAAGAAGACGAACCTGGACAAAGGTGATTTCTTCCCGGCACTGAACCTGAAGTACACCATCGACGAGACCAACAGCCTGCGCCTCTCCGTATCACGCACCGTCACCCGGCCTTCATTCATCGAAATGGCTCCGTTCCTCTACCAGGAGTCCTACGGAAGTGCCTACATCCGTGGTAACAACGAGCTGAAGAATGCTTATAACTACAACATAGACCTGCGCTACGATTTCTTCCCGAAACGTAACAATGGCGACATGTTCTCCGTTACCGGTTACTTCAAGAAACTGAAGTCGCCCATTGAGCAGACCCAGGAGTCTTCGGGCGGAACAGTGATCCGTTCTTTCCGCAACGCCGAAGACGGAATAGCCACGGGAGTGGAAATCGAGTTCCGCAAAGAACTGTTCAAGAATCTCCGTATCGGTGCCAACGGCTCATATATGTATACAAACGTCATCCTTCCTGAAGGCGGGGTATATACCGACTCGGAACGCGCTCTGCAGGGAGCCTCCCCGTTCCTGATCAATGCCGATATCAGCTACACTCCCCAATTAAGGGGAGAAAGCGACCTGACACTGGCACTGGTTTATAATGTGCAAGGGCCACGCATCGAGACAGTAGGTATCTACGGAACAGGCAATATCAAGCAACAGACCCTGCACACGATGGACTTCATAGCAAGCTATGCCATCAACAAGCATCTAAATCTGCGCTTACAGATGAAAGATTTGCTGAACAGTACCATCCGCTTCAAGCAGGAACTACCGGCAACGGGACAAAAGGTGGAAGTAGAATCATTCCGTCCGGGAACCAATGCGGAGATAGGAGTCTCGTACAGATTCTAAGGCTCGCCACAGGGAGAGGCAGAATCACACAGAGTATTTATATTAATAATCAAACAGATAGTATAAACCATAAACAGTATGAAGATGAAAATGAATTATCTAAAACTCAACTCTTGGGCCGTAGCAGCCCTGATGGGAATGTGTTCGCTTGCAGCTTGTAGTGACGACAACAACGGCGCAGGTGGCGGAAACGGCGAAGGCGAAGAAGTGGTAGCCAACAACGGAACACTGAAAGGAAGCGTAGACGGATCAAAAACCGTGATCCTGACCAAAGGCTACAACTTCTCCCTCGATGGAGAATATATCATCAAAGCCGGTTCTACCCTGAAGATCGGTGAAGGTGTGACAATCAGCGCCAAGAGCGACGATGCCACCATCGACTACATCCTCGTGGAACAAGGGGCCAAGATCGAAGCGGTAGGTACTGCCTCTGCTCCGATTATCATGACCTCCGACACCAAAGAACCCGGAGCATGGGGCGGTATCCATATTTGCGGTAAAGCCCCGATCAATATCGGATCGACCGGTAAATCGGAAGTAGGAGACGCTACTTACGGTGGTTCCGATCCGGCAGACAACTCAGGTATCCTGAAGTACATCCGCCTGGAATACGCAGGTTATAAGTTCACCACAGAAAAAGAGTGCAACGGTTTCACCTTCTACGGTGTAGGAAACGGCACTACCCTCGAATATCTGGAAGCATACAAAGGTACGGATGACGGTTTCGAATGGTTCGGAGGTACGGTCAATGCCAAGTATCTGGTATCGGTAAGCAACAGTGACGATTCTTTCGACTGGACAGAAGGATGGAGCGGAAAAGGTCAATTCTTTGTCGCCTACCAGGAAGATCCCGCCACTTTGGGATATACATGTGACTGCCTGATCGAAGCCGACAACTATGACAAGAACATGGATGCCACTCCGATTTCATGCCCCACACTGGCTAACCTGACACTGATCGGCGCCAACAATGACGAAGGTAAAAGAGGCATCCGCCTGCGTGCCGGAACTCAGGCCAAAATCTACAATGCACTGGTTACAGGCAAAGCCAATAACCTGACTACTGAAACAGAACAAACCGAGAAGTACTTGGTGAATGGTCCTTCGGTATTGAACTACATCGCTATCGCGGGAGATATCAAAGCCAGCGGTGACGGCGGTTACTCTTCTGCCCTGTTCACTGCCGCAGAGAATCACAATGCCATCAACCAGACTTTCAGCTTCAGCAACACCTTCATCGGAATCCAAGAAGGAGGAGCCGACCTCTCGGCAGACAGCTTCTTTGAGAAAGCGGCTTATAAAGGCGCAGTGAAAGCAGACAACGAATGGACCAAAGGTTGGACAAAGTTATAAATCACATATACACTCACAGAATGAAGAGGTAGTGTCGAAACTCTTTTCACCACAGAGTAACACAGAGCATCACAGAGTTTTTCACTAATAATCAACAATTTAAAATTGTCTCTGTGTTACTCTGTGTCCTCTGTGGTGGATTTTGACATATTTACCTGTTTTTCAAACTATGAACAGATACAGACTAAGGATTATCGCACTGACAGCACTGGTTTGCCTGGCCGGCAGTAGCTGTACGGACGACGAGAACGGCGGACAGGGTAACAACATTGTTTACGGTGAAAACATCATCGGAAACGGAGAACAGACCTTTGAGATAAAAGATCATCAATACCTGAAACGAGGCACTTACCTGATGAAAGGTTGGTGTTACGTCACATACGGCTCCACACTGACCATTGAGGCAGGCACCGTCATCAAGGGCGACAAAGAGACCCGTGCCGCCCTGATCATAGAACCGGGCGGAAAGCTGATAGCTCAAGGAACAGTGGATGCACCGATTGTATTCACTTCCGAAATGCCTGCCGGAAAGCGGAAACCGGGCGACTGGGGAGGGCTGATTCTTTGTGGCTATGCCCGGAACAACGAAAACATCATGCAGATAGAAGGAGGTCCGCGCACCACGCACGGCGGTCCGAACAATGCAGATAATTCGGGCATCCTGAGTTACGTCCGCGTAGAGTTTGCGGGGTATCCGTTCAAGAAGAACCAGGAGATTAACGGAATCACTTTCGGCTCGGTAGGAAACGGTACGCAGATAGACCATCTGCAAGTATCCTATGCCAATGACGATGCTTTCGAATGGTTCGGCGGAACGGTCAATGCAGAATATCTGGTGGCCTATCATTGCTGGGACGACGACTTCGATACAGACAATGGTTACAGTGGTACGTGCAAGCATCTCTTAGGTATCCGCCATCCGCGAATAGCCGACATCACAGGTTCTCATGCCTTCGAATGCAGCAACAACGGTACAAACAGCCCGGGCACTCCCACCACAGCCGCCACCTTTGAAGATGTCACGATCTATGGTCCCGCCTCGGGAGACGCTTCATTCGTAAACCGTCCCGACTTCATCAATGGCGGCGGACTGCGGCCGGAGAATGAAAGTATGTTGGGATTGTTCGGTTCGGCACTGTATCTGGGGGCCAATACGTCAGTAACCTTCCGGAACTGCCGGATCAACGGATATCCATCGGACATAGAAGGGACACCTGCCGTAATGGAAAATGTAGTGTTCAGTGAAAAGGAAGAAATCAACTATCCGGAGTGGACAAAAGGATGGTGTAACTTTAATCCGCAGGAAACGGAGTATTGAATTCACCGGAATGAGGTGAATCAAAACCCTTTTCACCTCTGTGTTACTCTGTGTCCTCTGTGGTGAATCTCGGCACACTTCCTGCGGTTTTGACATTCTGTCAAAATGATACTTCAATCCTCTCAGATTGCTTTCTTTCGGCCCGTCATAAAGCCGCAGGACTAAAATCGCCTTCTATGGCGATCGCTGTTTTTACTTTTATCACCCGAACAGCCGATGGACGAACAAGATAACACCGTTTCTGCAAAAAGCAGGACCCATAGACGAAAATTGCCCCAAAGATCCGTTTCTTTGTCATTTTCACTTCGTTCGTTCCGGAGTAGCAACCAGGAGAATTCCACTCTCTTTTGGAGCTCCGATCGGAAACAATAAGAGTAATCCGGAAAAACATTAGGAGATATTTCAAAAAGAAGTAAGCATTTGCCCCGAAAGAAGTAAGCATTTTCGGCAAATGCTTACTTCTTTTTCCGGAAAGCCCGGCTCTATTCTCTCAACACCCCGGCTTTCGGAGCCTTCAAGCCCGGCTTTCCAGCTTCCAAAGCCCCTTTGAGGAAGGCTTCTTCTTCCGGATCTATCAAAAAAAAGAAATGCGCTGTTTGGCAAACAGCGCATTTCATATCTTTTAGAAAGCGAAATAGAATAAATTCTATCAAAACGATTGATAACTGGAGTTATCGTTTCCGGCTACTGCCATACATTCCATCTCGATCAGCCAGGTAGGGCGGCACACGGCAGCGGCAACGAACTGTATGGGTATTTGCGGAAAGCGTTCGGCAAACATATCCCGGACAACCGGATAATCGGAAGCGTCACGAAGATAGACAATTATTTGCGCCACATCGGCAAAACCTGCCTTACCTTCTTCAAGCAACTTCTCCACATTCTCCCACATCCGCCGGGTCTGTTCCCGGATATCACCTACATGAACGACTTCACCACGGTGATCGATACTGGCCGTCCCACTGATAAAGAGGTGACGACGGTCACCATATTCCACACAGGTTCCGCGCTCAAAGGTCACTCCATACAAAGCCGTCGGACTCAGGTGAGTCAACGCATGGAGGTAGGTCACCTGCTCCGGATTCAACCCTTTCACCGCATAGGCATCGAGCAATACATGAATCTTCGGATCGGCATGACGCCCTTCTATACCGGTACTGGCTATGTAATGCGTATGCTCGGTCAGCCCCTGCCCGACGAAATTCTCCCGGCGGGCTTTGACAATACCGGCATAATTTACATCTACGTTCTGCACAAAGATCCAGGTACGGATGCAGTCGGCTGCCAGCCTACAGCCTTCTCCTTCCAGACTGCTTTCATAAGCCTCGAGCAACTCACGCATCTGCCGTTCCGAATCGCCACGGGCAATTCCGGCCCCTGCCATCCAGTGATGCTGATAGGCTTCATTCTGTCCCGAAGTGAGATAAATCCATAAAGCAACCTTACTTCCATCCAACGGAGGTTGTTGCACGACAGAGATTGCGCAAGGAGTCTGCCCCTGCAAAGTTACTTGCAGGGTTGCCCACTGATTGGCTGCATCACTCAGGAAATAACGCCGGAACACCGGCATCAGGCCGGCCGGCAATTGCTCCCGGAGCAGCATATCCAGCGTGCCGTGCAAAGCGGTCAGCTGCTCCGCATAACTCCGTCCGTCCGCTTCCGCATGAAGCATGATATGATATTCCAAGGCCTTGCCTTCGCCACCAAAGCAGGAGACTTCGGCCGTTACCTTCTCTTGTTCCTGTTTATATCTTCTATATTTCATGTCCTGTCTTTTTTCATTTACTTCACCCGGGTGCGTTCTTTCGATATCAGTCCTTTCTCCATTTCACGTTTGTCCCATCGCACCGGAGCGGAAACAAACTCCGGTATATTATACGAATAGATCAATTGGTCATAGAATGTATACGGATCTTGCTGCGGCAAAAGGAAAGGCTTGCCGATGCGTCCCTGATCATCTACGGAAGCAAGATAGAGCCGGGTATACAGTCCGCCATCCCTCCGGCTGCTGAATACAAACCAGTGCGAATTGCTGCTCCAATTGTGATAGCTTTCCGTATCGTCACTGTTCACCTCTTTCAGGTTGCGGAAGGCCCCGCTTCTCAGATCCAAAAGCCAAAGATCGGCCTCCTTATGCCAGATGGAGAAGTTTCCATAATCCGAAAGCGTAAACATCAGATACTTTCCGTCGAACGAAGGTTTGGGAAAAGAAATGCTTTTATCCAGTGTACGGGCGGAGATCAACGTATCGATCCGTTCGCCAAATGTTCCGTCTTCAGGATGGAAAGCAATACTGCACAAGCTGTATTTCACCTCTTTATACCGGGCAGGCATCTCTTTCTGCTCCGCCGAACAGAAATAAAGTGTCCGTCCGTCGGGCGAGAAGGCGGGAAATGTTTCGAATGCGGCGGTACTCAGCAAAGGAGTAGTCAGTATCCGATGTGACTGCGGATGGTAGACTACCACATCCGAAGCCTGGTCAAAAACCTCGATAGGCTTCTTCCCTCCCAGATGGAAAGTCTGGTTGGTCCGGTTCACCGAATAAGCGATGTATTCGCCCGAAGGATGCCAATAAGGATAAACACAGGCAGAAAGCTGTCCGTCAGCCTTTGTATCGAGGAACTCGCTCTCTCCACCGATGGTCATCACCGTGGCTCCGTGTCCGCCTCTGACATGCAGGCTGGACGGATCGGGGTTCGTCTGATTGAAAGCATGGCAATTGACGCAGGCGGCCGTCACCTGAGTATTCTCAAACAAAGGGGTCTGGCGAAACGTAGAAAGTTCGCGCTCATAAATACCCATCTTGCTGTATATTTCGTATCCCGGCGCAAGCAGGCGGTACACCAATCCGTAATCAATGGGAAACGGGCTGATATAGAACGGGAAAGACCGATACGCTTTCCATTCTCCGTTTTGACGGATACATACTTTCACTTCAAGGCTGTCCCCTTTATTGTTCTCCAGCAACTCGCTCCATTTTCCGGCAGGGATCTCCACAGATTCTCCGCTTGTCCGGATGGGATCTCCTTTCTTTCCGGAAATCACGACATCTACCGCCTCCGCCCCGTCAGCAGTCACACGGAAGTTGAGCGGTGCAATGGTAGCGGGAATCGTTACCCCCGCATAGTTGGGCCATATCGGAGGAAGTGCATCTACCGGAATGGGCGATACCACCTTTTGCCGGCAGGAAACCACCGTTAATGATAACAGCAGGATACCTAAACACTGTTTTATCTTATTCATAATCTTTTATCTAAAATGTACATAGAACCAGTAAGTATCTCCAAACCGGGATGCCAACGCCTCCTCAGACCGTGTAGAAGTGTAAATGCGCGCATACTCCCGCAACCGCTCTCCTGTCTCCCGGTTAATCTTCCAGGGGATTTCCTCTCCCGGCGTATGCTTCTGCATACTCCAGCCAAACAGCAGTGCCTCCTGATAACTCTTCGGTATCGAGCGGTAGCCCAGTTTCTCTCCCAAAGGATAATAGTGAACGAATCGTCCCATGTCTTTCTTCAGCAGGGTAATGCCCATCAGATATTCATAGGCCATCCGGTTCTCCGGATTTGCCTGCAACAACAATGACAACGTCATCTCCGGTTCTGCCGGATTGAAAAACAGGTCGGTTTGCGGGGTGAGTTTTCTCAGGCGTCCGTACTCGGGATGTGCATCGATCCGCGCCTCATCGTCCAGACAAGCCAGCATCTCCGTGGCCCAGTCTTTATAAAAAAGGGTATGTTGCAGGATACGCAGATATTTGCCTGCCACTTCATATCTTCCGTTTATCAGATTTGTTTCGGCAAGCCGCTTAAAACAGCGGACGCTCTTCTGATAATCGGGGATGGCTTCCATCGCTTCAAAGACAAGTTGTTGGGCTGTGTTCACCATCCCCAGGTAATAATAGGTTTCGGCAGCTACCAGAGGAATTGTAAAGTCATTGACAAACGACATGAACAGCCCCTCTTTTCCACGCTGGCGATAGTGAAACATGCGGTCGGCCAATTGCCCCTTCATCCCTAAGGCAAGGTTGAGGTAGGAAACCGCCATGGGAGTATCGGGCAAATTCTTCCCGGCCAGGACAATGATACCGTCCCAATCCTGCATACGTACGTGATAGTCGTAGGCCATTACTGCCTCTTTATTCATCGCGATGCTGCGCTTGCCAAGGAGATTCATGGCCAACAGCATCAACAGGAACTGCCCCGTAAGGGCCACAACATAACGTCCCCGGGTAATCTTCCCGGGCAGGCGGGCTACTAACGGCGGAACCAACACGAGAGCTATCCAGGCAACCACTTGTGCTTTCGGAAAAAATAAAGGGAAACGATAACTTCCGATTCCCCACAACAAGCGGTCCATCGGATAAGGAAACAACCACCGGGAGGCCCAGATTGTGACTCCGGCAACAAGAATCGCTCCGCCTGCCGGAAGCCATAAGGAAGAGTGCTTCGTGCCGAAGCGCCAAAACTCAACCATCAAAGCCAGCGGGATGAACAACCAGGCACAACCTCCCGCCAACATATAGAGTACCGGAATGCCTGCCCAAAGGGAGATACGGCGTACGACAGGATTGAAAATACAGGTATATCCCGCAACTGCCCCCAACACCATGCAAGCGGAAAGGGCTCCCGAAAGGAGATAGTTCTCGTCACAAAGAAGAATAAAGAAACACAAAGAGGGCAGCAGGGTAAGCGGATACCACAAAGAGCACTCTCCCATACGTCCGGCAATAAATGCAACCAAACGTTGCATGCCCCACAATACACCTGCCAGAACAGCGGCTCCCGCCCACGAATAATAATAAAACTGAGTGAGGAAATTACCTAAATAATCCGCCACTCCACCGGGATGGGATGCCCGTTCGACAAAATACCCGGACGTGAAAAGAAACATCTGGAACTGTTCCTGATAGTGCAGATGATAAGGATAATATACTCCAAAGAAGATAAAGACACCTGCTCCCAACAGGATGGAGAGAAGCAGGTTCACTCTCTTGACGTGCTTGTTTTTCATATTCGCTAAATTGTGCCCAAAAGTACAAAAAGTTTGGAAAACAATCTAACGAAAGGGGAAACAATGCGTTTATCCGCCCAACAGCTCAATGCACATACGCCCGTTATGATAAGGGCATTTCCAGAATCCGGCTTTGTCATCATCCCGGTTGACAGTACCGTCGGCACGAAGGCTCCAGAACCATTCACCGTGGACATCGTCAATCAGATGTTGCCTGATGAATCGCCAACAGGCCACGGAACGCTGTAAAGCTTCGCAATCACCGAAATAGCGGAACAGGTTGTAGTATCCGGCTACGGTTTCGGCTTGTACCCACCAATGACGGTCGCCATCCACATGCCCCGTAGCGAGGTTCTTTTCATACACCATTCCTCCGTCGGGAGTGAAACCTTCGGATGCGGCCGCAGCGATCTTCTTCACAACAGGTTCCACTTCGGCAAGGAGTTCGGCGTCTCCCAGTACGCGGGCAGCTTCGTGCAACAGCCAGGAGGCCTCAATATCATGCCCGTACGAAATAACGGCATATTTACTTTGCCAGTCATCATCAAAAAAGAGCCGCAGGTGGAATGTATCGTTGTCCAATATCTTCTGCATAAAAAGTTCTATCAGGTTACGCAACTGCCGTTTCAGCCCCTCGTCTTTCCAAACCCGGTATAAGTTGGTATAAGGCTCAAGGATGTGCAGATGGGTATTCATCGTCTTGCGTTCATTGGCATCTTTCTCGCTAAGGCGCATATCGGCTATCTCGTTCCACTCCCGGGTAAGCGCTTCACAGTAGCCGTTCTTTATTCGGTCGAAGCTATGGGACTCTATGTCATAGAACAAACGGACGGCATACTCCAATGCTTCCGGATCTCCGGTGGCCCGGTGATATTCGCTCAGACCATAAATGGCAAAACCGATGGCGTAAATCTGTTTTTTGGTATCCAACGGCTCACCCCTGTAATCAAGAGACCAATAAACTCCTCCGAACTCCGGATCATAAAAACGGTCGATAAGGTAACGTTCGGCCCGGGTTGCCATCTCTTTGTATTCTTCTTTGCCCAACAGGCGGTAAGCGGCAGAGTAGGTCCACAGAATACGTGCATGCAGAATGGCTCCTTTCTCTGCCTGAGGCATCCGTTCTTCCTGTCCGGTGATACGTCCGTAAAATCCACCGTTTTCTTGATCCACCATCCGTTCCATCCAGTAGGGAAGGATGTGGGTGGTGAGTTCTTCCAGCATTTCCTGTTTAAGAATCTTGTCCATAGTATTTTGAATCATGATTGAGCAGTTTGTCTTTTCTTCTCCAATTCCGAGGTCACCTCTTTCATTCTCTTCTCCGACAGTGGGTACATGCTGATAAAGATAACAGACAGTACCGTCCCGACGGCCGGCAACCAACTGAGAAACATCTTAATTCCGTGAATGGCTTCTACACTCTGCACCTCGTTGGCACGAAATCCAAAGTAAGCCAGTAGCCAACCGGTCAATGCACTTCCTATGGCCCATCCGAACTTCTGGCTCATGGACGAAGAGGAAAAGATCAGCCCCGTAGCCCGGTTGCCTGTCTTCAGTTCGGAATAGTCGGCACAATCGGCGTACATCGACCAGAGCAAAGGGAAGATACTTCCGGCACAAATGCTGATGAGTACCTGGAAGACAAAGATCAGAGCGATATCTCCTTTTCCGAACCAGTAAAAAATGACGGAAAGTATGGTAGCCAGGCTCATGGCTCCCATATATGTATTCTTTTTGCCAATGCGGTTGCTGACCGGTGCGGCAAGAATCACCCCCACGATATTGGCAGCCTGCCCCACTGCCAGATAAAGCCCGCTCAACACAAAAGAGACCCCGAAAAGGGAGACTGTTGAATAATCCTCTTCTACCACAAAGTACTTAAAATAATAAACCGTAGCTCCGTCACGGATGGAGTTGAAGACCAGGGCCGCCACTCCGGCACCCAGCAAGATCCACCACGGGCGGTTGTGAAGCAGATCCCTCAAGTCATCTTTCAGAGAACCCTGCACTTCCCGGATCGGTTTCACCCGTTCACGCGTCAACGCAAAACAGAGATAGAACAGAACCGCACACATCACAGCGATCACCACTACACTCAACATCCAGCCACGCCGTTTATCCTCCGCACCTCCAAACAGATTTACCATCGGCATGAACAGCAACAAAGCGATGAAACTGCCGATATAGGCAAAAGTCATGCGATAGGTGGACAACGTGTTCCGCTCTTTCGGATCGGGACTCATCACTCCCAGCAGAGAAGCATAAGGCACATTGATAGCCGAATATACCATCATCATCAAAGAATAGGTGATGTAGGCATAGACAAGTTTTCCCGTATCGCTCAGTTGCGGAGTGGTGAAGGTAAAGATACCTATCAGCGCAAAGGGGACAGCAAGATACAGCAGGTAAGGACGAAACTTGCCCCAGCGGGTCTGGGTACGGTCGGCAATCACTCCCACAATAGGGTCGAAAGCCGAATCCCACACCCGGGTAATCAGAAACATGGTTCCTACCACAGCGGCCGGCAGCCCGAACACATCGGTGTAAAAAATCATCAGATAAGAACCGAACAGTTTCCAGAACATGGATGAAGCCATATCGCCCAATCCGTAGCCGATCTTCTCTTTCAGTGTAATCATGGTGGTCATTCTATTCTTGGTTTTCTTATTTCATCAGTTTCAGGTTCCGTTCAATCAGGTTTTTGAGTACCTCCACCGAAGCCGAGGAACAAAAACCGTCCTGAGGGGTATGCAGGCAATAGTCCACCAACCGTTCGACAGTCGAGGTGGCCACGTGCATCCGGGTATCCGACGAGGCATAGTAGATAAACACTTTCCCGTCATCATCGGCTATCCAGCCATTCGAAAAGAGTACATTCGATACATCACCGACGCGCTCTTCTCCTACCGGAGCCATAAAGTAGCCGCCCGGAGAGGCTATCAGCCGGGTAGGGTCTTCCAACGAAGTCATATACATATACAGCACATACCTCAGTCCGGCGGCACAATTGCGTACCCCATGAGCCAAGTGAAGCCATCCCTGAGGGGTCTTGATGGGATGCGGCCCTTCACCGTTCTTCACCTCTTTGATGGTGTGGTAATAGCGTTTGTCGATAATCTTCTCTTCACTCACCTCTGCATGAGTCATGTCGTCAATCAGTGCCCACCCGATACCTCCTCCGCTACCTGTATCTATGAATCCGTCTTGCGGACGGGTATAGAGTGCATACTTTCCATCCACAAACTCGGGATGAAGCACCACATTGCGTTGCTGGCTCTTTGTTTTCAGATCCGGCAGACGTTCCCAAATTTTCAGGTCTCTGGTGCGGGCGATACCGGCCGTGGCAGTAGCCGACGACAAGTCACCGGCAGGAGCATCATCATCATGCCGCTCGGCACAGAAGATGCCGTAAATCCAACCGTCTTCGTGAGCGGTGAGACGCATATCGTATACATTGGTTGCCGGAATCACATCTTCGGGCAAAGTCACCGGATATTCCCAG
Source organism: Bacteroides sp. 11BF (assembly GCF_019633765.1). NCBI lineage: Bacteria > Pseudomonadati > Bacteroidota > Bacteroidia > Bacteroidales > Bacteroidaceae > Bacteroides > Bacteroides sp. 11BF. The sequence continues at coordinate 125,913 of NZ_JAFKPJ010000005.1, forward strand.
AAACGGAAATTATCAATGCCATTCGGGCTTTCGGCAACAGCAAAGAATGATTTGCGGTCGACTCCCTCTACCCTCACCAGCATCAGATATTTCCCCTCCCACTTAATGGCCCCGGCATTCAGCGTTGCATTCACGCCGATACGCTCCATCAGGAAAGGGTTCGTCTCCTCATTCAGATCGTATCGCCAAAAGACAGGCGTATGCGCAGCGGTCAGCACAGGATAACGGTAACGCGTTATCACTCCGTTTCCTTCTTCTATCGGTTCGTTCCTGCGTGTTAACAGTGCTTCATGCCCGGAGAGCAATTTAGCAACTTTATCATTAAACAGACTCATAATGGACAGTGTTTTTATCGTTATTTATTTGATTTTCTATTTATAAAGGTCTTTCACGTCCGAGACAAACAAAGTTTTCGGCTCACGGTAGAACTTCACAAAGTCATCGGCAGACACCTGCCCGGGATAAGGAGCATAATAGTGATTCACCCGTTCACGTGCATTGCGCCATACCAGCACATAACTGATAGGGTACTTGCTGATTACCGGATAGAGTGTCTGTGTCCACCAGGTAGAATCGGGAATAGCTTCGAAACCGGTTTCGGTGATGGCGATAGGCTTATTGTGCGACTGCCCCACTTCTGTCAGGATGGCAAGTGACTTATCCAGTTGCTCCATATACTGCGTCCGGTCGAACTGATAGGTGTCAAAGCCCACCAGGTCGATGATGTCATCTCCCGGATAACGTTCCAGATAAGCTGCCGAATCCTTTGGTTCCGATCCCGGGGAATAAGCATAAAGCAAGTTCTTTACTCCTTTGGCATGCATACGTTCATACGTCATCCGCCAGAGGGCTTTGTATTGTTCAGCCGTACAAAGGTTTTGTCCCCACCAGAACCAGCTTCCGGTATGTTCGTGCCAGGGACGGAAAAGAACCGGTATCTTTGTCCCGTCTTCTGTTTCCAGAGTATTCATAAAGGCCGCAACGGCGTCGAGCCAACCCACGAACTTGGTGTGATGTGTTCCACCGGGAAGTATGGAGGCAACGACCGTCGTGTCACTCACATCCCATGCGTCTTTGCCGGTCGACGGATTGTCGAGGTGCCAGCTGAAAGAAACCATTCCGCCACGCTTGTACTGGTTAATCGTTTCCTGCCGTATTTTACGGAACTGCACATGATCCAGACTTTTCTCACCTTCCAATTCTATATGTCCCAGATCGAACGACATAACCGCAGGATAGTCACCGCACACACTTTTCACGTCACTGCGCCCTTCGTCACCTTCCCAGCCCACACCGTAAAGCGGATCGTCATGGTGACCGAACATGAATCCTTGTCCGGGAATCTGCCGGAGATTATTCAATAAGTTCATCGTTTCCGCTGTACGCAGGGTATCAGCAACTGTTTCCGACCCCGTTTTCTTTCCCGAAGGAGAACAGGCGCCCAATCCTGCCATCAGCAGTGCACCTGTAGCCAATATCTTTATTCTCTTAATCATAAATCGTTTATTTAGCAATGAATACTTCACAAAAGTAGGAGGGATTCCCCCCGGAAACAAGTACAATATTATCCAATACTGGTATTATCATTCATCTCCCCTTATTGTATTTCTCTACAGCCAGATAAAAAGCCTGAATGTTATCAAAAGGTACTTCGGGCGGAGTGTCGCAACCGGTAGAGACAATAAAGTTAGCGTATCCGCCTGTACGGCTCAGAAGTTCTTCTGTCTGCGCGAAAACTTCCTCGGGAGTTAACATCCCGAATACGCCCACAGGGTCCAGATTCCCCATCACCCATACATCCGAAGGGCACTCGCGGAGAGCGGCAAGCATATCCGCTTTATTACCGAAATGATATCCTTGGGCACCGGTAGCCAGCATAGCCGGAGTACAATGTCCCGTATTACCGCAATTATGCAGGATAACCGTAAACGAATCGTCCTGCACGGCATCGATAATGCGTTTCACGTAGACAGACGAATATTGCAGGCAATCTTCATTCGAAAGAAGCCCCGCAGCCGGTTCCGCCATAATGACCCCGGCTACGCCGGTCTCCTTAATGGCAAGACAATAGCGCAGAATGAACTCCGTACATTTTTCAAGCAATAGCCGGGCTGTTTCGGGTTCTGTATAAATAGCCATCATGATTTCCGTCATATCATACAGACGTCCTGCCAAAGAGTAAGGACCGATACATCCCGCCAGCACGGGCTTATCTATCCCTTTTGCCGCCAGGCGGTCGGCCTGCAAGTATTGAGGCACACGCCCGGATTCAAGTGAAGGAACCTGCAAGGCCTCTACATCCGCATATCCGGCAAGCAGGCGCCCGGACACGCTGGGTACTTCATTGGAAGACATACTGAGTTGTGCTCCAAAGGCTTCTGCCTCTACTGTAAGATCCATAATGGTGGTACAAGCCACCGATTGCGGAAAACATTCATTCAAGGCACGGATGGCGTGATAATGGATTTCTCCGTTCGTTACGGCATCCAGCACCCGTTTACCCAGTAACTCGATGCCCGGATGGGTCATGATGGGCATTGCCACCCGTTTCTCTGATACTAATTTATCTTTTATATATTGTGACAATTCCATAGCATTCTATCTTTTTAGTTTATTTCTGTTTTTATAGCAATCGGCTTTGCCGCACAGTTCGCATCCATATTTCCGCTTGACCATGCGGGGACCATAAGCAAGAATACCACTGACCGACTTAATGGGTGACATCAGGGAAGAATCACTCAACCGAATCCCACAAGGAGATTCGGGCAGGCAACTGAAAAGTAACTGTTGCTGTGTGACATGCCACCCGCAATAACCGGGACTGTAAGGATGGCTCACCCCATAGCCTAAAGCGAACATCTGTGTTTCCACCTTCCGGCACACCTCACGGACGACAGCTTCGGCAATCGCCGAACCATAGGCATCCAGAAGAAACTCCCGCAGAATGTCACCCCGGGCGCACGTTTCATGCTGAAAAGCCTCAAACTCACGCCCCGCAGTGGCCACAAAGAGCGCATAGCCCGCAGCATCTTTCAGATAGGGAGTAATAACGGCTCCCGTCTTCAGGCAAATCCCATTCACTCCCACTTCGCAAGTACCGGCCGGTTCGGAATCGAACAGGATATACAGAAACCGGGGGATACAAATGCCGGCAATCTCTTCTTCGAGTGCACGGCACATTGCCCGCATCTCTGCGTCGGGCACGTAACCGGCACCCATCGAAAGACTGATGTCCTCCGGATCAAGCCTCAACGAGGTGAAAGGGAGGCATCCTTCAACGATATGGGGATTCATAAACATGTTCAGCAGGCGTTTATCAACTTTTTAGCCATGATTACGGCTGCATTGGCATTACTGGTATAGGCATCGGCACCGATAGACCTGGCAAAAGCATCGCTGACAGGCGCACCTCCCACCATCACCTTTACTTTTCCCCTCAATCCGGAGGTTTCAAGGGCATCGATTACCTCCTTCATATAGTTCATGGTAGTGGTGAGCAACGCGGACATACAAATGATGTCTGCCTTGTTCTCCAGTGCCGCAGAGATGAATTTGTCACTCGATACGTCTACTCCCAGGTTGATGACTTCAAATCCACACCCTTCAAACATGGAGGCGACCAAGTTCTTACCGATATCATGCAGATCTCCCTTGACCGTACCAATCACAATCCTGCCGATGTACGAATCGGCCTTCCCCTGCATCAGTGGTTTGAGTATATCGAGGGCACCACGCATGGCACGTGCGCTCATCAGGAGATTCGGCACAAACACCTGTCCCGATTCAAAACGTGCACCGATGGCTTCCATGGCCTTGATCATATATTCATTGATGATCTCCTGAGGTACGACTCCTCCGGCAACCGCTTCTCTGGTAACGCTGACTGCCTGTTCCAATTTACCCGCCAAGATGGCTTCATATAATTCATTGAGGTTATTCATGGCATTTATCATTTATAAGATTAATAATGTATATATATATGTACTCTTTCCCAACGAACCTCTGACATAGATTCATTGCATTGATGTATCCTCATCCGGCAACAGTTGCCGGCAGATTTTCATATTGTCAATAATTATAGCCCCACAAACGGTCCTCAGCGGAAATCCTTTAAAGCATCGAACATCGCAACTACATTCTCGACGGGAACATTGGCCTGAATGTTATGGACGGCATTAAAAACAAACCCTCCGTCACGTCCCAATATCTCACACTGCTCCTTTACATGGCGACGTATCTCGTCCGGAGTACCGAAAGGCAGTATCTTCTGCGTGTCGACCCCTCCTCCCCAGAAAGTCAGCCGGCTGCCGAACTCCTCTTTCAACCTCCGGGAATCCATGTCTTTGGCATTAATCTGAACCGGATTGATAATGTCGAATCCGGCTTCGATCAGCCCGGGCAAAATGGGAATGATAGCTCCGCAAGAGTGCTTGAATATTTTCCAGGTGGTATGCTGATGTATCCAGTCGTTCATCCGCCGATAGTGCGGCAACCAAAGTTCGCGGAAGGTATCTATGGAACAAAACTGCGACTCTTGTGAACCGAAATCTGTACCACATGTCAGCACCACCTCTATTTTATCTCCGAGTGCAGCCCAAAGTTTCTCATAATTAGCAATGGCAATATCAATCTCTTTCTCAAATACCTGATGCAGATAATCCTGCCGCATGGCTGTAGACATATACCACTCCACCACACTCCGGATCCCCTTCGGCTGCTTCAGCCCCATACCGGGAACAAAAGCAACGTCTCCCAAGGCTGTGCCTCCGAAACTGGCCACGACGGCCCGGCCAGTCTGATATGCTTTATCTGTCTCCGAACGGTAATAAGCCAGATCTCCCTCCGTCAGCAATCCGAACTCTTCCACATTGTCTTCCGGATTCAGTTGTTCTTCGTCAATGGGGTACTGACGCTCGATGGCATTAATAAAATAGCATCCTTTGGGCATCACGGCACTGGGGGGATAGCTTTTATCTCCTCCGGCATACACATAAACATCTCCTTGAGCATCGGGAGTAAGATCCATCGCTTCAGGCACCAGCACCAGTTGTCCCCAAGGTGTTGTCTGTTCACGCATACGGGTTACATCCAGATCGAAAATATCTTTAGGACCTCCTATACCGATACAGTCCACCCCGATCTTTTCAGCCAGTTCCGCATCTACTTCCCCTAACATTTGAAAGGCATCCACAATCTTTACCGGCCGGGGTTCCAGCCCATAATAATTCCTCAATGCTTCTACAATGCAGCAATGAATGCCTGTAACCGCTGTTGCACCGAAATCGACCGGTACACTACCTGTATTCCGGTGATTGAGTGCACTGCGCACTTTATCTCTTGATCCGTTCATAGCATTTACATTTTAAAAGTATATTTTCGGTTTATCTCAAATTCCTGCTGACAGGCAATGTCTTCGGAAGAGCCTCCTGCCATGACTGTAAAACGTCCCGGTTCCACGGCCCATTCACCGTCCCGCATATACAGGGCCAACGACTTCTTGTCGAGAGTAAAAGTTATTTCCCGGGTCTCACCTGCTTTCAGGCGTACACGGCTGAAAGCACGCAGCTGTCTGTCAGGAGTTGTAAAGCTGCCGACTTCATCCCGCAGATAAAGCTGCACCACTTCGTCACCATCCACTGTACCCTGGTTGCGTACAGTTACCGATACATCTACCCGGCAGTGATTGCTTTCTTCACTCACCCGAACCTTCATGCCGGTATAGGAGAACGTCGTATAGCTAAGGCCATAGCCAAAAGGATAACGGGGAGTACCCGCCTCTTCTATATAGCGACTGCGATTTCCCTTACGTTTCGTATTATAGTATACCGGAAGCTGTCCGACCGAACGCGGAACGGAAAGTGTGAGACGACCTGCCGGATTGTAATCGCCAAATAGCACATCTGCCACAGCATTTCCTCCCTGCATACCCGGATACCAGGTATCAAGAATTGCATCTGCTTCCTGAATGACTCCCTCCATCAATAACGGGCGCCCTTTGATCAGGACCAATACCATCGGCTTGCCCAATTTGCGAACCTCTTCCAGCAATTCCAATTGTCTGCCCATAAGATGAAGTGTGGCACGGTCATATCCCTCTCCACTTTCCATATCACTGACCCGGTTTGCAGAGACCTTGGCGGCTCCTGTCTCTTCATATTCCGAAGAAAAATCCCGGGCACTCGATCCTCCTACTACCATCACCACGACATCGGCACTACGGGCAGCCTCTATGGCATCGGCAAATCCGGTACGGGAAGAATCCCGCACGGCACAACCTTTGGCATAAAGCACACGGGTGTCTTTAGAAACTTTTTGCCGGATGCCCTCCAGAACAGTCACCACAGAACCGTCTGCCTGAGGAGCTGTATAGTCACCAAGCATATTATAACCATTATCGGCATTGGGACCTATGACGGCAAGGGTACGAATATCCTTCTTCAACGGTAACAACTTGTCTTCATTCTTAAGCAGAACGATCGACTGACGGGCAACTTCACGAGCCAGTCCGATATGCTCGGGAGAGGCAACCAGTTGTGCCGGACGCTTATCATCAACAAACGGAGCATCAAACAATCCCATGTGGAATTTGAGAGATAATATGCGGCGTACCGCCTTATCTACTGTCTCCATAGCGACATCTCCTTTTCGAACTGCGGCAACCAGTTGTTCCGCATATACATTCGTCCCCAGATCACTATCCACCCCGGCATTCACAGCTTTCACGGCTGCTTCATAGTCACTGCCTGCAACTCCGTGTTCCCGTAATCCGCCAATAGCATACAAATCGGACACGACGAAACCTTTGAATTGCCAACGGTCTTTCAAAATATCTGTCAGCAAATAGCGGCTTCCGGTACACGGATTACCGTCTATTTCATTATACGAACTCATCACCGACAATGCTCCTGCCCCTACAGCTTCACGAAAAGGAGGGAAAATAGCTTCTTCCAGTTCACGTTCGCCCAGATGGGCAGTACCTCCGTTATGTCCCCCTTCGGTCCAGCCATACGAGGCAAAATGCTTGAGAGTGGCAATTACGCTTTTACGCCCCCTTAGTGTGTCTCCTTGAAAACCGCGAACCAAAGCAGCTCCCATCACTCCATTCAGATAAGGGTCTTCTCCGTAAGTCTCTTCCACACGTGACCAACGCGGATCGCGGGCTAAATCAAGTACCGGTCCATAACCGATATGCGCTCCCTGAGCACTTGCTTCGGTTGCAATAATACGCCCCATCTGCCGGATCAGCTCCGGATTCCAGGTACTGGCCTGACCAATGGAAGTGGGAAAAACGGTTGTACCAATCGCCATATGTCCATGAGGGCATTCTTCCGCCAGGAACAACGGAATGCCCAAACGGCTATGCTCCATGACAAAAGCCTGAAGACGGTTGGAGGCGCGGGCAGCCAATGAAGGATTGAGGCCGGTATGCAGTGTGCGCTGTGTCCATGGATCGGCCCGCATAAAGCCCCAGAGTGCCCCGATATGATATTCGCTGATTTCCTTTTCCAACCGTGCAGTCAGGCGAATTTCCTCTCCCACCCGTTCGTACATCGGCCATCCCAATGAAGTAAGCATCTGGCCTACCTTTTCTTCCAGCGTCATCTGTGACAGAAGGTGCTCCACACGCTCTTCTACCGGAACAGAGGGGTTTTCATAGGTATCCATCTGCCCGTTCTTATTCAGATCATAAAAAAGGAGTCGCGTTGCTTTATCTTTTTTCTTCCCGAACGTATCCTTGCCATGGATCGGGCATACGGGAATCACTCCCAGCAACAGAATACACAGTAATTTCATTTTCATTGTTTCTGAATTATCTGGTTAATATCATTTACCGTCTCTCTAATCATATCCACTGTCGAATCCGTTGCATAAACCGAATTCAACCCTTGTTCTTCCTGCCCGGGATCTCCCATGTAGTCATCTCCTTTTTGCCAGAAGAGGTGGCGGGGTTGTGCAAATCCACCCCATGCCCAGAAATTACATCCTTGAAAAACACCTTTCCCGGCAGCATGCTTTTTGACGATATCAAACACTTCCCTATAATAAAGGTCTCGTTGGACAGTCGGACTGTCCGAGGCAAACTTTACGCTGTCTCTCGGCAAACCGAACTCTTCAAGCACCAACGGCTTGTTTATTTTATAGGCCTCTTGGGCATGTATGTCAATATAAGAGCAAGTATTCTTTATGGCCTGTCCGAGAGTTCCCGGAATATCTTTCTTATCGATCCATCCCCAATTGTTCGGCCAGATATGAATCGTGGCATAATCGATATTGGCATCGGCATGAATGGAAGTCCAAAGTGAAAGATCTCCTTCACAACCGGCCATTCCCTCCGATCCGACCGAGACCAGATGATTAGGGTCCAATGATTTAATAAGTGCCGCACAATCCGCAATCCACGCCGCAAAGCTTTCCTTATTCTCCTCACCGAACGGACGGGGCTCATTTCCTATCTGCCAGGACATGATCGCAGGATCTTCACTGTATTTCTTTCCCGTGTACCGGTTGACACGATTCACGACGTGGGTAACATGATTCCGGAACAGACGGTGTGCTTTTTCAGACTTAGCGTATTGTGCCACATAACCGGAGAAAGCATCCCACCCGGCTATATTCGGCATCGGTACCTCACCGTGTCCCGCCCAATAAAGGTATTGGGAATATCCGCCCGACCACTCCCAACTATTGTTCAGGAAAAGCACAGCATACATATCCCGTTTGCCCAACTCCGATAAGAAATAATCGAGTCCGTCGAAAATAGTATCGTTATATACGCCTGCTTCTATCTGAAGCGCAGGTTCAGCTTTTGTCGGGATACCATCTTTTCCATCGGCCCCGACAAGAACACGCAGGTTATTGATTCCATGGGCTTTCAGGTGATCGAGTTCACGAAGCAACCTTTCACGATTACCCCCCTGCCCCTGTGACCCCAATATGGCTCCATACCAGAAATTGGTCCCAATATAATAGTAAGGTTTTCCATTCACCGTCAGACGCCCGTCTGACACACGGACAAAAGGATCGGAAGAAATCCGGGGAGAAGTACATGCCCCGAACACGACCAGCAAGGTCAGTAGTATACTCGATAGGGTTTTCATAATTATCAGATGTTTTATTTATAAGATTCTTTTCACTCTGTAACTGATATTGCAAAGATAAGCGTCGTCCCCATATATACCTAATACTATCTTAGCATTCCATGATATTATTATAAGCAGGTTAAGGCCAAGTATAGAAATCGGGAATCTCATCTGCAAAAAGTACCAGGGAATCTTCCTTAAACCGGCAAAAATCGGTTGCAGCCGGATGTCCTTTATAAGGAGCAAACCCGGACCAGCTACACACATAGTTCAAGGCTACTCCTTCCGAACGCAGGATGGACAACAATTGCGTATACCACAACGAGTCACGGGTCTGTGTACCGGTCTCGGTAATAGCCGAAAGTTTTGCATGCCGCCGGGCATACTGAGTCAGTATACGTGCTTTCAAAACAACCAGAGAAGTGTCTCCTCCATCCGGACGAAAATCCCAGTAATTATCCATTCCTACCACATCTACATATTCATCTCCCGGATAGCGTTCCAGGTATTCGGCTTCGGTAGTAAAGCCACAATCAGGAGAGAAAGCATACAGAAAGTTATGTACCTGCAGAGAGTCCCTGAGGTAAGTGACCGTAAACCTATATAATTCTTTAAACTCCTCAACCCGGCAATGATTTCTGCCCCACCAGAACCAGTTGCCATCAAACTCATGCCAGGGACGGAATATAATGGGAATCAATTCTCCGTTGTCGGCTTTTGCATTGTGGGCAAAGTCGGCAATGATTTTCAGGTCAGCCTTAAATATAGCATGATGGGAACCTCCCGGTAAGATATGGCGGACCACCCGGGTGGTATCATAAAAGTTTCCACCGGTCACCGGATTGTAATAATGCCAGCAGAATGTAATCACGTTACCTCGGTTATATGCAGCATGAAACTTCTGCCGGATGTAATCCGGGTCTTTTGTTTCCCAACTACGGGGATTTGTAAAATGAAGAAAATCAAAGCTGGCCAAAGCTGGATAAGTTCCCGTCACATCGTATGCGTCACATCGGTTCGCTTCATCCCGCCAGCGTGTGGTATCCGAGTCAAACCCATCCATTTCATAATTATGTTGTCCGTAAACAACCTGTTTCCCGGTCAGTTGGCGCAAGTTATAAAACAAAGCTGCCGTCCGTTCAGTTGCGCCTGAGTCAACCAGCATCTGTCTGGTTTCTGTCAGCAAATTCCTTTGCGGGGGAACACAGGACAAGATGCAGACCACAGTAGCAATGTATATTCCAATTCTTTTCATTGATAATCTATTTGAATGATATCTGATGCCTCACTTTCACAATCCCACCGTGATACGGAAGTCAGGCGATAATAATAAGTCCCTTTTAAAGGAGTTCCGTCAAAATCGAATCCATTATCGGCAAAGGTGCATGTATTTCCAGCTACAAACGTCACAAACGTACCTGCCCCGACTGCAAAATCGGGAGTCTTAGCACGATAGATGCGATACATTTCCGCATTCTCCGTACAAGTCCAGTACATACGGTTATTATCGATTTGTTTTACCACCGGAGGTATCGGTTTATCATTCCCCTGTACTCCCGTCACCACTACCGTATGATTCCGGAACGGAGCAGAGGCCGGATAAAAGGAGGTATTGTGAGAATCGGAAACAGAAATATAGTATTCTATTCCTTCTTCGGTAATCCCGGAAGCAGGCAACGTCAATGTGAAGACAGCTCTGACCCGGCGTTCAAACGGCAACTCTTTCCATACTTTATCTCCCGGTTTCCGATAGTGAAGTGTTCCGGATACAACTTCGGGCAACCGGTCTTCAACCACAGAAAACCGGATATGCAACGGAGCTCCCTTCATTACGGAAGTCACCGGAGAATTAATAACAATAACCGGTGCTTCACGATCTGCATTTCCAGCCGGACACCGGGCAGGTATTCCCAAAGGACTCTTATGCCCTTCAACATCCACCGTGTACACCGAATAGACAGCAACTCCATGAAACATATCCCGATAGCATGTCACACCGGCTGCCAATGTATCAATTTCTTCTCCATTACGACAAACAACAAAAGCCTTTGTCGCCGGTTCTTCATTACGCCAACTGACCAATGCTCCCTCACGGGTTCCCTTGGCTGTGATATGCGAAGGTGCCTGTACCCGCTGTTGCTTACGAAGTTGATTGATTTTCGCTACATAATTCTGTTTGACAAATCTATTCTGAGTACTCATGATATTCCCGTAGGACGAAATATCCTCGATACGATACAGGAAGCTGCGCGCCCATTCATCCATCTTTCCGGGTAAATCATCCCACCGATAAGCTTCAAAACCGGCATTCAACGCAATGTGGCAAGCAGCACCCTGAATGCGCGCACGCAACCGGGAAAGACGCAACCTCTGAAGTGCATCCGGAGTAACCGTCATACAACTATCAATGGTTTTCAATTGTGCTTCAGCTAATTTTTCCGCCCCGGCTATCACATCAAAAGGTTGAAAACGAATATACAATGTATGAATACCTTTCAATCCGCTCACCGGAACCGTCAGCGTTCTCCAAGATTGCCACCCTTCCGTATTCTTTACCTCAAACCGGGCGATAACAGGGCCTTCCAGACGGTCCAGACAAACAGTGGCAACCCCACCCGAAGATGCAGAAGCGACCCGAACGGACATCCGCTCAGGACTATTACTAAAATCAACCGCAGGATACTCCAACCAGTCATCCGCCATAATATACCCTACACACTCACCACCTTCATCACAAGGGGCATTTTGGGTACCTTTCTTCTCTTTGTATCCAGTAGCTTCTATCTTTACGGTTTCTCCATTTTTCCCGATAAAAGCCATCGAACGAAGGTTCATCAACGGATAAGTATGCACCACCTGATTAAATCCGGGTGTTTCCTGACACTCGCCAAAGTCAGTGGCAAAAGGCTCGTTTTGATTGATAATACCGGTAATGGCATCGGCTGCATTTTTCCCGTAACTGGCACATGCAAAATCCCGATATACCTTCTCCGAAGAATCCAGTACTTCACGCTTATACCAAGGGGCCTTACTGATATACCACATTTTAGGAGAAATAGCGTCGGCCAGTCTCCACGTCAGTGCATAAAAACCATTCATATTGGGAGAAGCATCTCCAAAGGCCCGGATGGTTTCCGAAAGATCCACATTATAAGGATAGTAATATTCAGAACTGTTAAAATCCCGTTCCAACCAGGGACATCCCCAGTATTCACGACTGCCATACACACTTCCCGGTTCGAACGCTGCCGAATAATAAGATATGGGAGCACAAATAACATCTTCGGGCAGACTATTCACTGATTCCGGGGTCAGCCCCCACCCCGATACAGCTATACGGGTAGAAGGCGACATCCGCTTCATCTCTTCATAGAATCCATCAAAAACTCTCCGCCAGCGGGCATAAAAAGCTTCATTCTTCTGACCCTCAGACTGGAAACAAAGCAGATAATCCAGTTCCGGATATTCACAGGCAATTTCTGTAACCTGTGCCTTAATTACTTCTCTATTATCCGGCTCAGTCTGATATTCCGGCAAGAGGACATCGATATCCAATCCTAAGCCTATTTTCACACCACGCAAATGTGCATAGGCGATCACCTTGCGGAATATAGTTGCTCCTTTCTCTTTGATCTGGCTATTCGTCAGCGTTTCATTATGTAACCCATAATCAGCTCCAAAATCATAGTCATCATAAATCCCGGATGCTCCAAAAAGATATTCATTGACATCCCATCCGGGGCAACACCATCCGTGTCCGGTCTTTATGGTAGGCATCCATCCACGTGACAAATGACCTTTATACTCAAAATTATGAAACAATTCATTATGCCCGCAAAACCCGTTATAATTATGAATCATAATAAAATTCATCCGCATCCGCGCAGCCTGATCTATGATGTAACGCCAATCATCCCATGAATAAATCGTAGCCGATTGCGGAAAATTAGTCCAGGGAAGAAATCCGCGAACGGTCATTGTCGGCGTACGTTCATCCCGGATAAACGGTAACTTTGTCTGCGGCTTTTTTTTATCGGGATACACATCCCCGTTCATATAGAAACGCATTCCTAAATGATCCTCCAATAACCCATATACGCCATAAAGCAGTCCACTGGCATCCGCACCGGCAATAACCACCAGTTGCCTGCTTTTTTCCTTCACTGTCCGAATGACATACCCCTGTGCTCCGGGCACTGATGCCAGAGACAGCACTCCATTGTCTTTCCAAGAAGTCATCAACGGATGATCCAGTCTTGTAAGCACAAATTCCGTTTTCCTGTCCGGCACCTCTCCATGTCCGACAGATAATAGCCGCCCGGACAACTGATAGTAATATCGTTGAAGCTCTGCTGCCGCATATTCTTCGACCGGTGTACCCGAAGTAACCAATAAAATCTGTGCTTTGATTGTCGATGCTGTCATTGCCAGAATCAAAACAGCCAGCAGGTGATATGCCATTCGTCTCATTTCTATTTTATTTTATTTTCCAGATAAGTTTTAAGTTCATTGTATTCACGCCACACACGCTGGTTCAAAGAGCTAAGAACGCCCAGTTCTCCACGTGAATGAACCCGTTTCACATAAGTATCGAACATCTCTTTGATTGGTGCTGAAAGCAATAACCGGTATGCATCCGCATATTCCTGTGAAGCATCTATTTTCTCACCTTGCGCTTCTTTCTTCTTTAAGGTAAAAGCAGGCATCATAGCCTGATCCACCTCTCCCAAGAGAAGTTCAAAACGAAACATTGCTATGAAACGTTCCAGATTATCCCGCTGCTCCCCTTTTAACTTTTTCAATAATGATTCTCCGGAAGACACCAGTTCTTTCCGTATCCGCACATTATTTTCGTCCAGCAGTCCCCATTCCGGAGTATAGGCGTAAAACTCCGGCGAAGGCACATTCCACTGAATTTGTTTCCGATCCATTCCGGCAAGCAACGGGGTCATTTTTTTAGCCGCATCTTTTCCGAACTCCTCCGTCAGAAATCTGTCATACAACTGCTCCACACTTTCTTTGGCATCTTTATCCGAAGCAAAATGGGCAAACGTTCGGAAATTAAAACGAGGTTCCTCCGTACGCCAGTGGATAGCAACCACTCCGTCCAGATTCTGTTTAGCGGCAAGTTTCACATGTTCACGCATCATATGGACCCTTGGCTGAAAATGCCACAACTGGTGATCGCCTTCCAACCAGGGAACTGCCCATACATTACGGTTCCGGGCAATCTCTCCCAAAAACTCCGGTTGTGGACTTTTCCCCAGATCTGGATTGAGACAACTGAAAATAATATCTTTGGGCAAAGCTCTGTCCAATCCTTTCAGCAATGAAGGTAACTGATGTCCTCCCCCCCAGCCACCAAGGATCAATTTGGCATGCGAACCCTTTGATTTCAGATAATCATAAGTCAGTTTCATATATTCCAGCGCCCACACTCCGACAAAACGGGCCGATGAATCGGCCGCTTCCTCAAAGAAGCTTTCATTTTCCCGATAAGCACGAGCAAAAGGTACATTCCTCAATGCTTTCTGAGTATCGACTCCCATAAACGAATGTTCATTCAGCCACATCCAGATGTAATCAATATCCGGATAAGCTTTCAGGATATCATCAATTGCAGCATAATGTATCTCGGCTGCTATCTGACTTTTCGGATTCGGAATCATATTCGATTCACCCGGCCAATAGAAACAGTCTCCGGCTACATTCAAAGAAAAGTATTCGGGAGGAATCACTCCGAATTCAAATCCCATAGCCATACGAATTCCCCGTTCATGTGCCATTTTCAATACATCACGCATCAGCCCCTGGGCCCTTTCGTAATGCTCCCGGGGAGAGTGCGAGGTAACCGAACCGTCATTACCGAAAGCTTCTGCCCCTGCAGGTAAGTGGAATGCTTTTCCCGTATCATAAGCAAAGTCTTTCACAGCCATCGGCAGATAGCCCCAACGTGCAGTCAGAGAATTATCAAAACAGGCTTGAGGAAGAATATTCTTATATTCTATTTTTATCATAGGTTCCACATAAGTGGCATAACGCTCACCACCCCCCGTATAATTGTGGAAACCAATGAAGTTGATACCATTTTTCTGACATTCATCCAGATAATTCCGGTAATCTGACAAGTTCCATGAAGTAGGTCCTGACAAGAAATTATGCCAGGGAAGTACCCCCCTGATATTAAATTTCTCCTGTGCCTGTATCCCCAGACAGAAGAACAAACCGATAAACAAATATTGAATTTTCCGCATTGTCATTCTTTTTTTATTCATATTGCGGAGTGAGTTAAAAAGAGGGATAGTTATAAGAAAACTGCCCCTCTTTTACCAACTCTACCCTACATCAGGCAGTCAATAAACTACCTTTCACTAAACACACCTTAATCTTTGGGAACAATACGGAAATTATCAAAGCAGATATCCGTATCTTCCGCCCAACTATTACCCATAATCTGTAAAACTCCATCATTAGGAATGTCCCCTTTCCACATTTCTCCCAGGTCAATAGAAACCGTTTTCCACTCTCCGTTCGTATTCAAGGCGAGTCCCGATGCAAAAGGTTCCCAATCGTAATTAATCTGCGAGAAGTAAAATCGGATCTGTCTTTTGGTCAATGGCTTGATTGTATTTACTTCAAACTTCAGCAAATATTTATCCTGATCGGCAATAACCTCGGGAAAGTATTCGACAGCACACTGTGCAATAGTAGTCACCTCGTTCCAGTCCCAATCATTCGCATCTCCCTTATTAATCTTGAAACGGGAGAATTGTCCGCTGTACGGAGCAGGAACGGGACCATTTATCACATATTTACCACCTCCCCAACCGGTGAACGGGTCAAAGTCACACAGCATATTGCCCTTTTCCATATATTTACCGGGAACCATGACTTCTCCACAAACCGGGCTGACTAATTTAATTTTTGAACCTATTACGGCATCCTCCGGCAACACAAAACTCAGACTGTTACCGGTTGCTTTTGTTATCTCCGCTTCTTTTCCACCAAAGAACAGCTGCCCCGATTCGGTCGTTATCTCATAAAGATCAAAATAATCGCCAACCACCTGCATCGTATCACCTGCCGGCGTAAATTCATTGAACATACCGTTCACCTCCAATTCAGGAATAAACACCGATATCGGAGTAGTTACGGTAGAATTTCCGTTTCCTAAAGTTATCAGGTTATTTACATCTCCCGGAATTACCCTGGGAATCGGAAAAGTTATTTCTCCGGAAGTGATATACGCATCTCTCAAATCAACCTGTACATCATTTACCAGAATCGAATTAACAGCATTCAATCCTGTACCTTGCACAATGATATATTGTGCAAGATTAGCCTGATCGATCCCCTGTTCGCGATCGAGTACCGTAGATACCCGGGTGACAGCCAGAGGGGCATATTCCACTTCATCATCTTTACACGATGCAAACAGACCACAGCCCAGAATCACCCATACGAATAAAATATATCTAAATGTTTTCATTGTATCTTCAATTTTAAATGTTACGAATGTATTCATTACCATCCCGGATTGTTAGAATCAATCTTATCATTAGAGTTCACCTCACTGGTAGGTATCGGATATAGAAGATTACGCTCCAAACGACGTTTAGTCACATTATGCTCATCCATATCGATGGCATTCATCACATCCAGATAGATACCCCAACGGAAAAGATCATAACGGCGGTCAGCTTCATAGGCCAATTCACGGGCACGCTCTTCCAGTACAGCCGAACGGAATTCATCCTGATTCATTCCGGAGAACGGAGTGGCATGGGCACGCGTACGAATGCGGTTCACCTGATTATAGGCCTCAGCGTCCGGTCCGCCATTCAATTCATTGACAGCCTCAGCATAAACCAACATTATATCCGGCAAACGGAGTAACGGAAAGTGAAAATCACTGTTTTTTTGTTTCCGGTCTGTAACAAAAGTAAATTTCGTCAATTTCGCCAATGTCCACCCCTGACCTTCATGATAGACTTCCGTACCATCAAAAGCATTGCCCTGACTGTCATATACCTCCTTATTCTCTACTTTATCTGCATACCAACGGGGATAATAGTTATAGATAACCTTACCATTGGATATTCCATCCGACGCATATCGGTGAATAACTCCATCGACAATACGCGTATCCTGTTCTTCGAAAAGCAGATACCAGTGATCGCGCATACCATACCAGTTACCTTCCATCGTACCGTCTTCTTTGAAAATGCCCACATAATCCTGACAGATCGTGTTTCCAAAGTCCTTATCACCGCTGATGGCCTGTGCCATCCAGATGTGTTCTCCCTTATTACGGTTTCCTATGGCCCATACGTCCATATAATTATCAAACAGGGTATATTCGTTTATCACCTCCCAAGCTTTGTCACGTGCCAACGCATAATACTTGGCCGGATCAAAAGACTCATAACCTGCAACAGTCTTTGCAATGTGCGTGATAGGTTGTGGTTCAAATATATTCGGATCTCCTCCCTTAACCACGATAGGCACACCGGACATCGCCCCGGAAGCCATAGTAACATATACTTTCGCCAATAACGCTTTGGCAGCTCCGCTCGAGGCACGTCCCGCTACAAACCCGGCATCATCTTTCGAATACATTCCTTCAGCTTGTTCCAGCAATTCAATGATATGTGTGTATACGTCCGATACCGAGGCACGAGGCTGGCTCATAGCTTCCCCTTCCGATATCGATTTCCGGAAAATAGGCACAGGACCGTAATTTCTCACCAGGTTAAAATAAGCCCATGCTTTAAGGAAGCAGAGTTGTGCCAAAGCGTCCTGTTTACTCTCCGGAGTCAGGTTATTCATAGCCGAGATCTTGGATATACCCAGATTTGCCCGGTGAATCAACGTATAGCTGCCCTGCCACATATGATCTATTCCCCAGAATCCTTGTGGATTACCTGCTCCGACATTACCAAATGCCCATGATGCACCCGACGCATAGTCACAATCCATATTGGTCAGATAAAGATAAGAACCCGGAGCAATAAAGCTGGTGATCACTGTATTATAAGTACCTGTCACAAGCTGGGAAGCCGCACTCTCACTGTCTCCCAACTGTTCGGGTGACACAAAATCATAGGCCTTTTCTTCCAGCAAATCATTGCATGAACATGCCAACAGGACTGTCCATAGCAATAAAAACGATTTGAATATTATTTTTTTCATGACTTTTCTTGATTTGAGTTAAACATCAGAACGTACACTGTAAACCAAATGAGAAGGTGCGACTACTTGGATACGAGAATAAATCCACGCCACGGCGAGAAGCATCACTACCGAAAGAGTTTACATCCGGATCATACCAGCTATATCCCGAAATGGTGAATACATTGCTGACAGAAGCAAACAGATTGATCGATTCAATTCCCTTAAACGGAGAGACAAACTTATACCCCAGATTAATATTCTTCATTCTCAGATAAGATCCGTCTTCTACATAACGATCAGACAGTTTCATCGTTCTTCCATAGCCGGCATAAGCTTTCGGCCATTTGGCATTCTCCCGGTTTTCGGGTGTCCAGCGAGATTCATATATATTCAGCGGAATATTACCAATACCACTCATAGTCACCTCGAGTAAGTTCGCATTGAAAATATCACCTCCGACACATCCTTGCAGGAAAAAGCTTAAAGAAAAGTTCTTATAAGTAAAATTGTGAGTCATACCGAAAGTGAAATCCGGATTCGTATCCCCAATTACCTGGCGATCGGCATTTGTAATACCGGCTACTCCATCCAAATCTTTATATTTCACCTCACCTACCATTGCTTTACATACGGCTTCTGACTCTTTTGCATAAAACGGGTCGGCTCTTACTTCAGCAATATTATCATAAAAACCATCTTCCACAAATCCATAAATGGTTCCGATCG
This sequence comes from Bacteroides sp. 11BF, assembly GCF_019633765.1. Taxonomy (NCBI): domain Bacteria; kingdom Pseudomonadati; phylum Bacteroidota; class Bacteroidia; order Bacteroidales; family Bacteroidaceae; genus Bacteroides; species Bacteroides sp. 11BF. Next base: position 144,893 of record NZ_JAFKPJ010000005.1, read on the forward strand.
GCATTCCGTTGCGCTGCAGGAATACATTATCAGCCTTACTCCATCCCTGGGCAAACTGATCTCCCGGAAGTCCGCTGATCTTGTTACGGTTAAAGGAAATATTAGCATCAAAATCCCAGTTGAAGTTCTTACCGGTGATCGCATAGAACTTTCCGGTAATTTCAAGTCCCTTATTCGTTACATTTCCAAAGTTAGTCGTCATATTCGAGAAACCTGTACTTTGTGGTATCTGTATATTCTGCAATAAGTCAGATGTCTTTTTGTAATACAGATCGACAGTCAAATTAATTCTGTTCTGCAGGAATCCCATATCCACACCCACATTATACTGGCTCGTGGTCTCCCACTTCAAATCCGGATTGGCAGGTCCTCTCCAGGTAAGATTGGCAAATCCACTGGAAAGTGCACCGTTAATCGGATAATTGGCCACAGTCAGATAGTCACGGGTAGCATAGGCGCCTATCGCCTGATTACCAGTCTGCCCGTAACTTGCACGGAACTTCAGGTTACTAAACAAATTCAGGTCCTTAATAAACTGCTCTTCCGATGCTCTCCAGGCAATAGCTCCTGAAGCAAAGTTAGACCATTTGTTGCCCGGTGCAAACTTACTGGAACCATCCCGACGGAAAGAGGCAGTAAACAGATACTTATTCATCAGGTTATAGTTGGCACGTCCCAGGAAAGACACCAGAGAAGTCATTCCGCGTCCACTGGTCGGCTTCTGCGGATTCACAGCGGCACTCATATCAAAGTCTTCCGTCAGGTCCTGGGGGAATCCGGTAGCTACCATTGCTTTATTACCATAGTCCCCTCTTTCATAAGAGAAAGCAGCAACCACATTCAACGAATGATTCTTATTGAAAGTTTTGTTGTAAGTCGCCATCGTTTCAAGTACCAGATTCTTCGCCCAGTTATCAGCTTTTGAGGCGTATCCGTTTGTCGGATCTTTACCTTCCACCGTCTCTCTGTTATAGTACACATCACGTTCGTTTATATTATAGGAGAAACCCACATTCTGACGAACTTTCAAATCCTTATACGGTGTGATTTCCACAAATGAAGAAGAGAAGAAACTATTCGTTGTCAATTCATCTTTAGCTGCACGGGTATATACATAAGGATTCGATGAGAACCAGTTCAACTGGGCATTATTCGTTTCATCGTCCAAGGGTGCTGTAGCCGGATAGAACAAGGCCCCCCGGATAATACCATCACTGACAGAATTGGTTTTGGCAAGCTTGTTCAATGAGTTGGTAAAACTCATATTCGTACCGATTTCAATCCAGTCGTGTACCTTACGAGCGAGATTCGCACGGAATGAATAACGTTTGTATCCGGAGTTATGAATGATACCGCTCTGATCCAGTATATTACCGGAGATTGCATAATACCCCTTATCATTCGAACCGTTCACGCTCAGATTGTATTCCTGAGAAAAAGCTGTTTCAAATACTTCATCCTGCCAGTTTACACTGGGATACGTACCATTCCGGTAATCTTCCGGTCCCGGAGAATAAACCGATTCACCGGTATTCGGGTCCACTTTCGAAGTGCCCGGATAAGGAATAGCTTCATTTGCATTCTCGTATTCATTAAACATCCGTGCTGCTTCATTCCTATACAATGCATATGTATATCCATCCAGCATATCCAGTTTCTTCACTACCTTTGAAATTCCGAAGTTAGCACTGAAACTGATATTGTCTTTTCCCTTCGCACCACGCTTAGTGGTAATCAATACCACTCCGTTCGCACCGCGTGATCCGTAAATAGCCGTAGCTGAAGCATCCTTCAGGATCTCAATAGACTCGATATCCGACGGATTAATCGTCGACAGCGGATTGGCCGTCTGCATCATACCATCTTTACCTGTTCCGGGCATTCCACTACTGGTAAAAGGAATACCATCTACAATGTAAAGCGGTTCTGTAGAAGTTGAAAACGAGTTCGCACCACGAATCTGAATACTCACGCCTGCTCCGGGAGCACCATCATTCTGGTTGACCTGCACACCTGCAATACGCCCCTGAAGTCCCTGGTTGATACTGATCGGATTGGTTTTCATCAAGTCTTCGCTTTTGATACTAGTGACCGATCCTGTCAAGTCACTCTTCTTCATTGTACCATAGCCTATGACTACCACCTCATCCAGCAGTTCAGTATCTTCCTTCATTGTCACATTGAGTATTTTCTGTCCGGGTTTTAAAGTAATCTCCTGTTCTTTATACCCCACACACGAGAAGACCAGTACCTTCTTGCCACTCGGAACGTTTACACTGTATTTACCGTCCACATTGGCAATAGAACCGGTTCCGGCACCTTTGACCAGTACATTGGCTCCAATCAATGGAGATCCATCGTTAGCATCGGTGATTACGCCTGTAACAATGGTTTGCTGAGCCATCATATGGCTGCTCATCAAGAGCGCCATCAGAAACAACATCATGTTCTTCATACTATTACACTGATTTAAAATGATTAATTTTGTGATAATGCAAAAATAGAGTCAACCGGGAGAACAAACAAGTATGATTTTATCATTCACTTATGCAATTCAGACAAATACTCTTTATTTCTTTTCTGCCTTCAATGCATCCGTTATTCTACCATAGTTTATCTAAAAGACGAAATCGAGACCTGTTTTATCCCAATATCGGAGAACTTTCTCAAATGTAAAATTAGTGCAGTTATCATTAACAATCCAGTATTATTTTATCCGATAGTGATACAATCAGCACACCCTTACATCAGAGAACAAGTACATAAAGAAATTACCTTCAAACAATCTTTCCTTAAAAAAAACACTACTACCTCAGAACCTGTAAAAACCAACCTTATTGTATCTTAACCTCAAAACCTTTCGTAACACCCTTTGCCAGTCCCGGTTGTCCGGAACCTATAAACAGCGTATACTTTCCGGTAAGCATCCTCCAGTTTCCATTTTCCCAGACCGACAACTCCCGGGGAGGTATATTAAATTCAACTCTCTTCTTTTCACCTGGAGCAAGTTTCACCTTTTTAAACGCTACCAATTTTTTCAACGGATATGTATAGACAGGAGTATTTTCTCTGGAAACATACACCTGGACGACTTCTTCTCCGGTCCATTTACCGGTATTGGATAATTCAACCGAACATTGCAACGTTGTGCCCGATTTCAAGGTATCACTTCCTTGTATACCATCGAACCCAAATGATGTATAACTCAACCCATGACCGAAACCATATAAAGGATCTTCCTTCATATAACGATAAGTACGCCCTTTCCACATATCAAAATCCAAGATATCCGGCAACTGATCTTCCGCCCGATAAATAGTCATAGGTAACTTACCCGATGGATTTTCGTTCCCAAACAATAAATCGGCCAGGGCTCTACCGGCTTCCTGCCCGGGGTACCAGGCCTGCATAATCGCCGGTATATGCACATCCGCCCATTCAGAAGTTAGCGGATTTCCCGAATGGAAAACCAATACGATCCTCGGGTTCACTTGATAAATAGCTTTCAGCAGTTTCTCCTGTTCTTCCGGTAAATAAATAGAAGTCATATCATGATTCTCTCTTGCCATTTTTTCATCACTTCCCAAAGCTACAAGAACCACATCGACTCCTTTTACCGCAGCCACAATAGAATCCCTGGAAGCTCCTATACCGTTCAAATAGTTGACTTTTCCTCTTTTACCCATCAAATCTTTCACCCCTTTCAAAAGTGTAACCGAATAAGGAGGCTGTCCACTATATCCACCTAAATAATTATGATCGGCAAACGGGCCTACTACAGCTACCGATTTAGCCTTCTCCTTACTTAAAGGCAACAGATTTTCATTTTTCAATAGCACAACCGACTTGACAGCCGCTTCATAAGCAAGTTCCGCAAACTTCTTGCCGGCCAATAGCTTCTTATCGTAATGATTATAAGGCACAAGTTCCATCGGATCAAATTCTCCCAACTTAAACCTCGCGGTCAGCACCCGCGTTAAAGCCTGATCAATAGTAGCTTCCGAGATTAAGCCCTGTTTCACTGCCTGAACCAATTTCTCTTTATATGTAGTGCCACATTCCAAATCACACCCACTGTTGACACCCAGCGCTGCCGCTTCCTCCAACGAATTCACGACCCTATGCTGCCAATTCATCACCCCAATGGCCCCGCAATCAGAAACTACAAATCCGTCAAATCCCCACTCTTTTCTCAGCACTTCACCGAGCAGCCAACGGGAGCCACTGGGAGGCACACCGTTAAAAGCATTATAAGCCGTCATTACCGACTGCACGCCTGCCTCTTTCACGCAAGCTTCGTAAGCCGGAAAATAATATTCATACAACTGTTTCGTCGGTATTTGCGAAGAGCTGGAAAAGCGATTGTTCTCTTCGTTGTTAGCCACAAAGTGTTTGATTGTTGCGACAGTTTTCAGATAAGCCGGATGATCACCCTGTAGCCCCTTCACAAAGGCTACTCCAAGCCGTGAAGTCAGATACGGATCTTCACCATAAGTCTCTTCATTTCTTCCCCAGCGCGGGTCACGAGCCATATTGATAGTAGGCGACCAGTAAGTGAGCCCCTTTCCTATTTCCAGATATTTCAGTCGCGCCTCCGTAGAAATAGCAGAAGCCACCCGCTTTACCAATACCGTATCCCAGGTAGAAGCCAGATTAATAGCCTGTGGAAAAACAGTCACTTCACCTGCACGAGCCACTCCATGGAGACATTCATTCCAATAATTATAAGCAGGAAGGTTCAGCCTGGGGATGCTATCACTTTCGCTCACGAGTTGAGATGCCTTCTCTGCCAGTGTCATCTGTTGGATGAGTGTTTTCACGCGAACGGCAATCGGTTGCGACAAATCTCCGATAATCCTCTCTTTCACACCGCGGACTTCCACTTTTCCTCCTGCATTAAAAGCCGGACAATCCTCACACCCTCCATTGTCTTGAGCTCTCAACATTATACCGGCAGAAAGTAGAATCCCTATCATTACTATTTTTGTTTGCATGTCTTTCATATTCTATCTCCACTGTTTTTAGTTCATACGCTTTTCAATAATGCAAAATTATCGGGATTCCATCAAACCATCCAGTATTATTTTATCCATTCATAATACAATTATTATTTTGATAACTTATATTGCTTTATAAATCGATTATCTTTGCACATAGTTAATCCTCAAATACTCCAGAATATGATCAATCCTATTTATTCAGCAGATAAGGCGAGATACTCCGGCGGAATGAAGTATCGCCGTTGTGGCAAAAGCGGCATACTGTTACCGGAAGTTTCCCTGGGCCTTTGGCATAACTTCGGTGATGTAGATACATTAGCCAATAGCCTTCGAATGGCTCACTTTGCATTCGACAAAGGCATCACACATTTCGACCTGGCTAATAACTACGGTCCCTCTTATGGCTCAGCCGAGGAGACGTTCGGGCTAATCATGAAGAAATCCTTTATGCCCTATCGTGATGAGCTATTCATATCCACCAAAGCCGGACATGACATGTGGGAAGGTCCTTACGGGAACTGGGGCTCCCGAAAATATCTGATGAGCAGTCTCAACCAGAGTTTAAAACGCATGAATCTGGAATATGTAGATATTTTCTATACCCACCGTTACGATCCCGAAACTCCACTTGAAGAAACTCTTCAGGCACTCGTCGACATTGTCCGGCAAGGTAAGGCCCTCTACATCGGTATTTCCAAATACCCCAAAGAAAAAGCAGAGTTTGCCTACCGATATCTGGAAGAGCGAGACGTGCATTGTCTACTCTATCAGGGACGATATAACCTGTTTAACCGTGAACCGGAAGCACAAGGTATCCTCCGGCAAGCCCAAGAGAACGGTACCGGCTTTATCGCCTTTTCTCCTCTGGCTCAGGGTCTGCTCACTAACCGGTATCTAAATGGAATTCCTGAAGATTCAAGGATAGCCCGCGGAGGTTTCCTGAAAAAAGAACAACTGACCGATCAAGTATTAAATAAAATCAAAGCATTGAATGAAGTGGCAGGCAGTCGCGGACAAACCTTAGCCGAAATGGCATTAGCCTGGATATTGAAAGATGATCTGGTAACCTCCGTCATTATCGGCGCCAGTTCCGTCAGTCAACTGGCAGACAACCTGAAAGCGACGGAAAACTGTAAGTTCAGTACAGACGAGATTCAACGTATCGGGAACATTCTTCAATGAACTCTTTTTCACCACAGATTAACAGATCACACAGATGTGTAGTATTCAGATTATCATATGGAATTTAGAGTCAATCCACGACCCAACAATCAATATTCCTTGTCTTCGAGCTAAAGTTCACTCCTGCCTTTAGCAGTTGACGGGGATCATTGGCAAACGGAGCAGCATATTCCTTTTCTTCTATCTGTTTCAAAGCCTCTTCCGCACTCCCGTCAAATTTGAACTCCATCACATAAATGTATCGTTCTGTCTTCAAAACCATATCGATGCGCCCGTTAGAAGTATGATACTCCGCCTGGACATAAAAACCAAGTAACTTATAAACAATAAAAAGAACATTCTGATAATGCAACTCCAAGTCACGTACCAGTTCATAAGGAGTATCGGCGAAGAAACTTTGCAGACGGCGAAAGAAAGCATCACAATCTCCCTGTTCCACTTCAGAAACGAACCGGGTTATATGAAACCCTGTTTGTCCTTTATCAATATTTGCATAAAAAGGAAGTAAATACCTGATAAATCCTTCCTCTACTTCCCGATTGGGAAATCCCAGATGGTAGATATCAAAACGTTCATCATACCCTTTTATCGTCAGATAGCCACTCTGATAAATCACCGGCAGAGGATTCTTCGAAGTAGAATCTATGCAATTCAGCATATCTGATGTCGCCTCATCGTGCGCCAGCTGTTGCAAGTCATATTTATCACGCAGTAAAAGTTTTACCAAATAAGACGGAGTACCTGTTTCGAACCAGTAACTGCCAAACTTCATCTTATAAAAAGTATTCAGTATACTGAACGGATTATATAAACCAATAGAATTTTCCGTGAAATGATAACCATCATACCGTTCCTTCAGCTCCCGGCAAGCATCTTCGTACGACATCTTTTGATATTTCGCCAACTGACGAATTTCCGGTTCCAGATAATGATGGATTTCCTTTTCTGTAATTCCACACAACTCCACATAAGGTTCGTCCATGGAGATATCGTTCAGATTATTCAGGTCACTAAACACACTTACCTTACCAAACTTGGTAACTCCCGTCAAAAGGGCAAAGCGGATATACCCGTCCATCGTTTTCAGCACAGAATAAAAACCTTTCAGTGTATCACGATACTTCTCTCCCAACTCCTCATTACCGATAGCCTGCAACATCGGTTTATCATATTCATCAATCAAAATCACCACCCGCTGCCCCGACTGTTCACAGGCACGCTGCACAATACCCTTGAAACGCAAAGGAATAGAAGTTTCAGAAGGAGCAGTCCCGTACACCATTTCCCATTTAGCCAACGTATCGTTCAATATCCGATCCAGGCTTTCGGGCGTATCATACTTTTCCGTGTTCAGATCCAGATGTAAAATCGGATATTTTATCCAGTCTTTCTCCAATTCCTCCATTGCCAATCCACGAAACAAATCCTTTTTCCCTTGAAAATAAGCTTCAAGAGTAGATATCAGCAGACTCTTGCCAAAGCGACGGGGACGGCTCAGGAAATAATATGAACCCGTTTTTACCAATCTACAGACTAATGCAGTCTTATCTATATAAAGATAGCCTTCCCTACGTATTTTCTCAAAGTTCTGTATCCCAATCGGGTAAAGTTTAGCCATAACGCATTTCTATTAATCGTTTCACTCACAAATATACAAGATTATTCTTAATTATCGGTTTTGCTAACCATAATAATAAATGCCGGTACCCATTCTTCCGAACAGATACCGGCATTTATTTTTTCAACCGAAACGATCGGTCAGTTATCAGAGCAGTCCCTGCCCTCCTATCACTCCGGCAATGGCGCTTGCCACAGCTATAATCACCTTTAAAAGGATATTCCAGCTATTCTTCTTCATATATTTATCTGATTAAAGTTATTATGCAGTCGGATCATCCACAATGTCTCCATCACCATTTCCAGAGCCATTACCGCCCGAAGTGCCGATACTGCCTATCTTCTGAAACTCAACACCCTGAAGCAAAGCACGGGTAGTGCCAATAGCGGCAGGCCGGGTATATTCCGGTGTGAAGTGACAGAGAAGTGCTCCCACCTGGTTCGGATTGACATCCTCCTCTTTGTCTACTCCCCTTCCACGGCTACGCGCCTTCATCGTAAAAGTACCCAATCCTTCCAGGCGTACCGTCTTACTGTTCAATAACTCGCTGCGCATTGCCGTCATTAAGTTCCGGACCACATTATGTACATCACCCGGGGTCAATGACGACTTCTCCGCAATCATCTCTGCCAGTTGCTGGGTGGACACCGTTTTACCTATCTTCACCAGATTCAAATGCCACTTCTTGTCACCGGCCTTAGTTGCCATGGTCGATTGCACTGCTTTATAAAATAAAGTCATATTCCTATATCTCCTTTTTTTAATGTTATTACTACTGATTTTATTCACATTTCGTTGATCAACGCCACAAAGGTGAACATTTACAGGAAGATGACAAAGGAAAACAGGGCATCCGGAACCGATCCCTCAAGGAAAGTTATAAGTATCATATTATCAACAATTTCAACGCATGTACAAAACCTAATCCACACCGACTTTCTCTGACAGATCCACCTGTGTTAGTCCGGTTTCCCTACGCATTTGTTTTACGTATTCTGCTATCGTTTGATTTTCCATATTATACCTGTTGGGGCACAAGTATAATAAAAGACTCCCACTTTTATACCCGATATGGTATAAAAGTGGGAGCACAGCATTTATTTATACCCCAACGGGTATATTTTTACATATCTTGTCTGATCGTATCTACTACTCTCCTGATATCTTCATCCGTCAATGTCGGTCCTGAAGGCAGACAAAGGCCGATATCAAATAAGTGTTCACTCGTACCGTTTCCATAGAATGGAGCATCTACAAATACAGGCTGAAGATGCATAGGCTTCCATAACGGACGAGTCTCTATATTCTCAGCATCCAGTTTCAAACGAATGTCCTCACGAGTCTTACCGGCAACACTCGGATCAACCAGGATACAAGTTAACCAGAAATTTGAATCAAACCTCCCATCAGGGTTTTGAAGAACCGTTATACCGTGAACGTCCTTAAGCAACTCCGTATAAAGAGTATGTATAGCCCGCCTTCGGGCAACATGTTCATCGAGGACAAACATCTGCCCACGACCGATACCCGCACAAATATTACTCATCCGATAGTTGTAACCGATGTGGGTATGCTGATAATGTGGAGCGGCATCACGAGCCTGCGTAGCGTAGAACTTTGTTTGCCGGGCCTCTTCCTCCGTGCGACAAATCAGAGCACCTCCACCGGAAGTGGTAATCATCTTATTCCCATTGAAAGAAAGCGCTGCCAGTTCGCCAAAGGTTCCACATCTCTGTCCGTTCAATTCCGAACCCAACGCCTCGGCAGCATCTTCCAGAACCGGAATCCCATAACGACCGGCAATCTCCATGATCTCGTCCATCTTAGCAGGCATGCCATAAAGGTGAACCGGAATAATCGCTTTCGGAAGCTTACCCGTCTTGCGCAAACGATCCTTTATGGCCTCCTCGAGCAATACCGGATCCATATTCCAAGTATCTTTCTCACTGTCCACAAAAACAGGTTTGGCCTCCAGATAAGAAATCGGATTGGCAGAAGCGGCAAAAGTAAAACTTTGGCAAATCACTTCATCACCGGGTTTTACATCCAGAAGAATCAAGCCCAAATGGAGCGCAGCCGTTCCAGCACTCAAGGCCACCACATGGCGGTCTTCATGCAAATATTCGGCCAAAGATTGCTCAAAAGCATCCACGTTAGGCCCCAAAGGGACAACCCAGTTCGTATCAAAGGCCTCTTTTATAAAGTCTTGCTCACGGCCACCCATGTGAGCAAGCGAAAGCCAGATTCGTTTGTTCATAACGAAATTATCTATGTTTATTTGATTTTCTTACGTAGTAAGGAATAAAAAAAAGATAGCAATACAAATATTTTTAAACAAAACAATTTAATAAAATGGCACATTGTTTTTCAACTATCCATATGATTAAATATACAATAATTTTATATCAACATAAATTTATTCACTAGACGGGACAAACATCAGTTTTTCTTTGTATCGATAAAACAAAGTTGAATCATCACCAACATTCTTATCAACAATCATCCCTGCCTGAATTTTATTTCTATTTCCAATAATTATATCTGGAACAGTTGTTACTCGAATACCCATATAATTGGCATCTCCTACAATGGTATGTCCACATAATAAAGCTGTTGCAAAAAAATTAAAATCACCGACTTTTGAATCGTGACTAATAATACTTTGAGAAGTTAGCAAATTAAAATTCCCTAAAAGGACATTTGGACCAATCATAACAAAAGGGCACAATATATTTCCCTCTCCAATCTTAGCTGTTTTTGCCACAATTGCGGTAGGATGAATCAAAGTCATAAATTTACCATTACGAGCTTTTATTATCTCCACTATTTTTCTTTTAACTTCACTATTACCCAAAGCCAAAATAAAATGATCCTCCTCTTGAACTTGATAATCTTCTAACAGCCCTAAATATGAATGGGCTAATTGATATTCTTTCCAACTATTAATACCCGACACTCCATATGTCAAATATCCCTTTATTTCAAAAGTACAATCATTTCCCCAACTTCCATCCTCCAAATAAGAGGTTAATTCAGCAGCTACAGCCCCAGTTCCTATAAATACAATTTTTTTATTCATAAAGCCAACTTCATATCATAAGTATCTAATTCAAAACATTCACCATGTCCAGGACAGACGACCATTTTTTTCCCTTTCATTTTCTCTATTACCTCCAATGTATCTATTAATTCCGATCTAGATCCTGTATACAGTTTCGTTACCGTACGTATACCTTTTATCAAAGTATCACCTGTGAATAAATAATGGTCTATTTTAAAAAAGACTCCAGCATTAGTATGGCCCCTTGCATTCTCAAAGTAAATATCATATCCTTCCCACAAAAATTTGAATTGTACATCTTCTAAAAGAATATCAACTTTAGATATAATAAATCCTTTTTGATTATAAAACAAAGAATGATTTCTTTTTGCATCTCTGATAGCAAAAGCGCATTGTTTAGAGCATATAATCCGAGTGCTGTACTTATTCACCAAATAATTACATCCCCATATATGATCAAAATGCTCATGAGTCAAAATAATGTATTCAGGAATAAGTTTATTCTTCTCTAAGACCATATCTATTACAGCACAATTTTCACTCCCCGGATCCACAACAACACATCTCAGGCCTACAACTTTATCAAAAAGGATAAAGCAATTAGAATTCACAGGCTCATTTTCTATTCGTAATAATTCTAATGCCATCAACCTGTTATATTAATAATCCGTCCACCATCTACAACCAATTGTTGCCCGGTTATCCATCTTGCCTTATCAGATAGCAGAAAACTCACTGCATTATAAACATCTTCAGGTCTTCCTAACCCTAAAGGATATGTCGCAAGCATCCTTTTTGCAACCTCTTCATTCTCAAATATAGATTGCGTCATTTGAGTTTGAACAGCCCCTGGCAACACAGAGTTTATCCTCACATTCGGTGCCAACTCTATAGCCAAACATCTCATTAAACCATCCAACGCAGCTTTAGAAGCCGCATAACTACTGAACGCCTTTGCACCACGGTTACTTATATTACTTGAAATAAAGACCGCACTTTTAAGAGATGATTTATTAACTTTCTTCGAAACTAAAAGTTTAATGATTAGAGCCACTGAAAATACATTGGTATTAAATGTTGTATATAGATTGGACAAGTTTACCAATTTTAATGGTAACATCTTCATGAAACCAGCACAATGAACAAAATGAGATATTGAGATATCTTCCAAATCAATAAAAGTCCTCAATTTATCTTCTAATGTATGCGTATCTTCTAAATCTGCGGCCCAAATTAGATGAGAGCCCTCCTTATCACAGTCCTGTAAGACAGACATTAATTTGTCTTCATTTCTCCCATTCAAAATAACATTATAATTCTCTGATAATTTAATAGCAATGATTCTACCTATTCCAGACGAAGCTCCAGTGATTATAACATTCTGTCTTTTTTTCATATCATATTTTATTGGGCAGTAAATCCACCATCCACACTAATAATTGCTCCTGTTATCCATTTCGACATATCAGACAATAAAAATAAAACTGAATTAGCCACATCTTCCGTTTCTCCCAGTCCCAATGGATGTAAAGTACTTAGATGATCAACATAATCTTCCGAAAAAGAAGAAGATACATTCTCCATCATCTTAGTTTTTATAAACCCAGGAGCAATACAATTTACACGTACTTTCTTAGGTGCCAACTCGATAGACAATGCTTTGGTAATTCCTTGAATAGCCCCTTTAGAAAGTGCATACCCAACATTGGCAGCGGAACCAACCAAACCATAAACCGACGAAATCAAAACAATAGTGCCATGCTCACCCGCATACACATTTCTATTCATCAATATTTTTGCTAATTCAACCGCAGCATAAGCATTTACAGTATAAAGTTTTTCACAATGGGCTGCTGATACGGTTTTCAACGGTGAAATATATGGAAGTCCCGCGCAATGCACAAATCCATTCAACTTTCCGAACGAGCTAATAGAAGATAGGATACATCCTTTAAACTCTTCTGGAAAAGACAAATCCATTTTTAGAATCATTGTTTCTCCTACACAGTCTTTCTTCGTTATTTGGAGCCCATCTTCATTTATATCTACTAAAATTAAACGTGCTCCACATTTAGATAACAAAATACTAGTAGCACGCCCCATTCCTGAGGCTGCACCAGTTATCAAATAGCTCCTTCCTGAAAGATTTAATAAATCTAATTCCATAATTCTATTTAGACTTTGAATCTATAAGTTCCTTTAATCCTCCAACAGTTTTTGCCTCAGTAATCTCTTTGGCATTTAAAGTGATCTTATAACTTTCATCAGCAAAAGCTATAATCGAAAGAATAGTTAAAGAATCCCAAGCCTCAAAAGATTTTAATTCATCTGACACGTTCACCGTATCTTCTTCAAGTAATTCTGCAATTTGTTCTAAAAATTGTTCCATAATTAATAATTTATTTGTTCACAAAAAGATAAATTCCCAACTTTCATTAATAAGCTCCCCCACGTCAACCCAACTCCAAAACCTGCAAAACAAAGGTTCAGTTTCTCTTTTAATAATCTCTTCTCTAAATTAAAAGTAATATTTGTAGGAATAGATACTCCACTGGCATTCCCAAAGTTTTCCACAATATTACTAGGAAGTTTTTCATGAGGAACTCCTATTTTATCAGCCAATTTATGTAACATAAACCTGTTCGGCTGATGAAACATGTAATAATCTACACAATCTTTATCTATAGCTGCATCTTCTAACAAAGACTTAATCATGGAAGGGACTTCTAACTGAACAAAATTAAAAACCTCATCGCCTTTCATTACAAGATTATCCCTTGAACGAAAATTCCCATTAACATCTTCTTTCATCACAGCGGTTTCAACCGACGATGGTTCTCGAAAGCCCCCTGCCGGAATCATTAGTGCTTCAGCCCTACTCCCATCCATTTGTATTCTACCATAAATAACAGAATCACAATTAGAGCGTTCCACAATAGTAACAGATGCACCATCCCCTATCAAAGGATTACTATTACGATCTCTTTTAGACACTTTCTGACTTAATACATCAGCATTCAGCAAAACGACTTTATTTATCTCTGGCTGATCAAGCAGCATAAAAGACTGAATTAAACCTATAATAAATCCAGCACAACCTTGATTAATATCCAAACAAATCATATCCCGCTTTAATCCCAGTTTTCCTTGGATAATATTACTTGTAGGTGGCATAAAATGATCAGGAGATTGCGTTACAAGAACTAAAGCATCTATTTCATCTCTACTTATCTTTTCGCTTTCAATTAGATAGTTCAAACCATAGCAGCATAAATCAGATACACAAACACCCTTTTCCACAATACGATGCTTATTATATCCCATAGCTAATTTCAATTTCAAAGATTTTGCATGTGAGAAATTATAATTATCCATTTCATCTTCAAACAAAACTTCTTTATCAGGCAATATTGTCAATATACCCGATATTTTTTTATTATGAAATAACAACTTCATTAGACAACTCCATTCTTTTTTAGAAGTCCGATAATACTCTCTAAAGAAGAAAAATTTTCTGGCAATACATCAACACCATCAATGGAAATGCCAAAAGTAGAATCCAATTCATTTACCAAATTAATTACATCAAACGAATCTAGCATACCTTCTTCTATAAAGTTAACCGGTTCATTGAAATCAAATTCAGGCCTTAGACCATTTAGAATTACTACAATCTTTTCTTTCATATATATATTATTTTTTAATTAAAACATAATCATATAGTTTCTCTGGGGAAAAGCCATAATGCAAATACCGTTTTATCGCATTCTCATTTCTTGAGATTACCCAAAACATCTGCCGTTTCGATAAAGCACCTTCATGCATGAAAGCATTGAACAATTTTGCTCCAATCTTTTTCTCACGAAACTCTGGTATGACAAACCAATATCTTAAATAAAGTGTTACTCCAGTAAGTTCATAAATAATGAAACCACTTATAGAACCATTCTGTTTATAAACCAGTACTGTCCCATTTTTTACAAAATGGCCTAATTCTTCTTCTGATGGTATTTGTTCTGACAGTGGATCAAAACAAGCATCAAGCAATATTTTTATCGTTTCAACATCACCCAGTACTCCCTTTTTTATGTGTTCATCTATAGGAAGAGAAACATTCGGATATCCTGTCCTACTCATCCGATAGAGCAATTCATACTCTTCAAATCCCCAAAGTACAAACTTGTTTTTAAGTGGTAATATAGAGTCATTTCCCACTAAGTCAACGACACAAGTACCTATGTAGTTTCGAAAGAATTTTACTAAAGCTTTATTTAAAGCACGCATATCAGTTGAGATAAAATAAAGATAAGAGTAAGTCTCATTCCGCTTAATCAATAAAAAGCAATCATCAAATGATTCATAAAAGAAGGCATTACGATCTATCCATAAAGAATGCTTAAAATGATCAAGAAAAAAATTTGTAATAAACCCCTTTCTTTCACTCCTTATCTGCTGAATTAGCATTTGGACGTCATTGATCGATTGTAAATTATCCATTAATCTGTTTATTATAGAACAAACGATCAATTTTACCATTGGTATTACGTCGTAATTCATCCAATCGATAAAAAGCTGTAGGTAACATATACTTAGGAAGTTCCTTTCCTATTTTAGTCCTAAACTCCGCTGGTGAAATTTCTTCTGCCGATTCGTAGAACAGAGTTATTTCCTTATGCACAAAATTATAAACAATACATCCATTGTTCACTAACTTTAACTTATTTATTATAATATGTTCTATCTCTCCCAGTTCCGTACGATATCCCATATGTTTTACCAAACTATCTTTTCTGCCTTTGAAAACAATCTCTCCCAAGGCATTAACATATACAATGTCACCCGTACGATAGATAAGCTCAGGATAAGCACTATTTAATGGATTTTGCACAAAAGCAGCAGCTGTCTTTTCCGGATTATTATAATACCCCATTGCTAAAGAACTTCCTCTAACACACAACTCCCCCTCTTCATTTACTTTTGTAACAAGTTTATTATCCTCATTGAGTATCAACACATCCGTATTCCGGCAAGGGAAGCCAATAGGTATAGGTTCTTCATCTTTTATATCTCTATCTACAATATAATATGTGCAATCTAAAGTAATCTCAATAGGCCCATATAAGTTAGCAAACATAGTATTTGGCAATTGTTTTTTCCAATAGTTAAACTGTTTAGTCGGAAATACTTCTCCTGCGAACCAAACAGTTTTCAAGTCAGGTAACTTTATTGAGGTCAATAGATTCATGTTAGCAATATTAACCATGATAGTAGGTACCCAAAAAAGAAACGTAACTTTATATTTTTCCAATAATTGTAATATAGAAGCAGGAAAAGCAGACAAATGCTCTGGGATTACTACAATAGTATTCCCCTTTGCCATCAACATACAAAGTTCAAAACTATATATATCAAATACTAATGGAGATAATGAGCCTATCACTTCATCGTTTGAGAACTTAAATACATCTAACGCCCATTCAGTAAAATCAAAGAAGCTTCTATGATTTAGTACCACTCCTTTAGGGGTACCGGTAGATCCAGACGTATTAATAATACACAAGGGATCAGTATCAACTAGTTTTTGCAAACGAATGTCTAATAGCTCCTCATCAATAGACAAGTCCCAATCCACCTCATCTAAGTTTACTACTTGTATAGAATCAGGTAGAATTCCTGATATATTTTTAAGATATTGATTATTAGTAACAATTATGGCTGGAGTGATTAAATCTATTATATTTTTTATACGTTCGGAAGGTGTTTTCACATCTAAATTCATATAAAAATTACCAGAATAGATTATAGCTAAGTCCGCACAAACACTTTCAATACTTTTATTCAAATAGACAGCTATTGGCTTTTTCAGAACATTGGCATTCGATGCAAAATTGTAAGCTAATGTATGAACTTTATCATCTAATGAAGAGAAAGTTATTTCTCTATCTCGATCTATAACAGCAATTTTATTAGGAAATAAGTGTACTGTTTCTTTAAAATACTCAATAATATTGATCTTCATTTTACCATTATTTAATTATTACCATTAAACGCTTCCATAGTTGCACACGAATCTGAACTAATTCCTTCGCGTGTGAATACTTTCTTTACTGTTAAAAACAGAATTTTCAAATCAAGAGAGAAGGAGCAATGATCGACATACCATACATCCAATTCAAACCTTCTTGTCCATGATATAGCATTACGCCCATTCACCTGTGCCCAACCAGTAATACCAGGTCTTATTTCGTGTCTCCGAGCCTGTTCAGTATTGTATAAGGACAAATACTGAGGAAGCAAAGGGCGTGGTCCGATTAAAGACATGTCTCCTCTCAAGACATTAATTAATTGGGGTAACTCATCTATCGAAGTAGAACGTACTAGTTTACCAATCCTAGTTAGTCGTTTATCATCCGGAAGTAAGTTTCCTTCTGCATCACGTTCATCTGTCATAGTTTTAAATTTGATGACTTTAAAGATTTTACCATGCCTTCCGGGCCTCTCCTGAAGAAAAAAAAGACATTTTCCATTATTAGCAAAACACAAAATAATGGCTATAATAAGCAACAGAGGAGCAAGAACAATTAGCACACAAAAAGCAACAAAGAAATCCACTAACCTCTTTGTAAAATTATAATACGTATTCATTCTAATGATTGATATTCTTTTAATAACGCTTCCCAAACTTTATTTTGTTCATATCGGCTTACAACCATGGGACGAGCCTGCTTTGCCATACTCAACACTTCCCTATCCTTATGTTCATAAAACCATTTCATTGTTTCATACAATAATGTTTCATCTTTAGGTTTTATTATTTTTCCATTAACTCCATCTTCTATTATTTCATTACAGCCACTAATATCCGTCACTATAGCTGGAAGTCCCATTGCCCCAGCTTGAAGAACTACATTAGGAAACCCTTCTCGATAACTCGGGAAAGTAAGGACATCTGCAGCTGCAAAACAAGGGCGTACATCTTCTTGAAAACCCACAAAGGAAATAGCCTCATGATTATGTATTAATTGATAAGTATTTTCTTCTAGTGGATCTAATTTAGAATCAAATGAACCAACAAGCAACAAACGAATTCCAGAATATCGTTGATATAATCTAACAAAAGCATGAATTAATTCATTTATACCTTTATCTTTCACTAAACGGCCGACAAAAATATATGTAAATGAATCACTCATAAAAATATCAGCACTCAATATGACACCACGAGATCGCTGGAAATATTCTATATCAATACCATTAATATTACCATTAAGAATTACATGCAAAGTTTTATTGGTAATTTTTTCTGCTAACAAAGTTCGCTTTACTCCCTCACCTTCAGGTATCACTTTCGTTGCACACCAACATGTAATTCTTTCCATAATCATAAGTACATAACGCAATGTCCCAGTGGTTGTTTCGAACCTTAAACCAGTTACGGTATAAATACGATTTGGTACCCTTGTAATCCAGGCTGCTATCATTGATAGCAAACTTGCCTTTGGCGTATTAGTATGAACAATATAAGGACGTTCTTTAATAAATAGCGCAATTAATATTATTAAAGATTGAATATCGAAAAGTAAATTAATTTCGCGTTTCATTGGTACATCAATGACCCTTACACCTTCTCTCAATGCTACGGAAGTCAAATACTTATTACCAGACGCTACTCCAACAACATCATAATAATGATTAAAAAAATTCAGTTGTCCTTTTAACAATCCAAATAAACTATCTGAGATAGTTGTGATCCGAAGCAATTTACGTTTCATTATATGTAAGCACTCACTGTACGTCTATAATGCCCTAAGAGATATTACAGCACACATTGAGCTATCTTATTGATTAAACTTTAAGTTATTTTGTAATATTTACAGGTAAAAGTGACGCATAATCCGTCTCGCCACCGATGGTATCGCTCCATTAGCCATCAAGGCTTCACTTGTGCGGGCAGAGAGCATGTTAAATCCCTTTTCAGACTGACAAATAAGTCGTTATAAGAATCAACCATCTTCTTTATGTCATACATCTGAGCGCGTTCCCAACATTTATCTGCTATCTGTTTATAAAAATCCTTATCTTCTGCAAGCCTTTTGATAATAGAAGCGAGTTCTTTGTCATCTCCATGTGGGAAAAGTAGTCCATATCCGCTTACGACCTCCCTTAAACCGTCAACATCACTTGCGATGAATGGCTTGCCGACAGACATCCCCTCCACGTTTGACAGAGAAAGACCTTCAAAATGTGAAGACATCACTACTATATCTGCTGACTGTAAGACTTCAGGTATGTCAGCTCTTATTCCCATAAACTTAACAGTTGATTCAAGATTGAGTTCTTTAACCAAACACTCTAACTCTGGACAGCGTTCTCCATTTCCAACAAGCCATAATTCAAATCTATTTTCGTCAAGATGACTGAATGATTTGATGAGCGTATCTTGATCCTTTTGATACCTAAATCCAGCCACCATCACAACAGTCGTTTTCTCACTTCGTATGCATTCAAGAGGCTTTGCGTCATGGAATTTTTGTACATCTACGCCATTGTAAATAGTACATACGTTTTTCAACGAAGGATGAAATGCCTTAAGGTTTTCCTCTGCTTGATTGGATATACAAATCACTTTGTTATATCGTTTATACATCCATCTGTCGATAGGAGCATAACACTTCCAATCGCGTCTGCGATTGGAAGTGTTATGCTCGGTGGTAACGAGCAGCACCGAGCATAACATGCTGCCTATGGCAGCAAATAGCTGTGGAGCAGTGTTATGTGTATGTACTATATCATAGTTTCTCATTATCTTTACCAACTTGAGAATCACAAGGGGATTATAGACATTACAGTTTTTACTGAAGCTATAGACCTTAATGCCAGCCTCTTCGAGAGATCTCTTGAAATGTGTTTCCACTCCATCGAAAGCCAGCACATCCACTTCATGCCCCTTGTCTCGCAGCAATGGAGATATTTCAGAAATAAGTTTCTCCGCTCCACCTATTTGAAGGGAAGTTATGACCTGTAGTATCTTCATAATCAGTCTTCTATAAGTCTAACATATGAGTTAATAAAATTATCTTTATCAAATAATGTTTCAGCAATTTGTCTGCTATTTACACCCATTTCAATAATTTGGTTTTGTGTTAACTGAAAGAATTTACAAAAAGCGTCACACATGGAATTTACATCTGTTGGGGCAAACAGGAAACCATTAACCCCATCATGTACCATTATGTGATTGTCACTCACATCACTACACAAAACAGCCTTTCCACAACATATATATTCTGAAATGGAATTTGAAAATCCTTCGTATAAAGATGGTAAGCACATTGCATGGAACTGATTCATATAATCAGCGACGTTACTCACAGCTTCCTTTACTTTAAACACATCTGCAATATGATATTCTTCAATCAATTGATGTATGTGAATAGAGCCTTTTATGAATTCTCCCTCTTTCTTATCACCATACCAATATACGCAAAATTGCCTATCTGAAAAAGTCTTTAATTTTGAGAGCATAAAACAGAATCTCTCGTAGTTCTTTTGAGGAAAAAGTCGTGCAAATACACCTATTTTGATAACTTCAGTGCTTTTAGGAACAGGCTTTACCGAATACTCTTCTACGTCTGTATAGTTTGTGATTGTTGTTATACGGTCTTTCCATTTTTTATTTAGTCCTTTAAGATATTTTGCCTGTGTGTGACTATTTGGGACAACATGGTCAGCCCTGTTATATAGTATGTTGTAATTGATTATCTCGCGAAAGCTAGGAACTATCGTCGTATTTCTTTCACTCACAATAATCTTAGGCTTTCTTGTTATAAAGAGGGGGAGCAATAATATGAAATTTGGCACAGACCTATAACTGATGATACAATCAGTCTTATGTGTAAAAAAGAATTTTGAGATAATCAATTGCTTAATGATATTGTTCTTCCCATCAACATTGAGGAGAATTCTCTTTATTCTTTTATCTAGGACATAATGGTCTGGAATGTTGTTGTATGTTACAATAGTAACATCATAACCCTTTTCTGCCAAAAGGTTTGAGAGAATTGTCAACTGGTGCTCAGCTCCCCCTCCTGTTAGGTTCGAGGTAAAGCAAGTAATTCTTTTCATTTCTCTTGCCTTTCAATCTTTACTACTTTACCTGAATGAGTTGTACGTTTTTCCTCTGGTGGTAACTCCATATATGATTCATAGAGTCGTGTTAAATATTTGTCATACTCTACAAAACCTTGGAAATATGAATCCTCAAACGAATAATATGAATTGTTTCCATACCATTCCGTTGGTATAATTTCTTTTTCTTTCCAACGTCCATAAAGATTCCCTAAATAATTACCTGATGAAAGTGCGTGAGCTTTTCTCTCAATATAATTATATATCGTTTTTTTAGAAAAAGGTATAAAGAATCTAATTATTCTCTTAATAAACTCTTTTTTCTTACTACCATTAGCTGCACGTGTATATATTCTCGCATATTTATCAACAAGCCACAACAGGTTCTTAACATCGTGATTGTGAGGATCACAGCTGTCGAGAGGGAATATATCGATATTTAATCCAAAGAAATCTTGTATTTTGCCGTAATACTGATTATTTTGACACTTGGTTGTTGTATCTTCTATTTTATAAAATGGTAGTGTTATGTTCCTTGAATTATAAATTGTACGGCATTTATATTTAGAAGGCAAATCCCGTTCAAATATTCCAATAAGAGTGTCAAAATATTTTCTCGGCACCCCAAAATCCATATCATCATCCCAAGGTATGAAACCTTTATGACGAATAGCCCCCAACATGGTTCCTCCCAACATATAATATGGAATATTGTTTTTTCTACAGACTGCATCAAATGCTTTTGCTATTTCAAGTAAATGATGATGCAGTTCTTCAAATGTCAATTCCTTTATAACCTTTATCATTTTATCTCTTTACTATTTAAAGTTATAGCCACCATTCACCTCTATCAAACTGCCATTTATAAAAGGATTGTCTATGCAAAATCTGAATGCATCAACAATCTCATCAATAGTAGCAAAACGGTGAATAGCTGTCTTCTTATATATGTTTTGTTTAATCTCTTCCGGTTTTTCTTTCTGCCATGGTGTCTCCACAAACCCAGGGACAATGGTATTTACCGTTGTTCCTGTTCCCTCAAACTCCTTCACAAGATTCTTACAAAGGGCATGAACAGTCGATTTGATGACACCATAAGCCAAGACCATTACATGGGGAGTACACCCATCTGCGAGCCTGTGAAAAGGATACGACTGCCATCGGGAATGATAGGGAACGACTCTCGACACATAATATAATGCGAATTGACAGTTACTTCCATCATCATATCCCAATCCTTATCGGTATATTCAGTAAATGACTTACGTATGCTCATACCTGCATTGCAATGCAAACAATCCAAATGATCTGTCTTGCTTTTCACATAATTGATGAACCTATACACTTCCTCACGATTCGTCTGATCGGTTTTGATAGCTTTGAAGTTCGCAACATGTTCTGTGAAATCTGGACCAATGTATGTTGCAAAAACATAATATCCTTTGCTAACTAACATCTTGGCAACACCTAAACCCATTCCAGAAGTGCCTCCTGTTACAACTGCGTATTTCATGCGGCTCTCCTTTCTGCAAACGATTCGCTCTTTAATTGTAAAACAATATGGTAGAAGTAAAAAATTTCTATTTCACTTGTGCAGTTGGGTGTGGGAGGGGTAATCGTTCTGATTTCATACGATTCAATTTATATTCATAACTGTGTCTTCCCTCTTCTCTAAAGTCAGCTTTATAGCGTGCGAGCACTTGCTTGAAGATTTCCTCATACTGAGGGATGAATAAATCATCCTTTGCTTCGAGATGTTCAATAATCTCGTTTGCCAATGCTTCTGTAACAGAAAGGTCTGTCTTCCCATTATTGAAACTCGTGCCCCTGATAGAACCAGGGGAAACATTTAGTATGCGATTAGTACTTCCGCCCTTCTCAAGCTCGACATTCAGACTCTCAATAAAAATCTTGAGTGCAGCCTTTGTCGCACCATAAACGGCAAAGAAAGGTGAAGACATAAAGCCAGCAATGCTTACCATTACGCCACAACGAAAATCCTCTTTTCCTACGAGCTTGTCCATGAAATGATGGATGATTCTTATTGGAGCCATAGCATTCACGCTAAAAGAACTTGTTATGTGCTGCTCAGCAATATCCTTGAAGAGGCTCGGCTTTCCAAATCCAGCTGTTATCATAAGGGTATCTACATCTTTAAAGCTATCAAATATTGAGTAATCTTCAGTAATAAGGTCAAACTGTATGCTCTCAAATTTTTGATTCAAATATTGCTCTGCAATAAGGACTTTATCAACAATATAGACCCTTTCGCAATCTTCACGATTTGACAATTGGGTTGCAATCGACAAGCCAATGCCATTTGCACCTCCAACAATTAATGCTTTTCTCATATTTCATTAAAATTATCTTTCTTATTGAATTTCTCTATTACCTCAGCTATAGCAATACTCTCTCTCCGACGGAGTTTGTATGAACTCTTGCGATGATTCACAATCATTGACATAAACTCCTGTATCTCATAGCGGAGTCCTTCACCATCATAGCTGTAGAAATACTTCTTGTTCTTTGTCTGGTCTTCATATCGAATCTCAAAGAAGTCAGTTAGCCACCATGGAGCAGGAACATATACATAACCCTTCGTGCCAGAGATAATCATATTACCCTCAGTCTTCACTCCAATCCCCAAAGTCATTGAAGCAGTTGCGTGTGGATAGCAGATGTTTGCCTTTGTATATATATCAACTCCATTCTCTACTTTTGAATAGAAGTCCACCTTGGTATAGTTCTTTCCTAACAGCTTCACGATAGCCATCATGTTAAGTGGGGCATGCTCGTTCATCGCTCCACCTGCCAGAGAGGCATCGAGTTCACGAGTGGGAACGTCAACCATCTTTGAGAGTGATGTCTTTACATCTACCACATCACCAATCACTCCACTCTTTACCAGCGTCACAAGATGATTGAACGACGGACTGAAGGCGGTCTTGCTGGCCTCCAAGAGGACAATGTCGTGAGCCTCGGCATAATCATAAAGCTCGCGGGCCTGTTCAGAATTGAGCATAAAAGGTATCTCACAGAGCACGTGTTTGCCAGCATAAAGAGACTTTTTGGTGTAATCATAGTGGGTAAGATGAGGCGATGCCACATAAACAGCATCCACTTCCTCGAGGAAATCCTCAAAACTATCCGAAAATGGCTTTACACCAAACAATTTTCCAAAAGCAACAGCATTTTCCTTGTTGGGGTCGAAAACAGCTGTCACATTTGCACTATTGACCACCTTACTTTCAGGAACAAAACGTTTAGCTATTCTTCCTGAGCCAACAATACCAATGCGGTACACCTCTTCTATCTGCTCTCGAAGCATAGTAGAAGAGATGCCTTCGGTACGAGGAAGATAAACAACCTTGCAATATTCGTTGAGATAGTCGAATTTACCTTTCCAATCGGATCCGATGGCGAATATATCAATATCATATCGCTGGATATCATCAATCTTCTGACCAAGATAATCTTCAATAATTACCTCATCAGCATAGCCTGTCGCCTTGACTGCCTCAACGCGCTCCAAAACGTTATTACGTACATTGAGCTTCCCTCTACCTCTGTCGAAGCTGTCGCTGGTGACACCAACAATAAGGTAGTCGCCAAGTTCTTTTGCTCGACGAAGAATGTTAATATGACCCTCGTGCAGAAGGTCGTATGTGCCGTATGTTATTACTCTTGTCATTTCCTATATTACCAATTGTTGATACAGGATATCAAATTTACTAAAAAGCCCTCCTTAAAATGGCTAAGCAAAATCGCTACATTTTGCTCGCCATTAATTAGATGCAACAGCAATGTCATTATACAACACAAGAAAGCGACAGTCAGTACCGACTTGTTTTTACTCTCTTTATACAAACTTACCGCTGCCACATAATTTATAAACAACAATACATGAAATAAACGTTGAACTTGGGGTGTATATATAGCAATAACTATAAGCAAAAGCGAAATAACATTTATACTAAACAACTTATTAAACAACAAAACTGACATTTCATATTGTGGATACTTAAATCTATTGAAAGAGAAGTATCCAAAAGACTTTATACTCTTTTTTGCAATAAAATAAGATTTTATATAGATAAAGTACCCTAAGCTCAATACAAAAAAACATCTAATAGTCAAACCAATCAAACCAAATATATTTGACTCACCTGTCTGTTGAAACTTATCATTAAGAGTATCTGGAATAGGAAGGAAAGCGATAATTTTGTATAATAATCTTGTTTGAGCTGTTACAAAAAGCACTATAAATGCAATTAAAACAACAGTAGATAGAATCTTTCTATCTTTTATACAAAGAAGATTATAAAGTAAAAAAAACAAGCATGATGTATGAAGAGTAGTCGCTATTACTACCAAACTAGAATACATTAGATAATCCCACTTCGACTCTCCTCTAATCAAATAAGGCAACGCAAAGATAACCACACACATTCCTGCCAGCCATCGAAATAGTTCAGCATCAGCTGTTGCTGGAAAAATCAAGAAGAGAGCTATAACACATGCAATTTTATTTGTAAATACTTTAATGGTTGACCATATAGCAAAAACTTCAAATAAGCAAATAATTGCCCTTGCTGCATCAAATGATAAACCATATTTATTACCTAACATGCAAAATAAGAAAAAAGAGGGTTCATATCCCAACAATTCAAGAATATTGCCAGAACCTACAGCATCATAAGATTTAACATAGACTAAATAATCTTGATCTGAATGCTCAAATGCCAGCAAAAGATAAAGGGTTAATACTAACAAAATGTTGACACCTTTGTTATTGGATGTAAAAGCTAATAATAATACTATTATGATGTATATAATTGTCAACTCCATTTCAAACCTTCGCTGAATATTTTTAAGAATACTACATTATATAAAAACGCGAATACTATACTGCCACAAATTAATAGAAGCCAATAAGATGTGCTTAAACCCATAAATTGAATGAGAATATTTTTGGAGATATCTAATCCAATATATAACCCCAATGTGTACTTCCCAATATAATTAAGTAAAATTATAACATTATAAAGACGACTACGAGACATATAAGAAAATAGTTGAGCAAAAAGAACTGCTATCAATAAAGCCCAAATCCAACCTTTATATACAGCCGAGAAGATACCAAAGGTTTGTAATACTATGTACAAAATTATCAGAATTAAATAAGGCATGATTTTTTTGATTCTTTTACCTCACTGCTGATACATAAGAGTACGAGACAAGCAACTTTATATCGTATTTACTATAGTATTATCTCCTACTGAGCAAATATAAATTATCATAACAATAACAAGTAAAACACCTAAATTTAAATATTCATACGAAGAACTGAGAAGTTTATAGAGTAAAGGAGTAATAATGTATAATGGAATAATACATTCCTATCCCTGGAACTAAAAGGAAAATGTCAACGCCCCAATTGCCTAACAATAATATACTTAAAACGACATCTGACAACTGTGCGCCATCCATTCGCACATGACATAATAAAACCATAATGATAGACATCCCATCAATGGAGTCCTATACTGACTTAAAATGCCTAAATTATATCGTATTGGTATAATCTTAGATAAGTTCATAATACTATATTTGAGAGTTATTTCTTAAGCAACTCTTTTTTGATTAATTTTTCTTCTGGGATACTTTTAAATATGCCTTCTTCTCCTCTGAGTTTTTAAATTTTCCTTTAGTGTTCAGGTTGTAAAAGTGATTCCTGTTTAGAAAATCGTTAGTAGAACAAATGATTTTTGCAAGATTTCCGCCAACTACACAATTTTTGGGGACGGATTTTGTAACCACACTTCCCGCTGCTATCAAACATCCTTCACCTATTGTTACTCCTGGCATTATATGAGAATTTACTCCTATATAAACCCAATCGTTAATTGTTACTTTTCCGTATGTATCAAACTCTGGACAAATATTGCGTACTGCTTGACCTCCACCATGCGTGTGTATATAGACATTTCTTGTTATTTGACAATTATTACCTATTGATATCAAATAAGGTTCACTACTCCACTCTCTTGTAGCAATAAAACAATTCTTACCTATTTTTACGCCAATATGTAAAGCATACTTTTCTGGAGATACAAGAAAACGCCAGTATAAGTTAACTAATCTTACAAACAAATTCAACACAATTAACTAAATAATTTATTTAACTCTTCTTCAACTCTTTCTACCATATTCAAAGGAGAAAATTCACCATGATAGCCATAATCAACGAAACCAGTTCCTTCAGTAATGAAATCAATGTTTATATTATTCATATCTTCAAGGACTTGAATTTTATTTCTATCATAAAACTTAGATTTCCGTACACAGTTACAACTCGTTATTAACTTCTTTCCATAAATAACAGCTTCTAAAAAACGAGATGTATAGCCTTGTTGGTTATTCTGCGTAATATCAAGCATACACCTTGTGTTTACGGAATGATAAAGCATTTCCCTGTATGACATAAAAGTATCAGAATACACTATTCCTGGTAATTCTGTTCTCTCATTTTTTGGCACTTGTGTAAGGTAAAAAAATACTTTAAGACCAGCTTTTGTTAACTGATTATATGCTCTTGACAATAATGGAAGCCGATCTTTTGCTTTTCCTGCAAAAAAAACATCGGACTCAAACTCTTTCTCTCTTGTTATTTCTATTGCAGACTCAAATTCGTCAAAATGTGGGATATTATATTCTTTTGATTCAGCCTCATCATAAGTCATTTCTAAATCAAAAATTGGATTAAAATGCAAATCTGGTCTCATTCTTTTCCCGACTGAAAGAAAGTCCCTGTGCATATGTACAATTTTACAATCAGGATACTTCTTCTTGAGATAATGTAAATAGCCTAACGGTAGGCTACGACTTATTATTATAAAGCATATAGGTAGTCGTACAGAAAAGTTATTTTTAAAATATAGCGGATACCAAAGATTCTGAAAAGGTAACTTTATATGTTTTGAAATTTTTTCAGATGTGTGTAGGGCAAAAAGCAACCGTACCCAATAAAGGTGTTTATCCAACGGATATGAAACAACTCTTGCCTGCTCTAAATTTTCCAAATCTTTTGTACAAATTGTATAGTAACCGTCATTGTCTACTCTTAACTTGTTATCAGGTGAATTAAAGATGACATAATTGTATTTATATTCCATATTTTAAAAATTACATTTTGAACTGGCAGGTAGTATTGAACCACATTCCAAAGGAACTACCTATATTGCCAGTTGCCATTTGGGTTATTTTACAAAGGTGTTTATATAGTAGCTATCTTTTGTACATCCTCACCAGTTAACCACATGCGCATAAGAATTTTATATTGATAAACTTTTTCATACAATCTAAAAAGTTTTAAATCATCGAGCATTAACAATACTTAGAGCCAAACTCCTTGATTGTATCGACAATCAAGGTTAAGTCATCGAGCGAGAGGCTTTGATGCATCGGCATGCAAAGAGTGTTGTCGACCGCATAGTCTGCATTAGGACAAGATGCATGAACACCATAGCCTGGGACTCTGTGAAGCGGGAAGTAGCGATAAGTAGTGTAAATTCCGCGGTCGCGCAGGTATTTTGCCAGCTCATCTCGCTTACCGTTCTTAACCTGAATGTGATAGAAATAATATGACGTAGTACAACCTGCTGCTATAGGCAGAGGCAGGTCTAGCCAATTGACATTTTTAAGGTTTTCGTTATAGAACTCGTGAACTTTTGAACGTGCTTCCATAAAGGACGGCAGTCTCTTGAATTGCTCAAGAGCCATGGCTGCTGTCACATCATTCATGATGGCACGATGGCCGAATGAACTGATATCGAACTCCCACCACTTCTGAGCTACACTGTTCTCATATCCGCTTTTGGCTTCAAGTCCGAAATAGAGCCACTTCTCAGCTCGCTCTCGTAATTCAGGGTCTCTGAAATGTAAAGCTGCACCATCGCCACAAACAAGAATCTTCATGGCATCAAATGACCACATGCCGATGTCTCCGAATGTTCCTAATGCCTTTCCTTTGTAGGAAGAACATACTCCTGCTGCACAATCCTCTATAACCTTCAGATTGTGGGCATCAGCCAATGCCATAATCTCGTCCATCCCACAAGCAATTCCTCCGAAGTGAAGAAGAAGTATTGCTTTTGTTTTGGATGTAATGCACTTTTCGATGTCTTCAGCACGAGCATTAAGTGTGCGTGGGTCAACATCACAAAGAACCATCTTTGAGCCGTTGGCACAAACTGCATTGCCAGCTCCGACAAAACTGATAGTAGGAAGGATGACCTCATCACCTGGTTTGATGTCGCAAAGGTGCATAGAAGAGAATAACCCTTCGCTACAACAGTTTGTTGTCAGCACTCTATTTGCAGTCGAACCGACGTGTTCAGCCCATTTCTTCTCAAACTCGTTGACGAGTTTACCTTTTCCAATCCAATTGGAATCGAAAACCTCTTTGATGCGGGCTAATTCCTCCCCCCCTAAAGTAGGTTGAAAAACATTAATCATGATAAATAAAATTTAATATTTACATATACCTATGTATTGATTTTGAACATCTTAAAATCTTTATCGATGTCGAAATTCAATCAATTTCTGTAATCTCTTGTACAACATATCTATGGTAATACAGGTAACGAATACAATGGCACATTGCAGGAGTGCCACTCCAATCATATAAGGAGTGTTGAAATAATCGATATTGTCGAACACTCGTTTCCAAAACCATGGATAGACATTTGGATTTTCTGAAATCAAATATACCGCAAACGCACTTTGAGCAAGTAAGTTGATAATAGTAGATGTGTATTCATCTTGCTGAAGAGCAAGAACAAGCCTAATGCACCTATAATCGGCAGGACTGCAAACCTTCCAATGAAGTGGAGACCCAAAAGAACTCCGTAATCATCACAAATATGCAATTGCCTACCTCTCCGAAATATTGCGTAAGCTGAATGAAAACTTTGTTGATAAGATTCGTATTACCTGGTGTTAGTTCCCACGAACCGTGTCCTCCCCAGTAACTTAATACTATTCCAAACATTGCCAGCAAGCGCAACAGTTCTATCCCAGATTGTCTTTGTTGTCCCATTTTATTTCTTTCTGAACTTGTTTATAATAAATGCTAAACTGCTATCTCTTAGGATGTATTGCATGAACAGATATATAACTGAACATACCAATACTTGACATATCAAAGTCATCCACAGAGGGAGTTCTATGAGAGACAGAAGATAGCCACAAACTAACATTATTATGGAAGAGAAAACGGGTTTAATCAAATCTTTAGTTCTCTCAATCAAAGAGTAGTTATAGACTTTATCACTGATAACACATAGCATAAAATTGCCAGCAAACTCGACTACAACATAGCCTATTGCAATAGCGAACACTCCGTATGGAATCATCAAGACGAGGGATAGCAAGTTGATTGCCAAAAGAATCATTTCATAATACAACCCTATCTGGCTTTTCCATAAAGAGAGATACACTTGTTTATCTACAGATGTTATGATACCTGGAATTCTAAGCAAACAGAACAGACTTAAGAATGGAGCACACGGTAGCCATTTATCTGTTAGGACAATTAAAATCAATGGCTTTGATACAAGCGCCACAAGAAGCAGAACAGGTATCATCACAAATGCCGACATACTGACGGAACGGCGAGCCATCTCCTTAATGTGACTTTTATCGTCTTGTGATCTGGAAAAGACAGGCAATAGGACTGATGATATTGAAGTATTTACTACTTGAGTAACAAGACCAGAGTAAGTATA
The DNA here is from genome assembly GCF_019633765.1 of Bacteroides sp. 11BF. Taxonomy (NCBI): domain Bacteria; kingdom Pseudomonadati; phylum Bacteroidota; class Bacteroidia; order Bacteroidales; family Bacteroidaceae; genus Bacteroides; species Bacteroides sp. 11BF. The sequence continues at coordinate 175,670 of NZ_JAFKPJ010000005.1, forward strand.
TGCCCGGTCATAATACGCAAGTGTAGCAGGCTTGTAAACCTTTCCTATGGTCATCGTACGGATAGTGTCGCCTCCTGCACTTACAAGGTTAGTTCCTAATATCTTAAGGCTGAAAGAATACAATGCTTTTGCGCTTTGTTTTGAGAATCCAAGCCTCAAACGTATTTCTGGAAGCATATTCATAAATATGACTATTGCCAGAATATTCGACAAAACGTAACAAATAAGTGCCCATACTCCACACCCTAAATAGGCCATAGTTATACCTATGACCGCTGATATAGGAGTGGCAAGCAAACTACGGACAAACATAGTTTGGAACATCATTTTTCTCTGCAATAATCCGCTCTGTATGGAATTGAAGGAGTATAAGAACAATGCTATACCCATTACTCTGATTGGCCACACAAGTTCTTCCATATTGTACCACGAATTAATCACGGGTGCCATAAGAAACAAGCCTACATACAGAATTAATGCCACCAAAAGACTAAGCGTAGTCAATGTGGATACATCTATCTCTGATAGGTCTTTCTTCTGGACGACTGCGGCTGACAGCCCACATTGCACAAAGATACCAAGATAGTTGACTATAGCGGTAATAATCGCAAGGCTCGCAAAATCTTCAGGCATAAGGAGACGGGCGAGGATTATCTGAACCAACAAACCTATTCCTTGCACCATTATCCGTTCACCTGATTTCCACAATAATGAACCTATTATTCCATTAGCCTTTGCCATATATCATTAATACAAAGAAACCTCAATATCAAAAGGGGGAGTAAAGTCTTTTAAACATTCGTGTTGTGTGTCTTTCTCGGATAGAATTACTTTGTCCATCGGTATACACCAATCAATACCAAGGCTCTCGTCCTTAATGGAGATGCCGCCATCTGCCTGTGGTGCATAGAAGTTGTCGCATTTATACTGGAAGACAGCGGTTTCACTGAGAACAGCAAAGCCATGCGCAAAGCCTCTTGGTACAAAGAACTGGCGATGATTATCTTCCGTCAACTCCACAGCAACGTGATGTCCGTAGGTGGGTGAGCCTTTGCGGATGTCAACAGCTACGTCAAGAACTTTACCTCTGACACAACGGACTAATTTGGATTGAGTGAACGGAGGTAACTGAAAATGAAGGCCTCTCATTACCCCATAGCTGGACATACTTTCGTTGTCCTGTACGAATAGTATTGGTTTACCATATTGGGGTATAGCAACTTTTTCATCAAACTCTCGTTGTGAGAAGGATTCGACGAAATATCCTCTTGAATCCTTAAACACTTTGGGTTCAATGACAACTACGCCTTCAATGGTAGTTTTGATTACGTTCATTACTTTTCAGTATTAATAATACTTAATCTAACGATGTCTTCATACTTCCCTTCGGCATTGAGAGCCTCATCTTTAAGAATAGCTTCTGCAGAGAATCCTGCGTTCTTAAGCAATTCTACTTCGTCGGGATACTTATAGAATACGTACGAATACACCTTATGCATACCATATTCCGTGAAAGCTTTATCAACAAGCATACGAATAGCCATACTCTGGCTATCTGGTGTCCACTCTGTATCTGTACTGGTGAAAATACACAGCTCACAACGCTTGTTGGTATAGTCCATATCCTTCAGATATACAGTTGCAATAGGGTATGCTACGATAGGGAAATCCTCATTCAAGCGTTCCACCATGAACTGCTTATATTTGCCAGTCTTCACAAAATTCTCATAGAACTCTTTATTTGATTCTTCAGTAATTGTTGCTCGACTGAGACAATGGTTAATCACTCTTTCGTCATTACGCCACTTTACAAGATGAACTCCATCTTGCAATGTGATTGGTCTTAATACTATTTTCATATTTCAATTATCATATTTCATCTTCAAAAGAACGATGACACTTGTCCTCAATAGGAGTACTTTATCAACTGCACAAATGCTATGCTTCCATTTTTTAAAGTCTTCTCGCAAAATTTGCGATTACCATTGGAGTTATTTGATAGATTGATTCATCGTGTTTTGTTTTTATCATGGGTCATAGAGATAGACACTTGATTTATCAATCCTTATCCCAAAATTTGCTTAACATCTTGGTTTTGATGAGTCTTGAAAGGCAGCACAAAGTGGTTTGCAATCAATGCCTGCACACCGAATGCGGAAGCCCTACCTTTATCTCTTTTAAAGTTACAAATTATATCCATATATAGATTTATATTATAATTCTCGTGACACACTAAGCGTCCATTTCTCCTCAAAATTTCTCTAAACTATTATGAAACAAACCGTCAAGAACTAAAGAAATAAAAACATTTTAACTTAACATTCATTTGTTATAATACCCATTGTACCACTCCGCAAACTTACACAGTCCTTCACGCAAAGGGGTCGATGGTTTGAAGTCGAAATCTTGCACCAAGGGTGTTGTGTCTGCATAAGTGACAGGAACATCACCGGGCTGCATGGGGACGAGTTCCTTGTGTACCTCAAAGTCGTATTCAGCTGGAAGCACACCAGCGCGAACGAGTTCTTCTTGCAGGATGGTGACAAAATCCAACAGGTTCTCGGGTTGGTTATTGCCTATATTATATATGGTATAGGGAGGAACGGGCAGACCGTCCTCACCTGTTCTTCTTTCGGGAGCGTGTCGCATCACTCTGACTACTCCTTCTACTATGTCATCAACGTAAGTGAAGTCACGCTTGCAGTTGCCGTAGTTGAATATTTTAATGGTCTCGCCTTTCACGAGTTTGTTCGTGAAACCGAAGTATGCCATGTCTGGACGACCGGCAGGACCATAGACAGTGAAAAAACGAAGACCTGTAGATGGGATATTATATAATTTGCTGTAAGCGTGCGCCATCAGTTCGTTGCTTTTCTTGGTGGCAGCATAGAGGCTGACAGGATTGTCCACCTTATCATCGGTGGAATAGGGTATCTTCTTGTTGCTACCATAGACAGAGGAACTGCTGGCATAGACCAAATGCGCTACCTCATGGTGACGGCAGGCTTCCAATATGTTGTAGAAACCGATGAGGTTGCTCTCGATATAGCTGTCGGGGTTAGTAATGCTGTAACGTACACCTGCCTGTGCGGCGAGGTTGACTACCACATCTATCTTGTTTTCGGTGAAAACATTCTCAATGAGTGCTTTGTCGGCGATGCTGCCTTTGAGGAACGTCCAATCCTTAGACAGACTGTCTATTTCCGTCAGACGTTCGTATTTGAGATTGACATCGTAGTAATCAGTAATAGAGTCGATGCCGATAACTTTGATATTGTCAAAGTCTGTTAGTAACCGTTTCACCAGATTGCTGCCGATGAAACCTGCGGCACCTGTGACAAGAATAGTCTTGCCTTTCAAATCTATATTGTATTCCAACATGAAACTAATCCCTTTTAAAAATGTCACGCGTATATACTTTCTCCCTCACGTCGTCCAAGCACGCATCGTAGCGGTTGGCAATGATGGCTTGCGACTGCCGCTTGAAGGCATCGAGGTCGTTGACTACCTTACTACCGAAGAAAGATTCCCCGTCCACCAGGGTGGGCTCGTAGATAATGGTCGTGGCCCCTTTGGCTTTGATGCGCTTCATGATGCCCTGAATGGCCGACTGACGGAAATTATCGGAGTTGGACTTCATCGTCAAGCGATACACGCCAATAATCACCACCTTCTCCTTTTCAGCTTCCCAATTCGCACTCTCATGGTAATAGCCGGCCTTGTTCAGCACTTGGTTGGCAATGAAGTCTTTGCGGGTTCTATTTGATTCCACAATGGCAGACATCATGTTTTGGGGAACATCTGCATAGTTGGCCAACAACTGCTTTGTGTCTTTCGGTAGGCAGTAGCCGCCATAGCCGAAGCTGGGATTATTGTAGTGCGTACCAATACGTGGATCAAGCCCCACACCGCTGATAATGGCTTGTGAATCCAAGCCCTTCATTTCAGCGTAAGTGTCCAATTCGTTGAAGTAGCTGACACGCAGGGCAAGGTAGGTGTTGGCAAATAGCTTCACAGCTTCTGCCTCCTTCATACCCATGAACAAGGTATCAATTTCTTCCTTTATCGCTCCCTCTTGCAAAAGTTTTGCAAATATCTTCGCATATTCCTCTGCATCGGAATTGCCGATAGATTTAATGGCTATATTCTCCTCATCGAACTCTTTTCCATCAATGATCTTTGGATAGCCTACGATGATACGACTGGGATAGAGGTTGTCGTAGAGTGCCTTGCTTTCGCGAAGGAACTCAGGCGAGAAGAGCAGGTTGAAATGCTTACCTTTCAATTCTGGTTTCAGCTGAAACAGTTGGGCATATTTCTTATAAAGCGACCGTGTATAACCAACAGGAATAGTGCTCTTGATAACCATAACGGCATCAGGGTTCACCTCCAACACCAAGTCTATTACATCCTCAATATGATGAGTATCGAAGAAATTCTTGACAGGATCGTAATTAGTGGGGGCAGCTATGATAACAAAGTCCGCATTCTTATAGGCTGCTTTCCCGTCAAGGGTTGCGGCCAATTTCAAATCCTTTTCCGCAAAGTATTTTTCGATATACTCATCCTGTATCGGTGACACACGACGGTTTATCTTCTCTACCTTTTCGGGTATCACATCCACAGCCACCACATTATGATGTTGTGACAATAGTACTGCCATGCTGAGACCGACATAGCCTGTACCGGCAACGGCGATTTTCAAATCTTTGTATTCTTGCATATCATATTGATTTTTTTTCACAATTAATTAGTTGTTGTTACAACAACCGTAAGCATTCAATTTAGGGCATACCCCTTTGAAAGGGCACACAAGTGTGCCCTAAACAGAGTTTTGTTAATTAATTGGTTTTAAATTTAACATTTGCATGTAGCCAAAGCGATTTTGTCAAGGACCATGTGAACATAATCCCTGCACCCGTTGAAGATATTTTTGAAAATAAATTCGATGAAATTCCAAATAGAAATACCATGAAGCTTCACTATTCCAATCACACTGTGATAAGTTGCAGCCATTTCAGCTCCTGCGTCACTATCGTAATGAAGCGAACTGTTTCGTTGAGTAGTCAGCTTTCGAATGGTTCGCTCAACTTCGTTATCCAAACTTTTTAATAATCTGGTGGAAGGTGGAATCAGAATCTTAAAGGTAAAACAAAAAAGAAGCGGTGGCTTCCGTAGCGACAAAGACGCCAAGGACTTTATGGCGATACATTCAGTCACCTATACGGCAAAAAAGAATCAATATTCACGTTGGTATGCCGTTTTAGCATTGGTCCGATAGGCCAATCGATAAATCGTACCCTTACTTACGTATTCGTATAGATGAGTAGTTACTTGACACTCAAAACGAGTTAAGAATCAATAAAAGCGAGGTTCAATAATCACAATACCCTTTTATGGCAGTTTCTATTATATTCATTATTGGTCTGCAGCTAATTCATCAATTACTTTTAAAAGGTACTGCCCATATTGGTTTTTCAACATAGGCTGAGCCAATTTCTTCATCTTATCAGAATTAATCCAACTCTGGCGAAGAGCAATACCCTCCAAACAGGCTATTTTCAACCCTTGACGTTTCTCAATCACTTCGATAAAGGTACTTGCTTCACTTAGAGAGTCGTGAGTACCTGTGTCCAACCAAGCAAAGCCACGCCCCAAAGTCTGTACTTTCAATTGTTTTTTTTTCAGGAAATACTGATTCACAGTTGTGATTTCTAACTCACCGCGAGCAGAAGGTTTTATGTTCTTAGCAACTTCCACAACCTTATTAGGATAAAAATAAAGTCCAACAACGGCATAATTGCTTTTAGGCACTTTAGGCTTTTCTTCAATGGAAAGACAATTACCTCTTTTATCAAACTCCGCAACCCCATAACGCTCCGGATCATTCACCCAATAACCAAACACTGTTGCCTCTTGCTTTTCATCAGCAACACGGACTGCCTCTTTTAACATAACCGAAAAGCCATTGCCATGAAAAATATTATCACCCAAAACTAAACATACTGAATCATCACCAATAAACTTCTCTCCAATAATAAAAGCTTGTGCTAAACCATCAGGAGAAGGTTGTCCCGCATATTCAAATCGCACTCCATAATCAGAACCGTCACCCAGCAAACGTTGAAAGCTGGGTAAATCATAAGGAGTGGAGATAATCAAGATCTCACGAATCCCTGCCAACATGAGTACAGAGATAGGATAATAGATCATCGGCTTATCAAATATCGGAAGCAACTGCTTACTGACTCCCTTGGTTATCGGATATAAGCGAGTGCCAGAACCACCGGCCAAAACAATACCTTTCATAATTAAAACTTAAAGGGAATTCGATTGATTTTTAACTATTGGCATACAGCCATAACAGTTGGTTGTTGATTGGCAGCAAAGATATATATCATTTTTGAGCCCTAAATTGAGTGCTTACAGATAAGTATCTTACTCAGAAATCACTATCTTTCGTTCATCCCAATTTATTCTTCAACATACTCCCACGGATAAGGATTATCCACCACAGTCTGAAACTCGTTGATAGCCTCTTGCTGTTCAGTAGTAAGTGACACCGAATCCCAAGAAGCGATAATTGCACGGGCTTCGTCAGCCAAAGGCTCGTCGAATACCTCACCATAGCAGGCGGTAAGCAGGCGGAGCTTCAATAGCGAAGCGGGAAGAGTATCGAGGATATCCCAGCAACGATCCAATATTTCCTGGATATGTTCGCGCTTTTCTCCGTGGTCGATGAACGATGCGTTGTAGCCCATCAGGAGAGCGAGACAGACAGAGGCCTGCTCTTCAACCGTAGAACCTTTGATACCGGAATTATACAATGTTGTGGTCAAGCGGTAAACTTCATTGTTACGGCGGGACAAGTCATCGCTGTAAATGGGACTCCCGTCCATGCCCAAATACATCAGGTCGTGCGCGGCACGCTGAAGGGAAGCTACTTCTTCGGAAAGAGTCATAATAAATTTGAATTATGAATTATTTGATTACTTCTATAAGATCAGGATGAATGGTGGCCATGGCAACTGCTATGACACCTTGTATAGCAATGACCACGCGACGATCCCGGGCGCCTTTCACTTTCAGGAAAACACCTTCCTGGCCCTCGAAGTCACCACCCGTGATACGGACTTTGGTTCCTTTGGACAAGTTGAGTTCATCGGGTTGAAAATATAGGAGGTGGTCATTGTAAGTGCCGGCTACAGCGATGAAGCGCTGCATTTCATTGTCGGGGATAATTATCTTCTTGCCGCTACGGGTATCGGTGATATATTGCAAATAAGCAACCATAGACTTGACACGCTTCACTTCGGAAGGACAAGCATGAATAAAAATCAGGTTGTGAATGATAGGAACCAAAACACGGACTTTTTTCCCTTTCTTTATACTTATCTTGTATTGCATGGGAACAAAACAGCCCAAGTTCTCTTTCGCAAGCAACCGCATAGCGTCAGTCTCACGACGGTAGGTGGCACGCATAGCGAACCATATTTCGGTCTCTTTCTCCACTTCCATTATTCGATTATTTCAGAAAAGGACATTCTCCCGGGGCTTTGAACTTCTTGCACACACTTGAAATTCAATCACTTGCGAGTACTTTATGTAATATACGGCAAGCTTTGTACTCTCTTGCCACGGTTTCTTGCAGTTACTCATTACCTATCTGGTAAGAAACTATAAACGAACGAATTACACTAAAAAAACGTGTTTTTAAACGTTCGTCTGATTGAACACTGTTTTTGTATTCATTTATTCATTATCGAGAAATAAAATCAGACAGATAAAAAAAAGATTTTTATTCAGAAGTATCTGTTTGGCAATTAATACATTAAAGCAGAAAGTCAAGAGTGTAAATCATTTTTTTTATTAAACATTTTGCTATTATGAAAATAGCCCTTATCTTTGCGTTCAAATAAACGAACGTTTTTTGAAACATCCCTCCTCTGCCAAACTATCGCATTATAAATCATCAATTTACCGACAAAAAGAAATCAAATTCCACAATTTATCCTGTATTTGCAAGTTTACTAAATTTTTCGTCCATACCTTTGCCATATTTTACACAAATAAAAATCACTAAAATTAAAAAGAGTATGAACTACGAAAACAAACAACAAGAAGAAAAAAAAGAAACTCAAAAAAAACAAAACAGACAACAAGCAAACTTCTGACAATAAAAGACTTAAGTCAAACAGGGGACGAAAAAAGGAGAAACCTATACAAGGGATTGTTTTGAAACACTACGAATGCTTAAAGCTACTAATCACACTCTATCAAAATGGAGCAATGGGTATAAAAAAAGAGACATCACAAATTGCGTTAGCCCGATATATAAATGACAAAAAACTATTAGGGAATATTCGAAACGGAATATTCATTCCATTGAAGCTCAGCACCATTCTAAAGGAAATAAACACCATCTGGAACGAAACGCTACAAGATAAATCCATTGGCATAAAATAGACAAGAAAACATACCATGAATTATTATACTCCAACTTAATCGGCAAACACTCTACCTTCGAGCCGTAAACAATTTATAAACTTTAAAATCGTATATGTATGAAACGAAAAAAAAGGCCGGCATCACAAAGTGAAGCCATGAGACTAAAATGGAAAAGACGTATCGTCTTCGAAAAAGGATACACCGAGTCGTGCGCAGAATGGATGGCGGAACGCCTGGAAGCGTTATTGGATCACATGCAATATGGACATGCGGCAGTGGCTTACCGAAAACAGAACGGGAGTTTCCAACTGGCGAAAGCAACACTGATTTATTACGAAGCGGAGTTCCATAGGGAATATGATCCCACAGAAGTAGAGGGGGCGGTTGTGTACTGGAATGTGGACGAACAGCGGTGGACGACGTTTCAAATGGAGAATTTCATGGAATGGAGACCGATCGTATAGGGGAGGCACCACAGATTACACAGATTTTCACAAATGAATTATTTCTATTTTGAGGAATCAGGAGAAAACGTCTTTGGGAATCCGGTGTAATTTGTGGTAAATATCTTATTGAAAGTACAAACAACTAATCTAAAAAACAATATGGCGACAACATACGACGGGATCAACTATTTCCCGATAGGCGTAAACTTCATGGAAGAGAACGCAATGGAAGTGATAGAAGCAAAATACGGAATAAAGGGCCCGGCAATTGTGCTGAAACTGATGTGCAAGATTTACAAGGAGGGATACTACATACGGTGGGATGAAGAACAGTGCCTGATTTTCGCAAACAAAGCAGGGAGGGAAGTGCAAACAGAAGAGGTGAAGGGAATCATCAAGATTCTGTTCATCAAAGGGATACTGGACGAAAACAGTTATCGGGAAGACGGAATACTGACTTCGGAAAGCATACAAAAGGTATGGCTGGAAGCTACGAAGCGAAGGAAAAGAGAACTGTCGGAGCTCCCCTATCTGATAGTAAAACCGGAAAAGGAAAACGGAAAACCCGATGCTCCTTCTACACCACAGGAAACTCAGCAACCGGAGCTGTTCAAAGAGGAAAAAACACCTGTTAACCCGAAAAACGTAGTACATCATGTAGCCGTTGACGCAAAAAATGCATGCGATTCCAGACAAAGTAAAGTAAAGGAAAGTAAAGGAGAGGAAAATAAAGAATTACCCCCCTCAGCTCCCCCCAAGGGGAAGGAGGAAGAATGGAAGGAGGATTCTGCTTCTCTTCCGATACCGGGATACGCCTTCAATACAATGACGCACAATTACTCGGGACTGATAGACACGCTAAAGAGATTGAGCGTTACCGACACCGGGGAAGTAAACTCCATACTCAAGCTGTCGGACTATGGGAGAAAGGGAACGACGGTATGGAAACTGATTGCAAACACTTGCTGGAGCGATATAGGGGCCAAAGGAAGATATCTGATAGCGGCGCTAAACAAGGCGAAAAGAAGATAGCAGGGAGTGTCAGTCCCCGATTTGTAGTTGACAAAAAAACAAGTATACAGGCTTTTATCCCAAAAGGGATTCAGTGAAACAAAGAAGTAAAGAGTGTGCTTAACAAACTAAAACACAGTGTTTTTAAAGCACAAGATTTCTCTCGCCCAAAGCTTTGTTTTAACGCAACGTTAAAGTTTGTTCTTTAAATGCAAATAGCAAGTGTTTTAAATGCAAAAGGCTTGTTATTTGCACACAAGAATAAAATAACGGAGAAATGGCGTTAACAATGTTAATTGAGGGTAAGTATTCTCACATAAAATTATACCAGTTTCTTTTTCTTCCTGTAGTTTTCACGAAACTCTTTGGGTGAACATTCTTTCTTCTTCTTGAAAATCCGATTGAAATTAGAAAGATTATTAAACCCGCATTCATAACAGATTTCAGCAATAGACATAGTAGAATCAACCAGCAGGCGGGCAGCAAACCCCAAACGAATATCAATGATATAGTCCGAAAGATTCTTACCGGTACGCAATTTAAAGAAGCGACTGAAAGATACCGGAGTCATTCCTACCATATCGGCCAGCTGATTCAGGCGGATCTCTTCCTGATAATGGGCATTAATATATTCCTGCACCTTCTGTACGCGACGACTATCCGAATGAATGCCGATTTTAGCAAAAGAAGAACTTGACAACGTACGAGCTTCTTCGTTGAAAAGTGACAGTTCGTAAAGGATAGTCAGGAATTTGATAACAGCATAAAACCCCTGTTTCTCGGATGCCAGGGTATCGAGCAGAGGATAGATTTTAAGGATGGCCGACATCGGAAAACAAAGACCTTTCTGAGCTTTCTCAAGCATATCACGAATGGAATCGAACTGATTCTTATTGATAAAGCTTTTAAAAAAGAGATCGGAGGAAAACTGGATCGTTATTTCACGGATCTCTTTTGAATGGCAATCGTGCTGCTCCCATACATGTTCCAGGTCTTTTCCAGTAATCAGAACCAAATCATAATCACTGATCACTTCTGCCGAATCGCCGACAATGCGACGTACTCCGGCGGCTTTCTCCGTAAAGTTCAGCTCAAACTCGGCATGGTTGTGAATGGGATAGGTAAACTCCGTTTTATACCGTTCGGCAATATAAAAACAATCCTTGTCAGACAACGGAGTGATCTCCCGGATAATGTTGCTTTGTAGTGCATTCATAGCTAATATAGTATTATTAGCTACAAATATAATACACTTTTTTAATTTCTTCTACTCCACTCCCTAAAATCTTCTCCCGTAGGATTCTGGAATACACGTAATCCGAATTCCGGAATAATGGCAAGCAGATGATCGAATACATCGGCCTGGATTCCTTCGTAAGGTACCCACTCTTTCACAGCAGAAAAAAAGTAAAGTTCGACCGGAATACCTTGTTCGGTGGGCTGAAGATAGCGTACCATGCAAGTGAGATTTTTATTCACGTCGGGAAGACTTCTCAGGTAGTTCGTCAAATAGGCGCGAAACACGCCAAGATTGGTCTGGCGTCGCCCATTGACCAAAATAGAGTTGTCTATGTGATGTTCTTTATTATACTCTTTCACCACCTTCTCGGTCTGCTCCACATAATCGGTCAACAATTGGATTTTCTTATATTTAGCCAGCATTTCGGGGGTACAGAATCTGACACTGTTCATATCGATATTGATAGAACGCTTCACACGCCGCCCACCGGACTCCTGCATACCCCGCCAATTCTGAAAAGAATCACTGACCAGCAGATAGGGAGGAATGGTAGTGATGGTATTGTCCCAATTGCGCACCTTCACTGTATTGAGCGTCACTTCAATCACCGTACCGTCGGCTCCGTATTTGGGCATAGCAATCCAGTCACCTACTTTCAACATATTATTTGCAGAAAGTTGGATGCCGGACACAAATCCCATGATACTGTCTTTAAACACCAACATCAGGATGGCAGCCGAAGCACCAAGCCCGGTGAGTAGCACCATCGGAGATTTATCTATCAATACACTGATAACAACAATTCCTCCAATGAAAAATAGTATCACTTGCGCTGTTTGCAACAAACCTTTCAATGGTCGATCACGAAACTGCTCTCGCTCACTGTATACATGATAAACAGCCGATAGAAATGCGCTGATAAAACGTAGAAAAACCGCAATGATATAAATCATGCAGATACGACGAATAAAATCGAGGGCACTTACATTTGGAATTGCCAAAGGAATCAACACATAAATAATAATGGGGGGGACAAGATGACTGAGATAAATCAGTACTTTACGGTCGAATACAATATCATCCCAGGTTGCCTTGGTCTTTTTCACTAATTTAGCAACCACTTTCAAAAGGATATGACGGCAAATAAGGTCAGCCAGAAAGGCAACACCGATAATCAGTATCAGTGTTATAATAGGACCTACTTCATTGCTGTTAAATCCCCAGGAAACGAATAGGTTATTTATCTTTTCGGTTATTTGTTCCATATAAAAACTCTTTAATATCTTCTTTCAACCATTGATAGAGGTATAAATCTTTGTATGCACTGTTTTTGCGGAGCATTACTTCCACATTCACCTGACTGTTCTGATAACAAGTCAGTTCGTTATGAAATTGTTCATTGTGTTCTGCCAACTTCTTGATTTCCTGTTCACGCTCGCGCCTTAAAGCCGTACAGACGGGAGTCAGCACTTTCATCACTACATTATCCATAATATGATGCCCTTGAACAAACAAATAAGTAGTATCAGGAAGTACTCCGAGCCTTTCAAGTTCGGCCGATAATCTGTCAATCTCTTCGAGCCCCTGCGGAAAGCGTGTAGACAATTCGGACAACTTAGCTGTAACCGAACGTCTCACCACTTCCAGAGAACGTTCCGGATGTCTCAGGCTAACATCGTGCAAGCGAACACAGCCATTAAACTCACTCATGGAAAACGTATAAGTATCATGGCGGCGATAAAACCAGACAGACCATAGGAAAAGCGGATAAACGATCCGGGAGTATCGCTTCATAAACTCGTTGAAATCAATGAGGTGACGGTCATTCAAAGTTGCCTGTACACAAACCTCATGCAAGCTGTCGGCGTAACAATGATAGTTCTCAATGGCATAGGCATAGGTTTGAAAAATATATTTGTTACGGTTAATCTTACGCGAGGTGGAGGTAGCTCCCTGCAACAGAAAGTCATAGTCACTATCTACGCAAGCAATCAGGCTTTTCCCGAGCTCAGCGGTATTGAGAGTATTCATCAACACCATCTTCTTGCCTTTGGCCAACGATGTTGCGGAAGGAAGCATCACTTGAAAATAATGTTCTTCGTCCTCAAACTCTTCAAGCAGGGTACGCCAGAAAGCTACATCATCATAACTCTCAACATAAGCAACGATTCGGCGGCGTGCCTTTTTAGAGTACAGCTTATGGGCTGCACTGAAGTAGGAAGAGGTCAGATTATCTTTAAGACTAATTGCCATAGGTCGTGTTTTGGTTAAATGCTATTTATAACTGGTTGCAATATCACTGACTTCGGTTACTGCATCGAGCCATCCCTCCATGATGACTGCAGGCGAATGAGTGGTAAGTATAATCTGTACATTCGGATTCAGTTCACGGATCATCGCAATCAATCTTTGCTGCCATTCGATGTGCAATGAAGCTTCGGGTTCGTCCATAAACAAAACGCAATGGGCATTGTCCTGTACAAGTACGGTAAGCAGGATCACCAACATCTGTTTCTCACCGGAAGAAAGCTTATAAGGAAACAGAAGTTCACCATCCTGATAAAAAGCAATATCATTGCGTTTACGGTCTATTTTTTTACGGGTATAGCTGAACAGTTCATCGACCATGTCTTGAAAACGGCGCTTGGCTACTGAAAGAGTAGCTGCTTTGCCGCGCTCTTCTTCGTTATTACTACTCAGCAGATCGATCATCTTATTGCCGATATTGACCTGGTAGTCAAGGTAGCGGCGCTGTAACAGGTAAAGTTGCCAGTCGAGCTCGGATTTCACATTCTTATCTGCCATACGGGCTGTGAAGTCTCCCATAATAAGCGGACGATCGTAACTGCGGATCACGTCATACGGAATGTAAGTAGCTTCCGGATTATCAAAAAAGACACGTACCCCGTTTTTTTCATCGCTCTTTACTTCGCCTGATAACTGTTCAAGATAACCGACCGATCGATTCAGGATAGTAGTTTTTCCTACTCCATTGATACCGGATAGTATATTGACATCCGGACGAAGGTCCCAGACTATGTTGAACCGGTCCCATAATCCGTTTATTTCAATTCGTTTGATATAATTGGCTGATAGTTCCATAAATGGTTGCATTTAAATTAAACAAATATAGAAAATTCAAACGATAAATTAGTTACTTTTGCATCAGTTTTCAATAAAGGTAACATTCGGTATGGAGATTGATAAGAATCTGAAAGGACATGCACTGGCATTTACGGCCAACGTGATGTGGGGATTAATGTCCCCTATCGGCAAATCGGCATTGACAGAGTTCTCGGCACTTTCGGTAACCACCTTTCGCATGGTAGGGGCGGCAGCAGCTTTCTGGATACTTTCCGCTTTCTGTAAACAAGAGCAGGTAGGGCACCGTGACATGCTGAAAATTTTCTTCGCTTCTCTGTTCGCCCTTGTTTTCAATCAGGGAATATTTATATTCGGCCTGTCTCTCACTTCTCCGATAGACGCATCTATCGTAACAACGACTTCACCTATCATCACCATGATTGTGGCAGCTATCTATCTGAAAGAACCGGTTACAAACAAAAAGGTATTGGGAATTTTCATTGGAGCAATGGGAGCATTGATCTTGATTTTAAGCAGTCAGGCGACAAGTGCAGGAGGAGGAAGCATCTGGGGAGACTTACTTTGTATGATTGCCCAACTCAGCTTCTCTATCTACCTGACCGTATTCAAAGGATTATCCCAACGCTATTCGGCCATCACAATTAATAAGTGGATGTTTATTTATGCATCTATATGCTATATCCCTTTTTCTTATCAGGATATAGCGGGCATCGAGTGGAACAGTATTTCGACCGCTGCCATTTATCAGGTACTTTATGTGGTACTATGCGGAAGCTTCATTGCTTACATCTGCATCATGACTGCACAAAAACTGATGCGCCCTACAGTAGTAAGTATGTATAACTATGTGCAACCCATTGTTGCTTCCATAGCGGCGATCTTAATGGGAATCGGAAGCTTCGGCTGGGAAAAAGGAGTTGCGATTGCATTGGTATTTCTTGGAGTCTACTTTGTGACTCAAAGTAAATCGAAGGCAGATTTGGAAGGTGTGTCATAACTCACCACAGATTACACAGATTTACACAAAATGATTTTAATCTACTGACAACCAATAATAATTATCTGTGTAATCTGTGGTGAATACGAATTTTGACACCTCTTCATCGTTATTTCAGATCTTCGAAATAAGTATCGAGTAAGCTCTTGGCAGCAACAAAAGAGGTGAGATTTCCCTTGAGCACCTGTTGCTCCTTTTCTTGCAACATCGATTCAATCTTGGCATTGTGATAAAAGCTGTCACGTAACTGTTCATTGATGCTCTCATACATCCAGTATTTGCTTTGTTCGTTACGACGATATTCAAAATAGCCATTACCTTTCACAAAATCGATGTACTCGTACACCATATCCCATATTTCCTTTACTCCAAGATTATAGAATCCCGAATAAGTAAGTACACGCGGTGTCCATCCGGAATCCGGAGCCGGGAAAAGATGTAAAGCATTACGGAATTGCGCAGCCGCCAACTTGGCTTTGTCAATGTTATTGCCATCAGCTTTATTTATCACAATACCGTCAGCCATCTCCATAATCCCTCTTTTGATACCCTGTAGTTCATCTCCCGTACCGGCCAACTGAATCAACAGAAAAAAATCGACCATTGAATGAACTGCGGTCTCACTTTGTCCCACTCCTACAGTCTCCACAAAGATCTTATCGAACCCTGCAGCTTCACATAGAATAATCGTTTCACGAGTCTTACGGGCCACTCCTCCCAACGAACCGGCAGAGGGACTGGGGCGTATAAATGATTTAGGATGTACAGAAAGCTGCTCCATACGGGTTTTATCACCCAAAATACTTCCTTTGCTGCGTTCACTACTCGGATCAATAGCTAAAACAGCTAACTTACCTCCTTTTTCAAGAACGTGTAATCCAAAGACATCAATCGAAGTACTTTTACCGGCTCCCGGCACACCACTGATGCCTACACGAATCGAATTACCGGAATAAGGCAGACATCTTTCAATGACCTCCTGTGCGGTAGCCTGATGTTCGGGACGCACACTTTCCACTAAAGTTACAGCCTGGCTCAGAATCGTCACATCCCCTTTGACAATGCCCTCCACAAACTCATTAACCGACAACTGGCGTTTTTTTACTTTTCGCTTCAGATAGGGATTTACAGATGACGGTTGTTCAATGCCTGCATTCACAACCAAACCTTTATATGCTTCGTTATTTTCAGGATGTTCCATGGCAGATATTAATTATGTGATTCGTTACTCGTAGCTTTTACATCGATCTCCACTTTCGGCTGTACCGGATCATTGGTGATCATCAGAATTCGCAAGTGTCTCTTCTTCTTTCCAAGGTTCTTTTTCAAGACAGTCACTCTCAGGCGGGTACTTTCGCCCGGCTGCAGTATAGTTTTCTTCAAAGCAACACCTACCGCAGGATTGAATACTTGCAGTTTACTGATCTGCAAAGGAGACTTACCTGTGTTAGTGATAACAATGTCATGTCGGGCTTTGTTTTTCTTAACCAAAACCCGGCTTAAATCAATCTTGGATTCGGACAGACGAATAGCAGGAGCTAAAGCTTTATCTTGCTCGGTCATTCCTGAAAAGTCAGGAAGAAGTATTGCTGACACGGGGATTTCATTTTCCTCACTCACTTTATCACCGGCAAAGCGAGCCAGATAAACAGAAGACTGAGTCAAACCTAAATCCATCAGTTGTTTGGTATCAAGTGTCAGGGTAATGGTTCCTTTCTTACCTTTCAAAAGGACGGTAGGATTAGTTTCCATTTTCAGATAAGGCGGAAGATGCATCAATACAGGTTCGTATGGACGATCGGAAAGATTGACTACCCCCAATGTAATGACCGGTTTCTCTCCGCTGTGTACATCAGGAAAATCTATATCTGTACGGTCAATCCGGATTTGTCCGATTGCATAGGGATGGGTTTTAGTAAAATCCTTGATCTCCTGAACCACCTCTCCATCGAAGTTCAGATAAACCAAACCAGGCTGCGCATTGCTGTAAATGCCGATCGATTTATTGAAATGCCCCAACGCTTTTGCATCAAACGTAGCACTAACCGTTCCTTTTTCTCCGGGAGCAATCGGAGTTTTCGTCCAGTTAGCAACCGAACAGGCACAAGAGGTAGTAACATTAGTCAGTACCAAAGGTTTATCACCAGTATTGGTAATAGTATACTCTACAGAAACCGGACGCTTCCATTCAATCTGTCCGAAATGATGGGTCTCCTTATTAGAAGAGATACGAGGTTGAGCTACAGCCGATAAAGTAATAGTAAGTAAAGTAAATATGAAGAGTAAACTACGTTTCATTCGTTCCTATTTTATTATTGTTAGTTGTTTAAAGTACAAAAATAGGAGTTTTCGTCGAGAATCTGCCACTGATTACATATTTTTAAGCACAGGACATAGTGACGTTCTTTTTAGTATACGCTCTTAAAACAACTATCTACTACTATCCATTATAATAGATATCATTTTCTCGTATTGTTGCCATGACTGCTTATTACGCAAAGGATTTCCCAACCATATTACTTTATTTGACTGGTCTATAACGAAATCTTGATACAAAGGGCTATCAAATATTCCATTTTCTTTCTTAAAACATCCCAATGAATCGAAAAAGACCGGATAACTAACATGCATCTGCCGGAACACTTCATTAACAACAAAAGTATCTTTTTCGTGTACAACCATAAGAATTCCTGTATGTGCGTCCAGTAACTGACGCTTATTGGTTTTCATATACTGCATCTTACCTAAAGCACAAGGTGTACAATTTCCGGAATCAACATAAGATATCAATAAAAACCGGTCTTTAAAAACCTTATTACCAATCACTTTGAAGCTTTTATCGGGAAAAACAATTTCTTTCCCGATAAAAGCTTCAAAGTCCGTATGCACGTTTTTCTTTTTACCACAGGATAGTAAACCAATGACGCAAAGAACTAAACTTAAAATACCGAGCTTTCCCATCAACGACTTCGTTTACCAAGCCAAGAAACGTCATAAGCCCAAATCGTATCTTCTTTGTCCTGAGCGTACAAGATATCATTTTGAGGATTTAAAGTGATCCAAGAGGCCGCCTTATCCAACTGTATCTTATATACAGGCCGCCCTTCCCAATCGAAGACATGGACAGTCTTTGATTTAAAAGGATACTTACCTCCCATTTCTGCCTGATCAATATAAAGGGCAAATATATATCGTGAATTCACAGCCGCACTTGTATAGTAATAGCGTATGCACTCAAGATTTTGTTCTATATCACTGAAGTCAAGCGTATCATCCATCCTGTACCCGACTTGTTTTCCTGACTTCACATCTAATATGGTTATCTGGGCAACCCGCTGCATGGCAATGGCCACTTTAGTCTGATCCGGATGTATATAACTATGATTAGCGTAAAACATGCCACTCAGAACATCATATTTATCATCCTTCAAAATAACCGGTCGGTTGAACAACTTATATTCCTTCACTTTATTCTCTAAAGAATCTTTATACAAATAAAATTTGCGCGGAATATACTCTTTACCTTTGGAATACTGTTCTTCACACTGATTTTGCCCTAATATATATCCATCTTTCAAAAAGAACAGGGTAGTAGCAGGATAAACAAAATATTTATTCCAATCCATGGGAATAATGGTATCGCAAACAGTGACTCCTGTTTCTATAGACTTTGTAATATTCAGCAACCTAGCTGATTTAGTATTATCTCTGACCCATAACTTCAATTCGCCGTTCTCCCTTACAAACTGCTGAGAGTTTTTAAAAGATAAATAGTCATTTGGCCCTTGCCCTTTGGGACATAAAGAAGCGATATGTTTGCCACTATTCACACAAAATACATACATCCAGCAATCACTATATTTATGCGAAGTAAAAAACAATAATGAGTCATACGCTAATACTGAACCATCATAAATATCTTCAAGCTCTACTTTTACCGGAGACAACAAAGTATCGTTATCAAACGATTTGATAACTGTTATATCACCATTAAAGTAAAGATCCGTCTCTTCTTTACAAGCAAAAAAAACAAATCCGACCATGAAAAGGATTAAAATAAACCTATTCTTCCATTTATTTTTTAAAACCATCATTCTAACATTTATTAGTTAACTATCTCGTACAATAAAGAAAACTATATATCCAATCTTTGTGGCCTTCGGTAGTACCAGATGGACAACGGTAAATAACACTTTCGGTAGTTCCTGAATTACACACCAAATAATATTCTCCCGTAGTATCATCTTTTGTAAATTCACTGGAGCTTACACACTTTTTTATCGTAGCTGATGGATTATCCTCATTCCCTATACCATCGCCTTCAGCATTGGCAAGAGATTCAACATTCGCCAATGCAATATCTTTGGCGTTCTTTTTATTATCTACGGATTTAAGAAACACAACTCCTGCTAAAGCGGAGAAACAGAGCACTGTTAGAATAGTAAATAAGATTTTTGTTTTCATAAATAATAAATTAAAAGTTTAACAATCACATTCTGCAAAGATAAGTTTTCTTTGTAACAAAAACCATTTTAATGAAAAATATTACAATGTAATTCAAATATTATAAACTAAAAACAAAAAAAAGAAATGCAGATACTTACATAATCCAAGCATCTGCATTTTAAAAATATAGAGTTCTATTTACTGAGAAACTTCGTAACGGGCAGAAGCTGAGTGGGCTGCATATTCGGGTGCATAGGCACTCTGAATAGTAGCAATTCCTGTTTCGTAACTTCCTGCACGATCGACACGGTAACTATACTCTAAAACATAAGTTCCTTTATTTAAGGTATCGAAAAAGAAATCAGTTGAAGCATCTTTTACTGCTACATAACAACCGACATCACCAACATTGCGATATCCGGACAGGACTTCAATCGGTTCGAGACAGGCAGCACGCTGGTCTTTCAACTGTATAAAATCCATCGTACGATCAAGACGGACAGTCAGACGGACTACCACTTTATCACCAACCTTTAACTGAGTCTTACCAATAATCGGTTGCAACTGACGATTGTTATGAGCAATCGTTTCCACATATAATTTCTTATCTACATCCAGACCGCTCCCTTGGCGAACTACTTTATCAAGACTCTCTTCGAACTGTGCATATACTGCTCCCCAGGCAATACCCGGATCTCGTTTTTCAACAATAATCTCAGCGGCATCTACGGTCTTTCTGTCCGTAAAAGTCCTCCGAACATAGCCCAATCCCGGAACAATCGTTTTGGCAGGACTTACCGTTTCCAACACTTCATTGCCAAGAACAATACGGACATCTCCTTGATTATCCAGTAAATTAGTTCCATTGTAAAGCAGAGCATAAACAGCATCTGCAGTAGCTACCGGAGAATCCCATTGCTGGGTCTGTTTCTGCTTTAAAAGCCACATTTTCATTTCTTCAACAACCTGTGCATCCTCTCCCACTCGTTCAAAAGCTTCCATTACATCCACATGGGCAGGTACTTTCAGGTTATTCCAAGTATATGGACTGTCGGCTGTATCAAAAAACATACCCTGGTCATCTGTCCGAGTGAGATATTCTTTAAGGGATGCCATAAACTCCTGAGCCTCTTTCACCTTGCCTACTTTCTGCAAGATAATGGCCGACCAAGCTTTTTCGGTTACAGACTGCTGAGACAATGACGGAGCAACTCTTGAAAGGAAATAGGTATATGCTTCTTTCATGGATACCGGCACTTTTTCGTCAGAAATAGCAACCAGATAGAGATACTTTAATGCACTTCGTGAAATTCCTTGTGATTTACTGCCGTTTTTTTCGGCTTCACGAATAGAACGATATTCCTGTAAGGCCTCTTTATGAAGATAGTTGAAAGCCGACCGTTGCATATTCAAGGCTGCGCCTTCCAGTGGTTTTCCTGTAAGCAGGGCTATACGTGCATTCTGCTCCACAATAAAATCGGTAACAAAAAGACTACCGTCCATTCCTTTATACCAACTCCACGAACCATCAGGTAATTGGAGTTCCTGTAGTTTCAGTAAGGCTGCTGCATTATTATTACGGATATTATTCAAATCGAATAGAGTGGCAATGCGTTCTTTTTGTTCGCTTTCCGAGGTAGCTTCCATCACCCAGGGAGATTCGGAAAGAAGGATATTCTTCACTTCCTGATTCTTTTCCAAATTACTCAGGAAAGTTTCTTTGGTGCCTCCCCCGAGTTTCCAACTGTCAAAAATAGCTCGAATACGTGGTTGGGCATTCATTATGTAAGAGGCCATTGTGTTGGCATACCAGGAAGTAGCCCATGAAATGGCATCATCATTTCTGGGTTGCGACAACGCTGGCAATGCTTGTACGGCATACCAAGCCGGATTGGCAGTAAACTCAACGGTTAAACGCCGGTTGGTTGCAGTCTTGCTATGATGATTGAAAAGGTCTGCTAAAGAGAAAGTACGCGTTTGTTCACCACGGACAGGCATAGGCAAGGTCTCTGTCAGATTCTCTTTATTGCTGAGAACCGGAAGCAGGTGTTGTTCACCATCGCTGAAATTGCCTCCTTCGGCTATCATCCGGCATCCCAGAACTTCATATTTATCAGTAACCGTAAACAGGAAATCCACCCCGACAGTCTGTCCGGGCCCGGCATTAAATTTCTTTTGCTGGGTAGATATCACCTGATCCGTCATAGGATTGAAAAGCACAAGTTTCACTGTACCCGACATGCTTTTACCTGTGAGATTGCTGACAGAAGCAGCGATGGAAGTATGGTCTCCCACTCGGACAAACCGCGGCAGATTTGGGGTAAGCATAAACTCTTTACTGGTAACAGCAGTAGCATTTATCTGACCCGTCATCATATTCTGTGTGTGGGCATAACCACGGAAATTCCAGGTCGTAAGGCTTTGCGGCATACGGAAAGAGAAGCTGACCTCACCCTGAGCATTGGTATGAAGTTGCGGATAGAAAAAAGCTGTTTCAGCAAAGTTGGTACGTAACTCTATATCTGCAGCCCCATTCACAGCCGGATGGTCTGCCTGATTTACAGCCCCCGCATCTTGTGAAACAGAAATCAACTCGGATTCAAAAAGGACATCGTCTGCGACCTCGCTTTTCATTTGTTGTTTCATAGCTCCCATTCCACGCATACGAGCATAGCGGGTAACCGGAGCGGCGTCATTGGTTATCGACAACACCTCGGCAACAGCATATCCGACAGGAGGTAATACAAAATGATCGTAACTGAACGAAGGTACTTTCAAACTACGCTGACGGAAACCAAAATAGAAATGGTTCGAATCTGCATAGTCCCTCCTCCAATGGGAAACAGGAACGGAAAGATGATAATATAGCTGCAGAGACTGGTCAGCTTTCCAGATTTTATCCAGTGAAGCATCGTACATGGTAGCCAACATCTCGGCCAAAACCGGTGATCCTTGTGGATTCCGAATCGTCAGCTTCCATTCCTCTTCCTGTCCGGGACGTAATTTGTCACGGAATACATCCCAGCGTATATTCAAAGTATAATCGGGCAAACGCTTTGTCAGACTTACTTCCTGTTCGTAAACTATTCCTTTACGAACAAATGCAAAAGTAATGCCCAAACCATTTCCATAAGCTTCCCGATAAGGATACTCAAAACGGACAAGCGAATCGGACAAATGAAGAAGTTTGCTCTCCAGATGCTTGTTACCACTGAATACATCCATAAGTACATAAGCATCCTTTTCGGAAGTTCCAAAGTAGAACAGTGCAGGATGTTCTGCATCAAACCGGGTATTTACCTCATAATACCATAAAGGCATGGACACCGGTGGACGTTTATCATTCAAAGCGAAAAGGATCACAACCTTTTCCGTTTCTGATTTACGTCCCTGGGTATCTGTCACAGAAGCCACAAGTTTATAAGCACCGGAAGGTAGTGTTTTCCAGTCGGACAATAACGTCTCTTCATTGGATCTGAACGAACCTGAAAGGATTGCCTGAGCAGAAACTTTCTGATCTTTCACAGCTTTGGATTCCTCATAATCTGAAATAGAGAACAATTGATAACTGCCTTCGACGGCAACCGGTTTACGTTCCAGATTATTTACCTGAAAAGTAGCTTTTATGGAATCGTCTTTACAGATAAGTCCGTTTATATCGGCAAATAGCAGCAAGGAAGTCTTTCCGGCCCGCAGGCTGATTTCCGAAGTCTGCGTTTCGCCCGCAACATTCGTGACCGAAACCTGTACTTTATAGTCATAATAGGAAGAAGTGTCATCACCATCGTCAAGGTCGGAGCCTGAAGTATCGGGTTTTAGGTCAACAGGGAGCTCAAAATTTCCATCTGCCCCCAGACGCACGGTGTCAGAAGCCAATATGACGGGGTTCACTCCCCACATCCGCCAAGAACAAAGGGAGCGGGTTATGGTATAAGTAACCGGAATATCCTGTAAAGGCACACCGCTGAAAGTCTTCACATTCCCTTTCAATTCGACACGGTCTCCTAAACGATAACTTTCAGTCACCGGCTCAAATGTAATGTCAAATGTAGGACGTTTATAATCTTCAACCTGAATGGTACGGAAACCATTTTGGGTATTCAGGCTGAAAGTGCCGTTCAAACAAACGGATGGTAATACGAATTCAGCGGTAAAAGAGCCGAAATCACTGGTACGCAACTTCTTTGTACCCACTTCCTGCCCATTGGCATCTGTAAGTGTCAGTGTATATTCTCGCCCGGCAAGCACATGGGCAGAATCCGGATACTGTTCATAAGCAATCCCTTTCACATAGACAGTCTGTCCCGGGCGGTAAAGAGAACGATCGGTAAGCAAAGTTACGGCAGAAACCGGCTTTGTATCATCTGTAAAGTTATAATTCCCACCCCATAAATAGATTTGAGGCATAGCCGTATCGGCTCCTTTGGCAGCCGTCAGGTATCTGTACTCTCCTGATGAAGCAAACTGTGCTTTCCCCTCAGCATTAGTGGTAGCGGTCAGAAGCTGTTTGTTCTGTCGGTCGAAGACTGAAAGTAGAACCCCCTCTATAGGCTTCCCACTCATATCATCGAGTACAGCTACCTCACTTAGCTTGGAAGGCAAAGAGCGGGTCAGCACTTTGAAGCGAGTGGAAGACAGAAACTTCGCAGAATTAGAACGAACCTCAGCATCCGGAACAATACGGAGGGCATAGAGGCCTGTTTCAGGAGCTTTCATATGAAATATAGAGTCTTGCATTTTATAGTCACCAGATGGGAAAAGGACATAATGCACCGACGAAAGCAAGCGCCCATGTTTCTTTAAGAATGTTTCATCAGGTACTTCCACTGCATTGGGGCGAGCCGGCAAATTGATCGCATACAACTGAACAGCGAAACTCTTCAGATTCTTAAAACTGACTTTCAAGTCGAATTCCTCACCGGGATAAACCGCTGACGGGGTCTGCACTGTAAAATCCGGGCTCAGGATATCCTGCTTCAGCTCTTTCAAGGCATTAATACGGTGATAAGCCGGATAGCAGGAAATGGCCTCATCACACAATTGCAATCCAGAAGCAGGTACGCCGGCGTTCACTGCCTCCTGGGCCTTAAGTAAATAAACCTCGGCACAAATGTCACGTGACTGGTTCTCGGCAATCAGTTTATTCAATGCTGCCAGATAAGGATCTTGCGTCAG
Source organism: Bacteroides sp. 11BF (assembly GCF_019633765.1). Lineage (NCBI taxonomy): Bacteria > Pseudomonadati > Bacteroidota > Bacteroidia > Bacteroidales > Bacteroidaceae > Bacteroides > Bacteroides sp. 11BF. The sequence goes on from NZ_JAFKPJ010000005.1 coordinate 200,538, forward strand.
CCCGATTCTACCTTCGGGAGCATGATAAGGACGAAAACCGGGATCGGTGCGCCTTTTCCACTGCAGATAATCCAAGTTAGTAAGCAACAGAGCGTCCGGATTATCGGTCCGGCGATATGAATCCATCATGTGTCGATAAATCCCTTCGATACGTGCATTTATCAGAGAATCACTGCCCAACCCGGATAAACTCTCTAATGAAGCAATGGCACGGGAAGCTAAAAGATGATACATATCATGATGATAATAATCACTTGTTACCCCCAGCTCGACAAAAGGAATGTAACTTCGGGATGAAGTATCGAGCAGTAACAGGGAATCCTGAAACGTTACGGCTGTTTCTGACATCACTTTCGTTACAAACTGATTTTTACTCCACTCCCGAATATCATTTGAGGGAGTCACTTCCTCCAAATCTGTACGGCGGTTTAGTTTCCAACGATTTTGAGAAGCATAATCGGCATACATACTGCCGATAAGCGAATGCAGAACCGCACGGTCCAGTGGCTTATCTGTAGTTTTCACCCACTGCTCTAATCCGTTCAACGACACATAGAAACTATCCGGAGTGATCTCTTCCCTGAATCTCATCTGCCAGACATAGGCTTTCAGCATTTGAGGAGAGTTCTTCTCAATTTCAGCTTTCTTATAAATTTCACCGGTCAACCGGACGATAGTCTCGGGCAAGCTTTTCTGTTGGGCCTGCTCCACTTGCTTCCATAACTTATCGTATGATTGGGCATGTGTCCATGACATCATTCCCATAGAAAGTAACACGATAATACAAATCAGTCTAATCTTCATATCTTAAAAGTTTAAGTATCAATACATAATTAACAAAGTAACAAAATAAAGTTTAAAGATCTGTTCTTTTTCTTATAAAAAAAGAGAACAGATCGGGCATATTTCCATAACCAGCAAGAGTAAAATTAAGGTCTTTTAACGTAAAGTCAAATACTTGTAACTACTCAGATCTATTTTTACCACAATCAATAAAAACATTAAAATTCTGATTTTTCTTGAAGGATCACGAACTAAACAGCTGTATCCGTCCCTACTCTTAAAACCTTGTATCCAAATTTATTATAATGAATCTCCGTTTATTTATCCCGGTCCGCATACCCGATCCCGGGTGGCGGGGATGGGACAAAGAACGGAGCATTTCGGACTAAACAGCAAAGGAAAACAAAATGCTCTAAACAGACTATCCGGTTAATCAATACGCTTCTCAGTATTGTATATCAGCATCTTAACATTTGAAAGACGATGGAAGATACGGGTGGAAGATGGAAGATCGAAATGATTTTTTGTAGGAACCTTCTTGAAGTATATGCTGGCGATTGCCGCATGATTATTCAATGGAAAAAATCCGAGGTGAAACGAATTCTCGTCTTGGGCAATGCACCTCATGGGCCAATGGGTGAAGTAACTCCCCAATAAAAAAGTGGGGAACACTTTTATTTAGTGTATCCCCACTTCATCATTTCATTTCTGCCGGCTTCTCTTAAACATCTTTCCAGCAGATGCATTACTACTTTTTTCATTGCTTCAAATACTAATAATAATTACCTTAATTAATAAACACACATCGAAAACCTAAAGGGGAGAACGCTTAAAGCGTTACATATCCCCAGATGTTAGGATTGGCATTTGCCAAATTCTTTAATAAACTTCTTACAATCTTCATAATCTTTTTACCTAAAAAAACTGTTACCTAAAAACTATGTTATCCTAATTCTTATGTTTTACAGCACAAAAATAAGGCCTAAATAGATACGTTGTACTCAAAAAGGGAAGAAAAATATGTTTTAAAACATATTTCTTGATGTATATCAAGAAAATTGGTTTCTATTGGCAATCATATGACAAAACCGGACATAAATAAAGTCAGAAAGGCAGGTTGCCATTGACAATTCTGCATTTGGATGACAAGTCGTCATGAAACAGGAAAACAAAAAGAGAGCCTTAAAAAAGAAGAGAGGCAAACGCTTGTAACGCTTGCCCCTCATTCGTATATTCGCTGATGAACCTTTATTTAATCGGTGTCTGTTCTAACGTAGCAACCAGAAAATCATAGAATTTCTGCACAGTCGGAATCAAGGCTCTTTCATCAGGAGAGTGCGGTGAACGCAGTGTAGGACCAAATGAAATCATATCCAGTCCAGGAATAATAGCCCCAATGATACCGCATTCCAACCCGGCATGAATAACTTTCACTTCCGGCTCTGTACCAAACTGCTTTTTATAAGATTCTTTCATTGCATGCAGAATCGGAGAATCGATGTCGGGTTGCCATCCGGAATATCCTCCCGTCATCTCCACTTTCATACCCGCCATAGAAAAGCAACATTCAAGGCTGGTAGTCAGACATTCTTTCATGCTGTCGCTGGAACTACGTGCCAGAATCTTGAAAGAAGCTTTTCCACCACCAATATTAATGATTGCCAGATTTGAAGAGGTTTCTACTGTATCGGGAATTGTAGGAATCATTCGCATCACACCATTCTGACAAGCAAAAATAGCATCGATCAGATTATCCTGAATCTCTTCAGGTACTTCTCCTGCAGGCAGTTCTACCCGCTCGGCAGTGAAGCTGATAGGAGTTTCGATTGCTTTATACTCTTCATTGAAAATATCTTCGCAATACTTCACTAAACCCAATAGTTCTTCTTCATTTTCAGCGGGGATAGTTACTACTGCATGGGCTTCACGAGGAATGGCATTCCGCATATTTCCACCTTCCCAAGTTGCCAGGCGAGCTTCATAACTTGCTACAGCTTCACGCACAAAACGTACCAGTAATTTGTTGGCATTGGCACGTCCCTGATTGATTTCCAGTCCGGAATGACCGCCACGAAGACCTTTTAAACTTACCTTAATGGCAATATCACCATCTTCCGGAGCCACTTCCTTATACTCAAGAGATGCGGTAACGTCCATACCACCGGCACAGCCGATATAAAGTTCACCTTCGTCTTCAGAATCGAGATTAAGCAGTATTTCTCCATTCACAGTACCCGGTTTCAGACCAAAAGCACCAAACATACCTGTTTCTTCATCCTTTGTAATCAAAGCTTCCAACGGTCCGTGTTTCAGATTCTGATCTTCAAGAACAGCCATGATAGCAGCTACTCCCAAACCATTATCGGCTCCAAGTGTAGTACCTTTAGCTTTCACCCATTCACCATCTATATAAGTTTCAATCGGATCTTTCTCAAAATCGTGAACAGTATCATTGTTTTTCTGTGGTACCATATCCATATGTGCCTGAAGGATTACTCCTTTTCTATTTTCCATCCCCGGAGTGGCAGGTTTACGGATAATCACATTGCCGGCTTCATCTACAAAGGTTTCCAAGCCGAGACCTTTACCGAAATTTACCAGAAACCCGGTAATTTTTTCCATATGTCCCGACGGACGCGGAATCTGCGTCAAAGAATAGAAGTGCTTCCATACATTTTGTGGAGCTAAATCAAGAATTGTGCTCATAAATGAATTATTTATAGGTTTTAAATCAATTTCTAAAGGTCAAAGCTACTAAAAAGAATGGAAAAGAAAGAATTACCGGAAGAAATTCAAATAAAAAAAGTTCAAAAACCGGATTTACAGATTAAATATGTATAGCAATAACACACATATTGTTTTAAGTCAGCAAAGCGCATTTCCTGAAACACAATTGTTATCAGCAAATATTATTTTCGTCGGAGAAAGGAAATAGCCGTCAACCCGTAAATGCCTAATAAAACGACCAATAAGGTTTGAATGCCATGAACGATCAATGCAAATATTCCGGCATCTGTCGCATTTACCCCATAAAGCATCATCATGGTGATCACTGCAAAATGCCACGGACCGGCTCCATTCGGAGTAGGAACAATTACGGCAAATGTTCCTCCGACAAACATGACCAATGCAGCAAGAAGTCCCAGATGTGCCGTAAAAGCAAAACAATAGAAAGTGAAATAAAAATGGAGAAAATAGCTGAGCCAAATCAAAAAACTATAAAGCAGGAAAAGCGGAAGATTTTTCACATTCCGCAGTGACATAATGCCTTCACAAACATTCAGTACAACTCCTTTCACTTTTTCGAAAAAAGAAAGGGTACGAATCAAATAATAAAATAGCACAACAACTCCTATTCCACAAAACAGAATGATATAGAACCAAACAGACGTAAGTAAATGCATCAATGAAGGAATCTTCGTACCGGTTTGTTCAAGAAAGGTGACAAATACAGGCATTTGCAACAAAACCGTGATACCGGTAATCAAAAGAATAGTCAGTGTATCTACCAGACGTTCGGTTACCACAGTACCTAAAGATTTAGCAAAGGAAACATCATCGTATTTTGCAAGTATCCCACACCGGCTCACTTCCCCTACCCGCGGCACCACCAAACTGGCTGCATACGAAATGAAAATGGCATTGACGCAATCACTTCTTCGGGGAAACGCTCCCAAAGGTTCCAGCGTCTGACGCCAACGCCAACCACGAAACACTTGTGCCGATATGCCGAAAAGAAGTGAAAAAGCCATCCACCACCAGTTTGTGCCGTGTTGCAAAACCTCCGCGGCTTTTACAAAATCGAAGTCACGATAGACCCAATATAAGATAAAGCCTCCCAAAACCAATGGTAAGATAAGTTTCAGTGCCTTTTTTATTAGTTTCTTCATCCCTAATTCTTTATTCTTCATTTAAAAGAATTACCTTTGTCTGCTGCAAAAGTAGTTATTTAGTTGATAAATGAAATTAGTAAAGCCTAAAAAGTTTCTCGGGCAACACTTCCTGAAAGACCTGAAAGTGGCACAGGACATTGCCGATACAGTAGATACATTCCCCGAACTGCCGATTCTGGAAGTTGGGCCGGGAATGGGTGTGCTCACTCAGTTCCTTGTCAAAAAAGAACGGTTGGTAAAAGTGGTGGAGGTCGATTATGAATCAGTAGCCTATCTGCGAGAAGCCTATCCGTCACTGGAAGATAACATCATTGAGGATGACTTCCTGAAAATGAACCTGCAACGTTTATTTGACGGAAATCCGTTCGTATTAACCGGAAACTATCCTTATAATATATCCAGCCAGATATTTTTCAAAATGTTGGATAACAAAGACCTGATTCCTTGCTGTACAGGAATGATCCAAAAGGAAGTAGCCGAACGCATTGCGGCCGGGCCGGGCAGTAAAACATATGGCATTCTCAGCGTTCTGATACAAGCCTGGTATCGGGTAGAGTATCTTTTCACTGTAAGCGAACATGTGTTCAACCCACCTCCAAAAGTGAAGAGTGCAGTCATACGAATGACACGCAACGAGATACAAGACCTTGGTTGTGATCCGAAGCTATTCAAACAGGTAGTGAAAACTACTTTCAACCAGCGTCGAAAGACATTACGAAACTCCATCAAACCGATCTTGGGTAAAGATTGCCCGTTGACAGAAGACGCTCTATTCAACAAACGCCCTGAACAACTCTCGGTACAGGAGTTTATAGACCTGACAAACCGGGTGGAACAAGCGCTGAAGTCCCCGATAGAAGCAACTTCTCAAAAAGAAATTCCCAATGGGGAAGCCGGATTATCGGACTGAACAAACGTAGTATACTAAACGTGACTTCCTCGATTTACAGGAAGCAGGTAAGGATGTAATTATGAACGAAGAATACATTGACAACGTAAAAGAGCTTATCGGAGAAAAAGATGCCGATAAAGTAAAAGAGCTTCTTATCGATCTGCACCCTGCTGATATAGCGGAGTTGTGTAACGAATTGAATCCGGAAGAAGCCCGCTTCGTCTATCGATTACTTGATAATGAAACTGCCGCGGACGTACTTGTAGAAATGGACGAGGATGTTCGTAAAGAGTTTCTTGACATCCTGCCATCAGAAACCATTGCCAAACGTTTCGTTGACTATATGGATACGGACGATGCCGTAGATTTGATGCGCGAACTGGATGAAGACAAGCAGGAAGAGGTACTTTCGCACATTGAAGACATCGAACAGGCAGGAGACATTGTCGACCTGCTGAAATATGACGAAAATACCGCCGGTGGTTTGATGGGTACGGAAATGGTGACCGTCAACGAAAACTGGAGTATGCCCGAATGCCTGAAAGAAATGCGTCAACAGGCAGAAGAACTTGATGACATCTATTATGTATATGTGATAGACGATGACGAACGTCTTCGCGGAATATTTCCACTGAAAAAGATGATTACGTCACCCTCTGTATCCAAAGTTAAACATGTGATGCAGAAAGACCCTATCTCCGTACACGTAGACACACCTATCGATGAAGTGGCACAAATTATCGAAAAGTATGACTTGGTTGCTATCCCGGTTCTCGACAGCATCGGCCGGTTGGTAGGACAGATTACCGTCGACGACGTCATGGACGAGGTTCGTGAACAATCGGAGCGCGATTACCAATTGGCATCCGGTCTCTCGCAGGATGTAGAAACGGACGACAATGTACTTCGTCAGACTACAGCCCGCTTGCCCTGGCTATTAATCGGTATGATTGGCGGCATAGGTAACTCTATGATATTAGGTAATTTTGATTCTACTTTTGCCGCACATCCCGAAATGGCTCTTTACATACCGTTAATTGGCGGTACGGGTGGAAATGTGGGAACCCAGTCATCGGCACTTGTCGTACAAGGCTTGGCAAACAGTTCTCTCGATGCTAAAAACACGTTCAAACAAGTCAGCAAAGAAGCTGTAGTTGCATTGATTAATGCCACAATCATCTCTTTACTGGTATATACCTATAATTTCATTCGTTTCGGTGCAACGGCCACTGTTACTTATTCGGTATCCATCAGCCTGTTTTCAGTAGTGATGTTTGCCTCCATCTTCGGTACTCTGGTTCCAATGACACTGGAAAAGATGAAAATAGATCCTGCTATAGCTACAGGGCCGTTTATTGCCATTACAAATGACATCATTGGTATGATGATGTACATGGGAATTACGGTGTTATTATCGTAAAAAACAGCTATAATGAAAAAAAATAAAGGAAAATAGTATGAAGTAATCATTTTATTTCATTAATTTGTGACCTAATGGATTTAAGGACAAATCCTGTTTTCCTAAAAACGAATATACAATGATGGACTCTCATGACACTAACCAACCTTTGAAACAAGGGGAATTAGAAGAAGAAAAAAAAGCAGTTGAGGTTTCTGAAGAGATTACAGAAACTCCGGCTGAAGAAACGATTGCTGAAAAATCAACCGAATCAGGTTCAAAACTGAACACTAAAGAAGAAGTGCTGTCCCGATTAAAAGAAGTTGCCCAAGATGCTGAAAATGCAAGTAAACAGGAGCTGGATGGTTTAAAGCAGACTTTCTATAAAATTCATAATGCCGAACTCGAGGCTGCGAAAAAGTTATTCGTAGAAAATGGTGGTGCCGAAGATGAATTTATTGCACAGCCTAACGGTGTAGAAGAAGAATTCAAAAGTTTAATGGCAGCCATCAAAGAGAAGAGAAGTGCTTTGGCTGCTGAGATTGAAAAACAGAAAGAAGAGAATCTTCAAGTCAAGCTGTCAATTATCGAAGAATTAAAAGAACTGGTGGAATCACCCGATGACGCCAATAAATCCTACAATGAATTTAAAAAGCTACAGCAACAGTGGAATGAAGTAAAGCTGGTACCACAGGCTAAAGTAAACGAGTTGTGGAAGAATTATCAACTGTATGTTGAGAAGTTCTACGATATACTAAAACTGAATAATGAATTCAGGGAATATGATTTCAAGAAGAATCTGGAAATCAAGACACACCTTTGTGAAGCTGCAGAGAAACTGGCCGACGAACAAGATGTAGTCTCCGCTTTCCATCAATTACAGAAACTACATCAAGAGTTCCGCGATACCGGCCCGGTTGCCAAAGAATTGCGTGACGAAATATGGAACCGCTTCAAAGCTGCCTCTACTGCTGTCAATCGTCGTCATCAGCAACATTTCGAAGCATTAAAAGAGAGCGAACAGCATAATCTGGATCAGAAAACAGTTATTTGCGAAATAGTAGAAGCAATCGAATTCGATCAACTGAAAACATTTGCTGCATGGGAAACCAAGACGCAAGAAGTAATCGCCCTGCAAAACAAATGGAAAACAATCGGTTTCGCTCCACAGAAAATGAACGTGAAAATCTTTGAGCGTTTCCGTAAAGCTTGCGACGAGTTCTTCAAGAAAAAAGGAGAATTCTTCAAGTCTCTGAAAGAGGGTATGAATGCCAATCTGGAAAAGAAAAAAGCATTATGTGAAAAGGCAGAAGCTCTGAAAGATAGTACCGACTGGAAAGAAACAGCCGAAGTCTTGACTAAACTACAAAAAGAATGGAAGACAATCGGCCCTGTTTCTAAAAAATATTCGGATGCAGTTTGGAAACGTTTTATCACTGCATGTGATTACTTCTTTGAACAAAAGGGCAAAGCCACCTCTTCCCAACGTTCTGTAGAACAAGAAAATCTGGAAAAGAAAAAAGCAATCATAGCCCAATTAACCTCAATTGACGAAACAACAGATGCTGATGAAGCAAGCAAAGAAGTTCGTGAATTGATGAAAGAATGGAATAATATCGGGCATGTTCCTTTCAAAGAGAAAGATAAGCTTTATAAGCAATATCACGGTTTGATTGACCAGCTTTTCGACCGATTCAATATCAGTGCATCGAACAAGAAACTGAGTAATTTCAAATCTTCTATCGGTAATATTCAAAGTGGAGGTTCGCAATCTATTTATCGTGAACGCGAAAAATTGGTTCGTACGTACGAGAACATGAAAAACGAACTCCAGACCTATGAAAACAACTTGGGCTTCCTCACTACCTCTTCCAAAAAAGGAAACAGCCTTTTGACCGAAATTAATCGTAAGGTAGAAAAGCTCAAAGCTGATCTGGAATTGGTATTGCAGAAGATAAAGGTAATTGATGAATCAATCAAAGAAGAATAAAGGAAAATAATTTTTAGTTCTATGTAAAGCGAATCAGGAGGCATAAGCCGCTTTGATTCGCTTTTTTTATATACGAAAATTAGAGATAGGAAAGAATACCAACAAAGAGAGCGAAGTTTTATATAAAAACTTCGCTCTCTTTGTTGGGCTATCTGGACTCGAACCAGAAATGACAGGACCAGAATCTGTAGTGTTACCATTACACCATAGCCCAATGTCGCTTAACGATTCACATTCTTTGTTTCTCGTTTGCGGTTGCAAAGGTACAAAGTTTTTTTTAATCACAAATACTTTTCGCTCTTTTTTTGCAAAAAAATATCTAATACGCCGGATTCCAAAGAGATGCATCCCTAAAAAAAAACAAAAAATGAAATAGATTTAGCATATAACTTTCCTTGATACAATAAATCAGCGTATATTTGTAAAAAATATCACGTTTATGACAGGAAAACAAAGAATGCCCCTTCCTTGTTATAAACAGAAACTAAACATTGATTATTTAATTTCAACCTATAAATGAACGAAACGAAAGTATTAATAGAAAAGATAACCGAAGGTATACAAGAAAAAAAAGGTAAAAACATTGTCATAGCAGATCTGACAAACATTGACGACACGATATGCCAATACTTTGTAATCTGTCAGGGGAACTCCCCCAGCCAGGTCGTTGCCATCGTAGATTCCATAAAAGAATTTACCCGAAAAGGTGCCGGCACTAAACCCTCTGCCATCGATGGACAACGAAACGCAGAGTGGGTAGCTATGGACTTTTCTGACGTATTAGTACACGTATTCCTGCCGGAGGCCAGAAACTTTTATAATTTGGAGCACCTGTGGGCAGATGCCAAACTAATTACTATTCCCGACATTGATTAATCTATCAGTATGGACAATAACAGCAAGAAAACCAACAATAAAGTAAATATGCCCAAGTTCAATCTGAACTGGATGTATATGATTATCGCCCTGATGCTTTTAGGGCTGTATTTCGCTAACGGAAACAGTTCTGTTAACAAGAACATCTCTTATGATGAATTCCAACAATACGTACGTGACGGGTATGTCAGTAAAGTGATTGGCTATGATGACAACACAGTTGAAATTTATATTAAGCCACAGTACGTAGGAGCTGTATTCAAACAAGATTCTACACGTGTAGGCCGGAATCCGATGATTACCACCGAAGCTCCTTCACGCGAAAATCTGGATAACTTCCTGCAAAAGGAAAAAGAAGAAACACATTTCGACGGTTCTGTCAGCTATGATAAGAAGAAAGACTACTTCAGCGCAATACTTTGGAATGTGCTGCCTATTGTCTTCCTGATTGCCTTGTGGATATTCTTCATGCGCCGCATGGGCAGTGGTGCCAGTGGTGGAGCAGGTGGCGTATTCAATGTAGGAAAATCGAAAGCACAGCTCTTTGAGAAAGGTGGATCCATCAAAGTGACATTTAAAGATGTAGCCGGACTGGCAGAAGCCAAACAGGAAGTAGAAGAGATTGTCGAATTCCTGAAAGAACCCCAGAAATATACGGATTTGGGAGGTAAAATTCCTAAAGGCGCCTTGCTGGTAGGCCCTCCGGGAACAGGTAAAACATTGCTTGCAAAGGCTGTAGCCGGTGAAGCCAATGTACCTTTTTTCTCTTTGGCCGGTTCCGATTTCGTTGAAATGTTTGTCGGTGTAGGTGCATCCCGCGTACGCGACCTTTTCAAACAGGCTAAGGAAAAGGCTCCCTGTATTGTTTTCATCGATGAGATTGATGCCGTAGGACGTGCCCGCGGCAAGAATCCTGCGATGGGCGGCAATGATGAACGTGAGAACACGTTGAACCAGCTGCTAACTGAAATGGACGGTTTCGGCTCAAACAGCGGTGTTATTATTCTGGCAGCCACTAACCGTGTGGATGTACTCGATAAAGCATTACTCCGTGCCGGACGATTCGACCGGCAAATTCATGTAGATTTACCGGATCTCAACGAACGTAAGGAAGTATTTGGTGTGCATTTGCGCCCCATCAAGATAGACGATACAGTAGATGTAGATCTGCTTGCCCGCCAGACCCCCGGATTTTCGGGAGCTGATATTGCAAACGTATGCAACGAAGCAGCCCTGATAGCTGCACGACATGGAAAGAAATTCGTAGGCAAACAGGATTTTCTGGATGCTGTAGACCGTATCATCGGTGGACTTGAAAAGAAAACCAAAATCACCACGGAAGCCGAACGCCGCTCTATTGCTTTGCATGAAGCCGGACACGCAAGCATCTCTTGGTTATTGGAATATGCCAACCCATTGATTAAGGTAACCATCGTTCCTCGTGGACGCGCATTGGGAGCTGCATGGTATCTGCCGGAAGAAAGGCAAATTACCACCAAAGAGCAAATGCTCGATGAGATGTGTGCCACTCTGGGCGGACGCGCAGCAGAAGATCTCTTCATTGGCCGCGTATCCAGTGGAGCTGCCAATGATCTTGAACGTGTGACCAAACAGGCTTATGGTATGATCGCCTACTTGGGAATGAGTGAAAAGTTGCCGAACTTATGCTATTATAATAATGATGAGTATTCGTTCCAACGTCCGTATAGCGAAAAGACTGCCGAACTGATTGACGAAGAGGTGAAAAGAATGGTTAACGAACAATATGAACGTGCCAAACAAATCCTCTCGGAACACAAAGAGCAGCACAACGAATTGGCGCAGCTACTGATCGATAAAGAAGTAATCTTTGCCGAAGACGTAGAACGTATCTTCGGTAAACGTCCTTGGGCTTCCCGTTCGGAAGAGATCATGGCAGCCAATAGCAAACAAGAAAATACCGCCCACTCTACGGATGGAGAAAATACCGATACTCCACAAGCAACAGAGTCTCAAGAAGACAATGCGCAACAAGAACCGGCGGCATCACAAAACTAAAAATGTAACAGCACCTTGAAAAACAACTTTTTACAACGCGCCATAACAGGAATATTATTTGTAGCCATCATAGTGGGTTGTATACTGTACGATCCACTGGCTTTCGGAACACTTTTCGTTATTGTCAGTGCTTTGACCATACGTGAGTTCGGCCATCTTGTCAATCAATCGGGGGAAGTAGCCATCAACCGGACCATCACCATGCTGGGAGGAGCTTATCTGTTCCTTGCTCTCATGGGATTCTGCATCGATGCTGCCGATTCCAAAATATTCATTCCTTATCTGGTATTGCTCATTTACCTGATGGTAAGCGAATTATACCTTAAGAAAAAGAATCCGGTACTCAACTGGGCTTATTCCATGTTGAGCCAGATGTATATCGCTCTCCCTTTTGCTTTACTGAATGTACTCGCTTTCCAGAATGATCCGGAAACAACCAGCGTCTCTTATAATCCGATATTACCGCTTTCTATATTTGTATTTCTATGGCTGAATGATACGGGCGCCTACTGCTTCGGCTCTCTGTTTGGCAAGCATCGTTTATTCGAACGTATTTCTCCGAAGAAGTCATGGGAAGGTTCTATCGGCGGCGGTATCGTAGCCATTGCCGCTTCGTTTGCATTTGCCTATTTCTTTCCGGTCATGACTTGGGCTGAGTGGGCCGGGTTGGCACTGGTCGTTGTTATTTTCGGAACTTGGGGAGACTTAACGGAGTCACTTCTGAAACGTCAATTGCAAATTAAAGATTCTGGAAGCATTTTGCCGGGACACGGTGGTATGCTCGATCGCTTCGACAGTTCGCTTATGGCCATACCGGCAGGAGTTGTCTACTTATATGCACTGACCCTGTTCTAAAATCGATAAAAAAATAATAGCCGCAAATAAAAACGGGCTACAAACGTAAAGCATCTCGCAGAATATAGCGAAACTTCCATTTGTAGCCCGTTATTTACAACTCACCCTTTTTACATTACCTGAACTTCGTTTGAAAGCTCTATATTCTTTGCACCCTCGGGTATCGGCTGTTCTTTTACATCAAAGACTACCTCAACTTCTCCGTTTTCAACAGAATTCAGTTTCACTTTAATGCCTTTCTTACCGGTCAGATCCAACGAATTCAAATTAAAAGATACCGCACCGTTTAAACAACGCTTAGTCACATCACCATACGTATTATAACGATATTCCAAATGGATATACCCGTCATCACCATCTTTAGCCATGTTTCGCGTATCGCGAACCAGACTGAAGCGATGTTTTTCTTTGGCCGGTAAGCACTGGCGAAAAATGATGTTCAGATATCCGCCTCCAATCCACATCATATCTTTATATACAAGAACAGGGTCATTGCCTATTTCCGCTTCATTGTCGGCAGTCAGGTCCTCTATTTGTTTAGTCAGGACGTCATAGTTACACTCTACTTTTACCCCATGATCGTATCCTTCATAATTATCATAAAGAGGATTGAAATAAGTAATCACACGCTGTCCGTCTATCGGCCTATAGCCCGGAATCGCAGTCGCAGCAGGCCAAAGACTTCCCCAATGGTCGGCATTCAGTGCATAAGTATCGCCACCGACTACCCGGACTGTAGCCCAGTCTCTTGCTATATCGCCCAATGAATAACCGTCACCGTCATCACACGACTGCAATGCCGGCAGTATCAGCGTCAGCATTGCCACCCAAAGTAGTTTAACTCTTTTCATATCTATTCTTAATTTATTCCTTTTACCTTATAAATAAAAAAACCGGGCATTTACTGCACCGGTTTCTGTCCTATTATTGAATAAAAAACTATTTTTTAAGCAATTTCACCATTTCGCGTGCAGCATGCCTCGGGGCTCCTGCCGGTCCGAGCAACCGTGCCATTTCTTTATAACCATCCAACATTTTCCGTCGATAGTCTTCTTGAAACAACAAACGTTTCAGCTCGTTCCGCATATTCTCCACCGTCATCGTATCAGCCACCAATTCCCTGACTACTTCCCGTCCGGCAATCAAGTTGACCAACGAGATAAACTTCACCTTCAAGATATGTTTCCGGAGGAAAGACACCAGCTTCCCTACGGGAGTATGATAGCAAACCACTTGCGGTACGCGGAAAAGTGCCGTCTCAAGAGTGGCAGTTCCGGATGTCACCAAAGCGACATCCGCCTGTTGAAGCAAGCGGTAAGTCCGGCCAAAGATTACTTGCAGATTTGTCCCTTTTACGAATTCAGCATAGTATTCCGGAGAAATGCCGGGAGCGGCAGCCAGCACAAGCTGATAATCCGGAAAAGCCGAGGCTGCCCGGATCATATCGGGGAGATTATCCTTAATCTCCTGCTTCCGGCTTCCGGCAAGCAAAGCAATGATAGGCTTATCCGCTAACTCATTATCACTGATAAAATCGGCAAATGTTTCCGGATTTGCAGCCTTGAAAGCGGTAACTTCATCCACCGTCGGATTACCAACGTAATGAATCGGGTATTGATGCCCCTCAAAAAACTCAACCTCAAAAGGGAGAATGGAGAAAAGCTCATCTACATCTCTTCTTATATTTTTGATGCGATATTCTTTCCATGCCCAAATCTTGGGAGAAATATAGTAATAAACCGGAATCTTCGTTTTCGCATGCACAAACTTGGCAATATCGAGATTAAAGCCCGGATAATCCACCAAAATAACAACATCCGGCGACCATGCCACGATGTCCTCCTTACATCTCTTCATGTTGGCAAAGATGGTTCGCAGATGCAGCAATACAGGAATAAAGCCCATGTAAGCCAGCTCCTTATAATGCTTCACCATCGTTCCTCCTACAGCAGCCATCATATCACCGCCAAAGAAACGGAATTCAGCCCGCGGATCCTCCTCTTTCAGTGCAGCCATCAAGTGAGAAGCGTGCAAATCGCCCGAGGCTTCGCCAACAATCAGATAGTATTTCATAATTCCCAGGATTTCAATTCGTCCATAAAATGATAAGCAGTCATATCCACTACCGTCGGTGTGATGGCTACATATCCGTTGGCCAACGCCCAATGATCGTTCTTCTCGTTCTCCGGTTCGTGATCGATAAACTCTCCGGTCAGCCAATAATAATTCGTATCGTCTCTCCGTGGACAGGCCTGCCACTCTCCGCTCCAGTGCCCTTTGGCCTGTTCGCAGATTTTCACTCCCTTCAGTTCCGGAGTATTGGGAAAATTCACATTGAGGCAAGTCAGTGGCGGAAGTCCCTTCTCAAGAACCATTGCCGCTATTTTCCGCACATAAGGTCCTGCAGCATCAAAATCAGCTCCGGGGGCATGATCACAAATAGAAAACCCGATAGAAGGAATTCCGTTAAGGCAACCTTCGATTACAACCCCCATCGTGCCGGAGTAGTGTACATTGGTAGCAGAATTGTCACCATGATTAATCCCACCGACAACCAGATCGGGTTCACGGTCAAGTATCTGATTTCGTGCCAGTTTTATACAATCGGCCGGCGTACCGGAACACTTATAAACAGTCAACCCCACATCTTTTTTCAATAACTGATAATGCACCGGCTGTGTCACCGTCAGTGCACATCCACTGCCGGAACGGGGGGCGTCAGGAGCCATTACTACGATTTCGCCCAGCGGACGAAGAAATTTAATCAGTTCACTAATACCTTTTGCCATAATACCGTCGTCATTGGAAACGAGGATCAAAGGCCTTTTATTTTCCATACAATCTTACCTTATCTATTATTTTATGTTTTCGAAATGCACAAAAGTAGCAAAAAGAACTTGTATCGACAACAGAACCAAATAGGAAAGCGAAGGTCTATTAATATTGTATTCACAGCAGATAAGAAACAAGAGTAGAAAACATCCGGATGTTATTGTGAAGAACATCCGGATGTTATTAGATATAACATGGGGATCTTGTTATCAAAAACATGGGGATGTTTTATCAGCTAACTCTTAATGGAAGTCTTGAAACCATCTGATGGTTAGCCATGCAGACTACCCGTTTACAAATCTTAATCTTCTGCAAGTGAGTAAAAAAAGGAATTGATATTCAATTTTAATACGTATATTTGCGAGCTAAAAAGAGAAAAAATGCCCGTATCTCGCCTGGCAGTTATTAACAAAACAGGTGACTTATCAACAGATTAAGCAAAGTTTCTATTTTTTAGTAGGCGCTCTGAGGATTTATCACTTATTTCGCTGCCAATAAATTTAGATAATATGGGAAAAATAATTGCTTTGGCCAATCAAAAAGGTGGTGTAGGAAAAACAACGACTACGATTAACCTCGCAGCTTCGCTGGCTACGCTTGAAAAGAAAGTACTGGTTGTTGATGCAGACCCACAGGCAAATGCCTCTTCCGGATTGGGAGTCGACATCAAGCAATCCGAATGTACTATCTACGAATGCATTATCGACAGAGCCAACGTACAGGACGCTATTCATGACACTGAAATTGATTCGCTGAAAGTCATTTCATCGCACATCAATCTGGTAGGCGCCGAAATTGAAATGCTAAATCTCAAAAACCGCGAAAAGATACTGAAAGAAGTGCTGACTCCGTTAAAGGAAGAGTATGATTATATTTTGATAGACTGTTCTCCTTCGCTGGGATTGATCACAATCAACGCCCTGACGGCAGCAGACTCGGTGATTATCCCCGTACAGGCAGAATACTTTGCCCTCGAGGGAATCAGCAAACTGCTGAATACCATCAAGATTATCAAATCAAAACTGAACCCGGCACTCGAAATAGAAGGCTTCCTGCTGACGATGTACGACTCACGCCTGCGCCAAGCCAACCAGATCTATGACGAAGTGAAACGCCACTTTCAGGAACTGGTGTTCAAAACCGTCATCCAGCGCAACGTGAAGCTCAGTGAAGCACCCAGTTACGGACTGCCCACCATCTTATATGATGCAGAATCTACCGGAGCAAAAAATCACCTGGCACTGGCTAAGGAACTAATAAGCAGAAATAGTAAATAAACGAAGATATGGCAACACAAAGAAGAAATGCATTAGGCCGCGGGCTCGACGCCCTGCTCTCCATGGAGGAGGTGAAAACCGAAGGTTCTTCGTCTATTAACGAAATAGAACTGTCGAAAATCTCCGTCAACCCCAACCAGCCACGTCGCGAATTTGATGAAACGGCACTGGAAGAGTTGGCCGATTCGATCAGGGAAATAGGAATTATCCAACCCATCACCCTGCGCAAAGTCTCGGACGACGAGTACCAGATCATTGCCGGGGAACGTCGCTACCGCGCTTCACAGAAAGCCGGACTGGACACGATTCCTGCATACATCCGCACAGCCGATGATGAAAACGTGATGGAGATGGCGCTGATAGAAAATATACAGCGCGAGGATCTTAATTCGGTAGAAATCGCACTGGCTTACCAACACTTGATAGAGCAATATGACCTGACACAGGAACGGTTAAGTGAACGTGTCGGCAAGAAACGCACAACCATTGCCAACTATCTGCGTCTGCTCAAATTGCCTGCACCGATACAAATGGCATTGCAGAACAAACAGATAGACATGGGACATGCCCGGGCATTGATCACACTGGGCGACCCGAAACTACAAGTTAAAATTTTCGAAGAAATTCTGGAACACGGATACTCTGTCCGCAAAGTAGAAGAAATAGTAAAATCACTGAGCGAAGGAGAAGCCGTGAAGAGCGGAACCAAAAAGATTACCCCGAAGCGGGCCAAACTGCCCGAGGAATTCAACATGCTGAAACAACATCTATCGGGATTCTTTAACACCAAGGTACAACTGACTTGCTCTGAAAAGGGCAAAGGGAAGATCAGTATTCCTTTTAGTAATGAAGAGGAACTGGAACGTATCATGGAAATCTTCGACTCACTGAAGAAATAAATGACGAAAAAAAGTAAAACATATCAGCTATACATTGCCCTGCTTCTCTGTTTCTTTCAGGTAGCAGGGATTGATGTGTATGCACAGGAGCCTGTAAAAACAGTCCAGGATTCCATCTCTCCGGTCCGCGAGGCTCCTAAAGCACGGGCACGCCGCCATCGTGAACCGGTAGTTTCTTCGCCGGTCGCCGACAGTGTGAAAGTGAATAAAGCGGTTATCCTCCCGCCGATAGACAGTTTGGAAAACCGGAAACCCGCCATTGTTACGGCAGACAGCCTCGAGGAAGTCAACCGGCAGAACCTGGAAAAGATAGAAACACCTGTCATTCCGTCAGTCGTAAAGACAGATAGCCTGCCGCCTCCCATCATGCCTAAAAAAATGTTCGTACCTAACCCAACAAAAGCAACCTGGTATGCCATCGTGTTTCCGGGTGGCGGACAGATATATAACCGCAAATACTGGAAACTACCTATTATATATGGTGGATTCGCCGGATGCGCCTACGCATTAAGCTGGAACGGGAAAATGTATAAGGACTATGCTCAAGCTTATATGGATATTATGGACAATAATCCAAATACGAACAGCTATCAGGATTTACTTCCGCCGAATCACAATTACACCGATACCCAGCTGAAAGATATACTCCGCAAACGGAAAGATACGTATCGCCGTTATCGTGACCTCAGTATATTCGCTGTCATCGGCGTGTATCTGATTTCCGTTATCGACGCCTATGTAGACGCGGAGTTATCCAATTTCGACATATCACCCGACCTAAGCATGAGGGTGGAACCTACTATTATAAATAATAACCCGTTACAACCCGGCAGTAAGTCGGTAGGCGTGCAATGCAGCCTCAGATTTTAACCCATGAAGATTGAACAAATAAGAATGAAGAAATTAGCAAACTATTGCCCCCTGATTTTATTGTTTTTGTTTGCCACCCCAAAGGTAAACGCACAGAGTGTAGACGTAGTGATTCGCGACAACGGCAAAGAACGCCAGGAAAGCATCGAGCTTCCGAAAAGTATGACTTATCCCCTCGATAGTCTGCTCAACGACTGGAAAGCCAAAAACTACATTGACTTAGGAAAAGATTGCAGTACGGCGGAAATCAATCCGTTGTTCAGTGACTCCGTATATATCGACCGCTTATCGCGTATGCCGACCGTAATGGAGATGCCATACAACGAAATCGTACGTAAGTTCATCGATATGTATGCCGGCCGCCTGCGAAATCAGGTATCTTTTATGCTGAGTGCCTGCAACTTCTACATGCCTATCTTCGAAGAAGCTCTCGATGCGTATAATCTGCCATTGGAGCTGAAGTATTTACCTATCATCGAATCGGCTCTGAACCCGTCGGCAGTATCACGCGCAGGTGCAGGAGGTTTGTGGCAGTTCATGATAGGAACCGGCAAAATGTACGGGCTGGAATCGAACAGCCTGGTGGACGACCGTCGTGACCCGATAAAGGCAACTTGGGCAGCAGCACGCTACCTGAAAGATTTATATGATATTTATCATGACTGGAATCTTGTGATCGCAGCATACAATTGCGGACCGGGCACCATCAACAAAGCCATCCGCCGTGCAGGAGGAGAAACCGACTATTGGAGCATCTATAACTACTTGCCCAAAGAAACAAGAGGATATGTACCGGCATTTATAGCAGCCAACTATGTAATGACCTATTACTGCGATCATAATATCTGTCCGATGGAAACCGATATTCCGGAAAGCACCGATACGATTCAGGTAAACAAAAACCTTCACTTCCAACAGATTGCCGACTTGTGCAATGTTCCGATGGATCAAATCAGAAGTCTCAATCCACAATACAAAAAAGAGATAATTCCGGGTGAAAGCAAACCTTATACTTTGCGCCTTCCACAAAACGCCGTAAGTTCGTTCATCGATCGCCAGGACACTATTTACGCCCACCGTGCCGACGAATTATTCAAAAACCGACGTACAGTAGCCATTAAAAATGACAGTCCTGCTTCCAGAAGGAAAGGTAGCTCTGCCAAAGCAGGCAATGGTACACCTACATATTATAAAATCAAAAATGGAGACACCTTGGGAGCTATTGCAGCAAAATATGGTGTACGCGTAAAAGATCTTCAAAGTTGGAATGGACTGCGGGGAACTAACATTTCCGCAGGAAAACGTTTGAAAATATACAAATAAATCCCCTTTCGCTTGCCTGATGTTTAAATTTGATTATTTTTGCAGAAAAGGAACGAAAGGACTAAATTATGGACACTGAGAACCAGAAAGAAATAGCTGAAGAGCAAATGATTGAACAAGCTTTTCAAGAATTGCTGAACGATTATCTTGCTACCAAGCACCGTAAACGTATTGAGATTATAACCAAGGCCTTTAATTTTGCCAATCAGGCACATAAAGGCATCAAACGACGCTCCGGGGAGCCTTATATCATGCACCCCATTGCCGTCGCAAAAATCGTATGCAACGAAATCGGGCTTGGTTCGACTTCCATTTGTGCTGCCCTTTTGCACGATGTCGTAGAAGATACCGACTATACGGTAGAAGATATCGAAAACATTTTCGGAGCTAAAATCGCACAAATTGTCGACGGGCTAACTAAAATTTCCGGAGGTATCTTTGGTGACCGCGCTTCGGCACAGGCAGAGAACTTTAAAAAGCTCCTGCTCACCATGTCCGATGACATCCGGGTGATCTTAATCAAAATAGCCGACCGTCTGCACAACATGCGTACCCTCGGCTCTATGTTACCCAACAAACAGTATAAGATCGCAGGCGAAACATTGTATATTTATGCACCTCTTGCCAACCGCCTGGGACTGTATAAGATCAAAACAGAGCTGGAAAACCTCAGTTTCAAATATGAACATCCTGAAGAATATCAGGAAATTGAAGAAAAGCTGAACGCAACAGCGGCCGAACGTGACAAGGTATTTAATGAATTCACCGCCCCGATACGAAAGCAACTGGATAAGATGGGACTAAAATACCGTATCCTGGCACGCGTGAAATCAATCTACTCCATTTGGAACAAAATGCAAACCAAGCATGTTCCCTTTGAAGAAATTTATGACCTGCTGGCTGTACGAATTATCTTCGAACCACGCAATATGGAGGAGGAACTGAATGATTGTTTTGACATCTATGTCTCAATCTCTAAAATCTATAAACCCCACCCCGACCGCCTGCGCGACTGGGTGAGCCACCCGAAAGCCAATGGATACCAGGCACTGCATGTCACCTTGATGGGAAACAACGGACAATGGATCGAGGTCCAGATACGTAGCGAACGGATGAACGATGTAGCCGAACAAGGATTTGCCGCCCACTGGAAATATAAAGAAGGAGGAGGCAGCGAAGATGAAGGTGAATTGGAAAAGTGGCTGCGTACTATTAAAGAAATACTCGACGATCCGCAACCGGACGCCATCGACTTCCTCGATACAATCAAATTGAATTTATTTGCTTCGGAGATTTTTGTCTTCACTCCGAAAGGAGAGCTTAAAACCATGCCACAGAACTCTACTGCGCTGGATTTTGCATTCTCCCTGCACACAGATATAGGAAGCCATTGCATCGGCGCCAAAGTCAATCATAAACTGGTGCCCCTAAGCCATAAATTACAAAGTGGAGATCAGGTGGAGATACTGACATCCAAGTCGCAACGTGTACAGCCACAATGGGAAGTATTTGCCACTACTGCAAGGGCAAGGGCAAAGATTGCAGCTATTCTGCGTAAAGAACGAAAAACCTTCCAGAAAGAAGGAGAAGAATTGTTGAACGAATTCTTTAAGAAAGAAGAGATCCGTCCGGAAGCAGCTATCATCGAGAAGTTATGCAAACTGCATAACATGAAGAATGAAGAAGAATTCCATGTAGCCATCGGCAACAAAACCATCGTATTGGGAGACGCCGACAAGAATGAACTGAAGGAGAAGCAAAGCAGTAACTGGATGAAGTATCTGACTTTCTCTTTTGGCAACAACAATAAAGACAAACAGCAGGAAGAAAAAGAACCGCAAGAAAAAGAGAAGATTAATACCAAACAGATTCTTAAACTGACGGAAGATGCCCTGCAAAAGAAATATATCATGGCCGAATGTTGTCATCCCATCCCCGGTGACGACGTACTGGGATATATGGATGAAAACGACCGCATCATCATCCATAAACGCCAATGTCCGGTAGCGGCTAAGTTAAAAAGCAGTTATGGCAACCGTATCATTGCCACAGAATGGGATACACACAAGAAACTTTCTTTCCTGGTATATATTTATGTAAAAGGCATAGATAATGTAGGATTACTGAACGAAATCACGCAGGTCATTTCACGCCAACTGAACGTTAATATCCGAAAGCTGGACATGGAGACCAATGACGGCATTTTTGAAGGAAAAGTACAGTTATACGTGCACGATGTGGAAGACGTAAAAGCCATTTGCAACAATTTGCGCAAGATTCCAAATATAAAGTCAGTGACACGTGTAGAAAACTAATGAACCATCAGCGATGAACGATAACAGGAGTACCAACCTGCGTTCATCGTTCCTCTCCGTTCGTCGTTGAAAATCTATCAAGGGCATTCCTCATTCCAAGCAGTTCTTCTCTAATCTGCTTAAGACGATTGATAATCTCAAAGTTCCGGATTGTTGCCTCTCTATTATCTTTCAATTTTTGGCGGGCTCCGGGTAAAGTCATCCCCCGTTCCTTCACCAAGTGATAAATCAGACGGATGGTTTCTACATCCTCTTTCCGGTATTGGCGCACCCCACGGCTACCCTTTTTAGGGGCAATTTGCGGAAACTCCTTCTCCCAAAAACGAAGCAACGACTCATTGACATCGAACATCTGGGCAACTTCACTGATAGAGTAATATAATTTCAGATCCCTTTCTGTATTTTGCATAATTCTCTTTTTGTTTAGTCAAACACTTTACCGTGGTTGGCGGCTATCTGAATCATACGTTCATAATCTTCCGCACTTAAATCCATGAAGTAATAATTAACCGGATTCACCACTTGCCCCTTGACATGCACTTCGTAATGCAAATGCGGTCCGGTGCTCTTTCCGGTGCTTCCCACTCCGGCAATCACCTCACCGCGTACCACTTTTTTACCCAGTTTAGTACGAAACTCCTGCAAATGAGCATAACGGGTACGATACCCGAAGCCATGATCAATCTCAACAGTATTGCCATAACCGGTCTCCCACCCCATTTTCACCACTGTCCCGTCACCAGTGGCATACACATCCGTCCCGGGATGAGCAGAAAAGTCCATACCGGCATGAAACTTCGTCGTTCCGTAAATAGGGTCGATACGTGTACCATAGCCGGAAGCTGTCTTCCGAAGATCTTTATTAGATATCGGCTGGATGGCAGGAATACACTTTAACATCTGGTCATGATTTTTACACATCGCCACCACATCGTCAAACGACTTGGATTGTATATAAAGTTGCTTACTCAGCACGTCCATCTTCTGAGTCGTATTAACCACCAGTTTTGAGTTGGCCATATCCATCAGTTCTTCATAACGGTTCGTACCGCCATAGCCCGCCTGACGAATGGCCGGTGAAACGGGATCGGCCATAAAAATGACCCTGTAAAGGTTATCATCACGTTGCTGAATGTCCTGAAGCACTCCCATTGCTTCGTCAAGACGACGAGAAAGAACATTATATTGTGCCAAAAGTTGGCTATTCTCTTTCCGCAACTCCTTCTCTGAAGGAGAACCGAAAATCAGTAACAATATAATGAAACTGCCGGCCCCCAGCCCCATCCCGATAAAAAGACGGCGGAGAATGCTCAATGCCCGTTGTCGGACAGTCGGATAAATCCGGTCATAAGTCTGCGTTTGCGGATTATAGATATAGTAAACTTTGCGCATCTTATAAATATTTCGCTTGTTAATACGGCAAAAATAATAAAAACAAGCTATCTTTGCACTGCTTTTTTCAGAATATTAACCTCAACAATAGATATATAGAAGTATGTTGACTGCAAAAGAAACCAGAGATTCGTTTAAGAATTTCTTCGAGTCAAAAGGACATCAGATTGTTCCTTCGGCTCCGATGGTGATTAAAGATGACCCTACCCTGATGTTTACCAATGCAGGGATGAACCAGTTTAAAGATATTATTTTGGGTAACCACCCGGCGAAATACCACAGAGTCGCGGACTCGCAAAAATGTCTTCGCGTAAGCGGAAAGCACAATGACCTTGAAGAAGTGGGACACGATACGTATCATCACACCATGTTCGAAATGCTGGGTAACTGGTCATTCGGCGATTATTTCAAGAAAGAAGCCATCAGCTGGGCATGGGAATATCTGGTAGATGTATTGAAGCTGAACCCGGAACACCTGTATGCCACGGTGTTCGAAGGAAGCCCCGAAGAAGGGCTGGAACGTGATAACGAAGCAGCTTCCATCTGGGAACAATTCCTTCCCAAAGACCATATCATCAACGGCAACAAGCATGATAACTTTTGGGAAATGGGTGATACAGGCCCCTGCGGTCCTTGCTCGGAGATCCACATCGACCTCCGCCCGGCTGAAGAACGTGCTAAGATTTCAGGACGCGATTTGGTGAACCATGATCATCCCCAGGTAATAGAAATCTGGAACCTCGTATTCATGCAATACAACCGCAAGGCCGACAGCAGCCTCGAACCGCTACCGGCAAAAGTTATCGATACCGGTATGGGATTCGAACGTCTTTGCATGGCTTTGCAAGGTAAAACATCCAATTACGACACTGACGTATTCCAGCCACTGATCAAATCAATCGCTCAAATGGCGGGAACAGAATATGGCAAGAATGAGCAGAACGACATCGCTATGCGTGTGATTGCCGACCATATCCGTACTATCGCTTTCTCAATCACCGACGGACAATTGCCGTCGAATGCCAAAGCCGGTTATGTGATTCGTCGTATCCTCCGCCGTGCCGTTCGCTACGGATATACATTCCTTGGACAGAAACAAGCGTTTATGTACAAATTGCTTCCGGTTCTGATTGACAGCATGGGTGATGCTTATCCGGAACTGATTGCTCAAAAAGAGTTGATCGAAAAGGTTATCAAAGAAGAAGAAGAATCATTCCTACGCACTTTGGAAACCGGTATCCGCTTGCTCGACAAAACCATGGCGGACACAAAAGCCACCGGAAAAACAGAAATCAGTGGCAAAGACGCCTTTACGCTGTATGATACGTTTGGTTTCCCGCTCGATCTGACAGAACTGATTCTGCGTGAAAACGGCATGACAGTAAACACAGTGGAATTCGACGCCGAAATGCAACAGCAAAAACAACGTGCACGCAACGCCGCTGCCATTGAAACAGGCGACTGGATTATTTTGAAAGAAGGCACAACAGAATTCGTAGGGTATGACTATACAGAATATGAAACCTCTATTCTGCGTTATCGCCAGGTGAAACAGAAAAATCAGACTCTGTACCAAATCGTATTAGATTATACCCCGTTCTATGCAGAAAGCGGTGGTCAGGTAGGTGACACCGGTGTATTGGTAAGTGAGTTCGAAACTATTGAAGTGATCGACACTAAAAAAGAAAACAATCTTCCGATACACATAACAAAAAAACTTCCCGAACATCCGGAGGCTCCGATGATGGCTTGTGTAAACACCGACAAACGTGCAGCTTGTGCAGCCAATCACTCTGCCACTCACTTACTGGACGAAGCACTCCGTGAAGTATTGGGAGAACATGTTGAACAGAAAGGCTCCTTGGTAACTCCGGATTCTCTGCGCTTCGACTTCTCTCACTTCCAGAAAGTAACGGATGAAGAAATCCGCAAAGTGGAGCATTTGGTAAATGCAAAGATACGTGCCAATGTTCCATTGCAGGAACATCGCAACATCCCTATCGAAGAAGCTAAAGAACTGGGGGCAATCGCCCTGTTCGGTGAAAAGTATGGTGACCACGTACGTGTTATCCAGTTCGGCTCCTCCATTGAATTCTGTGGAGGTACTCACGTTGCTGCTACCGGAAACATCGGTATGGTAAAAATTATCTCTGAGAGTTCAGTAGCTGCCGGCGTACGCCGTATCGAAGCATATACCGGAGCCCGCGTAGAAGAAATGCTGGATACGATCCAGGATACTTTGAACGATTTGAAAGCTCTTTTCAACAATGCTCCCGACCTTGGCGTAGCCATTCGTAAGTATATCGATGAAAACGCAGGGCTGAAAAAACAGGTGGAAGACTTTATGAAAGAGAAAGAAGCCGCCGTCAAAGAACGCCTGCTGAAGAATGTACAAGAGATTAACGGCATAAAAGTCATTAAGTTCTGCCTGCCGATGCCCGCGGAAGTAGTGAAGAACATCGCTTTCCAACTCCGTGGCGAAATTACAGAGAACCTATTCTTTGTAGCCGGAACAGTTGATGCCAACAAGCCAATGCTGACGGTCATGATCAGCGATAATCTGGTTGCAGGCGGATTGAAAGCAGGTAATCTGGTAAAAGAAGCTGCCAAACTGATTCAAGGTGGCGGTGGCGGTCAACCTCACTTTGCGACAGCCGGCGGTAAGAATCCGGACGGACTGAACGCTGCTGTTGAAAAGGTACTGGAACTGGCAGGTATCTAAAAAGTCCCGACTCTCCACGAGAAGGGAACCACGCTGTCCGAAAGTTTCCATATAAAGCTGGAAGTCAGATCAAACCTCATAGTCTCCCGAGTAAAGAGCCCGGTATTGTGCCGGGCTCTTTCTATTTCATTCCCCCTTCATCGGACGCAAATATCATAAACTCACTTTATCCAATGGCAAAGCATTATTTACCGACTTCATAAGTATATATCTTATATGGCTCCTGTGTATTCAATGCATACAACCGACCGTCGGGAGAGACAGTAAAATTATCATAGATTTTATCAAATAAAAATCTCTTTTTCAGTTTTCCCTCCCAATCCCATACTTGCAATTCCGGTATTGCTCCTTCACTATATATTACTTTCTCAGTAACTCCTTGATAAAAAAGAACGTAAATTGCATCATCAGTAGCCACAGCCTTGCGCCAATAAGGATACACACTTTGTTCCCTGAACTTTTCATACGTATTATGCCTGTCCGGAATATCCTGCAACCTAATTTCCTGCAACAGCTCTCCCTTTATACTATACTTTCGTATAAGATTATGATACAAATAAAAATCCAATATAACCTTCTTTCCCATTTTTCCCGCTGTAAACTTATAATCGAATTTTGCTTGCTCCATCTTCTCTAAATCCGTAGAAGGATAATCTCCAAAAGGGGTAAATTCCCCTTTAGAATATATGAAATGCTCTTTACCCGAAGCTCCATCCGTTTTACCGCTCATGATATAATGCCCATGATCCAATCGAACCAGCTGATTTATTGCATCCGAAACGGCTATCGGAATATTATTTAGTATACAAATGCCCCTGTTTTCAATCTTGATTTCTCGTTCTATATCAGAATCTAAGATAAAGAAACTGGAATCGGAACTTGTAAAGTAATCAGCGCGGGGACGAATCAGCTCATTGGGGCCTCCGCCTATATACCCCGATGAAAACTCATACTTCAAGCTGTCTGACGTCCAGAAAGAAAGTGTCGGATTGTTTTTTACCTCAACCAATATCAAGTGATGATCAAAATAAAAAAGTCCGCGCGGATATAAGATATTGGTAGAATCTAAGTCAAATTCACGAAAAGAACAGAGTCCCAACTCCGCATCATTCAAACTTATTTCCTTAAAATGGGGAGAGGAGCAACCTGAACATAATATCATTGGCAATATACATGCCCAAAAACAAATATATTTCATACAATTTCTTTTTGAGGAAGAAAAAGTGTTTTTTGATGTAAATCACCTTTTTCCCGAAATTAGTTTTTCATAGTCCTGTTACTATGGTTGCAATAATAGCAAGAATAACCCGGAAAAGCAAGAATTATCTTTTTTATTCTACTCCCACTACGCGGCTCTTTCATTTACCCCGCCTTCTTCTCATACAAAAAACACGTTTCGATCTTCCATCTTCCACCTTTTAGAATGCATATCGTTGATTGTGAGATGTATATATTGATGGAAGATGCGGTTTTTATACCATTTATCTTCCACCCCCATCTTCCACCCGCTGTTTTAGGGGAAATTTCAGTAGTAACGGTTTGGAAAACAAATGGATATATCCAATTTCTTATCCGTTTATCTCTCTAAAAGCATTTCATTTCCCTTACTCTCTTTAGTGCAAATGGTCGGATCTTTATCTCAGCCCGGGTATGCGGGCTCATCGGCCCGGGCATGTGGGCTCATCAGCCCAGGTATGCGGGATGGGATAAAGAGTTGTATGATAATGGTTAATCTGCTGGATTTCTTCGGTAATAGTCGGCCGGATTCTTTCTTAAAAAAGAAACAACGAAGCACTGCTTCCGCATCGCTGTGTGCGAATGGAAGGTTTTGTGGGGGAGGCAAGGGAGGAAGACGGTTGTTAAATGAAAGAGCCATGCTCCCACTATTACAATAACGGAGAAGAGTGGGCAGACTCAGCCTCATCCGAGATTCTTTATCGCCCGAAATTCTTTTGGAGAGATACCTGTATTCTTCTTAAAGAAATGTGTCAAATAGGATTGATCCGGAAAATGCAGTTGCTCAGCTATCTCTGTTACAGATAGACGGGGTTCATTCAACAGTACCTTTATTTCAGCCACCAACTGTTCATCAATAAGCTGCTTGGGTTTCTTTCCATCTAAATGCCGAACTGTAATTTTATGCAGGTAACGAGACGATATACAAAGTTTTCCGGCATAAAAAGCTACCTGATGTTCATGCATACTATATTCGCGGATCAATTGCATAAACCGGTGGCAGAGTAATTGAGTACGGCTATATTGCTTGCTGACAGCCAACTTTTCCGGAATCGTATTAAACAGCCACATGAGCAAACTTTGCAAAAAATTGTGCTCTTGTTGTCCTCTGAACTGCGGCATCGGTTCGGTAAACAACATTTGTGCCATATCCATCCACAAATTGATCTGGCGCCAAGTCTTCTGACTTCGTTCGTCAGCAGTATGGCGGTAACAGGGATGTTCGTGAGTATAATTAAAGTAGGGTGTATCAATAGGTAACATGGCATTTAGAAATGCTTCTTTAGGAAACATCAACATTTTCACCTGCAAATCTTCGGAAGCTTCAAGCACTTGCAGCAAGCTACCGGTCAGGAAGATCAGTTCTGTCTGTTCATTAAATATATATTTCTGCACACCGGTAGAGACAACGGCTTCCCCCCGCGTACAAATCAGATAGATACCACACCGGAAATGATATGGAGTCGATATCAAAGAAGTCAGATCGGTCTCTTCATATCGGATCGTTTTCGTATCGGCAAGCAATTGGTCTGTTTTCATAAAAGTCTGTTTTAGGCAACAAATGTAGGTTTATTTTTTGTATTCGGACTATTTTGTTCTGAAAACAACATATTTTGTACAGATTAGCCTACGTCCGGTTCCTAACAAATGAAGTAATTTTGCGACTGTATTGATCAAAGAGAATAGCAATGACTGACAGACAGAATTCCAGACGGTTCTTATTATTATTTTTAGGTGTATTAAGTGCCTTCGGTCCTTTTATAATGGATATGTATTTGCCTACCCTGCCAGCTATGGCAGATTTTTTCCAGACTTCATCTTCCATGGTACAATTAGGACTCACAACCAGTATGATTGGTTTGGCTGCCGGACAATTAATCTTCGGTCCCCTGAGTGACAAGTACGGACGGCGTTCTCCATTACTTCTGGCTATGATTCTGTTCCTGCTCGCTACGCTGGGATGTATCTTTTCACACACCATTTCACTATTTGTGGTATCCCGATTCTTACAAGGCATTGCCGGAGCAGGTGGTGTCGTGATTTCCCGCTCCATAGCTACCGACGAGTATTCGGGACACCAACTGGCCGGTATGCTCGCCATTATCGGGGGAATAAACGGAATTGCTACAGTCGTTGCCCCCATCGGAGGAGGTATTCTGGCCCAGATAACAGGCTGGCAAGGCATTTTTATCTGCTTATTCCTTATGGGAGTGGCTCTCCTATCCGGAAGTCTGCACCTGAATGAGTCACTTCCGACAGAACACAGACAGGCTGTGAGTTGGCAAGCCCTATACCATCGTTTTTGGGAAGTCCTCCGCAACCGCCGTTATGTTGGCTACGTCCTGCAATATGGCTTTACCATGGGAATATTGTTTGCCAATATCTCTTCTGCACCATTCATCATGCAGCAACACTACGGACTCTCTCCCCTATCGTTCAGCCTCTGCTTTGGAATCAATGCGATAGCAATGGTTATCTCTTCAGCAATATCGATAAAATTGCCTACTATGGAACGGGCTTTATATATAGGAAGCCGGGGCATGTTGTTAGTATCTGCGCTGTCAATGGTGCTCTTGCCTCTGGGTTGTGATTTTTGGATCTACGAGTTATTGATCTTCGCTCTACTCTCCATGATTGGCATGACTTTTACGGCATCCAACACATTAGCTATGGAGTGTGAGCGACGGAATGCAGGCATTGCTTCGGCACTTTTGGGAGCCACCGGGTTTGCATTCGGAGGTATCGTATCGCCCCTGGTAAGTTTAGGAGATATGATGACCTCTACCGGAATATTGTTTTTAGCAGGTTCTGTTTGTACCTATGCGTGCACGCGATATGTATTGTCACGATCCGCTCAGCCCTCCGGACTGCTATATCATTGAAAGCTTTCACATTCAAATATCTCTTCCTGACAAACGTCAAAAGGAAGTTCCAAATCCAATACGACTTACAGAAGATAAAGTCGAAGCGTAGCATAAATTACAATTCACCTATAAACAGACCTTTAACTGCCCAAACATTAGTTTAAAAGCAAAAGGTCCTTCCTTTAAAACCAATGCCCCTTCGG
Organism: Bacteroides sp. 11BF; assembly: GCF_019633765.1. Classification (NCBI taxonomy): domain Bacteria; kingdom Pseudomonadati; phylum Bacteroidota; class Bacteroidia; order Bacteroidales; family Bacteroidaceae; genus Bacteroides; species Bacteroides sp. 11BF. The sequence continues at coordinate 231,196 of NZ_JAFKPJ010000005.1, forward strand.
TTTTAAACCAATGATTCCCTTCCTTTAAACCACCTATAGGAACTCTGCACAAATCACACTTATACATTCGATCGCCCAGGGGGAAGAAGTACTTTATCTATACATATCTATTTTCAAAACACAAAGAAGAGATAACCGAAACGGAAAATGTATTGTCTACACTCAGCAGTTTAAAATAGCAGTCCTCCTACCCCGTAATAACGAACCGAAAAACAAAAAGACGAATCAATCCACACACAAGTTCTTTCGTTTTACATTTATATTCTCTACCTTTGTACACTGAATCAATCAATTACTAAAATTCTAACCCAAGCCGCATGAAAGCATTTTTTCATTTATCATTTATTCTTTTATTCGTATTCACAGCCTGTACGTCTGCCCCCAAGCAGACAACCACTGATTACACACAATATGTAAACCCATTTATCGGAACAGACTTCACCGGTAACACATATCCCGGAGCGCAAGCACCCTTCGGCATGGTTCAGCTTAGTCCGGACAACGGACTGCCCGGCTGGGACCGCATTTCAGGATATTTCTATCCCGACAGCACAATTGCCGGGTTCGGCCATACCCATCTTTCGGGTACGGGAGCCGGAGACTTATATGACATTTCGTTTATGCCTGTCACCTTGCCCTACAAAGAAGCAGAAGCTCCGTTGGGCGTCTACTCCAAATTTTCCCATCAGGACGAAAGCGCCACGGCAGGATATTATCAGGTACTGCTGAAAGATTATGGAATCAATGTAGAATTGACAGCCACCGAACGGTGTGGCATTCAGCGTTACACTTTTCCCGAAGCGAAAGCCGCTATCTTCCTCAACCTGAAAAAGGCTATGAACTGGGACTTCACCAACGACTCTCACATAGAAGTAATAGATTCGGTGACTATTCAGGGATATCGCTTTTCCGACGGATGGGCACGAAATCAACACGTATACTTCCGCACCCGCTTCTCCAAGCCTTTTGCTGCCGTACAGATGGATACTACCGCCATTATGAAAGACGGTAAACGAATAGGTACCGCTACTGTAGCCCGTTTCGATTTTGACACGAAAGACGGTGAACAGATTCTTGTCAATACAGCACTGTCAGGCGTAAGCATGGAAGGTGCCGCCAAGAACCTGACAGCTGAAGTGCCTGAAAATGATTTTGAAAAATACCGTGAGGCTGCCCGTGACAACTGGAACAGGCAGCTCTCTAAAATAGAAATCAAAGGTGGCAACAAAGACGACCGGGTAAACTTCTACACTGCGATGTACCACAGTATGCTTGCCCCCACCATCTACAGCGATGTGGACGGTGCTTACTACGGACCGGATAAAAAGATACATCAAGCAGACGGATGGGTGAACTACAGCACTTTCTCACTGTGGGATACATATCGTGCCGCACATCCTCTGTTTACATATACCGAACCGGAACGAGTGAACGACATGGTGAAATCATTTCTTGCATTCTACGAACAGAACGGGCGTTTACCGGTCTGGAACTTTTATGGAAGTGAAACCGACATGATGATCGGTTATCATGCCGTTCCCGTAATTGTGGATGCTTATTTAAAAGGTATAGGCAATTTCGATCCCGAAAAAGCACTGGAAGCCTGTGTAGTTACCGCCAATCTGGACAACTATCGCGGAATAGGTGCTTACAAAAAACTGGGCTATGTCCCCTTCAATGAAAAAGACAGTTATAATGCCGAAAACTGGTCATTGTCTAAAACACTGGAATATGCCTACGATGATCACTGCATAGCCCGTATGGCAGAAAAACTGGGAAAGAAAGAGATTGCGGACGAATTTTATAAGCGGTCGCAGAATTATCGCAATGTGTATAACCCTGCCACCTCGTTTATGCAGCCACGTGATGACAAAGGAGAATTCCAGAAAGACTTTGAAGCAGACGCTTATACTCCTCACATCTGTGAAAGCAACGGCTGGCAATACTTCTGGTCAGTACAACACGATGTAGACGGACTGATCAGCCTGGTCGGAGGAAAAGAACGCTTTACCCAAAAGCTGGACAGCATGTTCACCTTCCATCCCTCGGCTGATGACGAACTTCCTCTGTTCAGCACCGGAATGATCGGACAATACGCACACGGCAATGAACCCAGCCACCACGTCATCTACTTATACAATGCAGTAGGTCAGCCTTGGAAGACTCAGGAGTATGTAGCCAAAGTGATGAACGAACTTTACCAGAACACTCCTGCCGGACTTTGTGGTAATGAAGACTGCGGGCAAATGTCTGCCTGGTATGTATTCAGCGCTATGGGATTCTATCCCGTCGATCCGATAAGCGGTAAATATGAGATAGGCACTCCCCTTTTCCCGGAAATACAAATGCACCTCGGCAACGGAAAAACATTCACTGTCAAAGCTCCCGCAGTCAACAAGGAAAACATTTATATCCTGTCAACCAAGTTGAATGGGAAGCCCTATGATAAGAGTTATATTACACATGAACAGATCATGAGTGGTGCAACCCTTGAATTTGAGATGGGAAAAAAGAGGTAATATGTACTAAAAAGATGGACGATACATTTGACATAACCTACAAAGCACTGTTTCGCAAATACTATCCGAACCTGATATTCTACGCCACCCGCCTGGTGGGTGACGAAGAAGCAGAAGACGTGGTTCAAGACGTATTTGTGGAACTGTGGAGACGAAAAGACTCCATGGTGATAGGTGACCAAATCCAGGCCTTCCTTTACCGGGCGGTATATACCCGGGCGCTGAATGTGCTGAAACATCGCAGTATAGAGGATGGATACTGCGCCGCTGTGGAAGAAATCAACCAGAAACGGGCTGAATTCTACCAACCGGACAACAACGAAGTTATTCGGCGAATAGAAGACCGTGAATTGCGGAACGAAATCTACGAAGCCATCAATGAACTGCCGGACAAATGTAAGGAGGTATTCAAACTGAGCTACCTGCACGAAATGAAAAATAAAGAGATAGCTGACGTAATGGGAGTATCTTTACGCACGGTAGAAGCCCACATGTACAAGGCGCTGAAGTTCTTACGCAGCCGTCTTAGCCATTTATGGCTTTTATTCCTATTATTTTTTATCAAATAGATAAGTGTTTTTAAAGAATTAGTTGTTTCTATTATATAATGAAAAAGAAAAGATGAATAATCTGAGCGAAGAAATATTGATGAGATATCTGACGGGCGAATGTTCTGACGAAGATTTTGCCAGAGTAAACGCTTGGATCAAGGAATCAGATGACAATGCCCGCCGACTTTTCCGGATGGAGGAGGTATATCATTTGGGCAGACACGACAGCTTCCCGGATCAGAAAAGAACAGCCCGGGCAGAAGCACGACTATGCAAAAAGCTGGCTCAGGAGGAGGCACATAGCCGCAAGGTTATCAGAATGCACCAATGGATGCGATATGCAGCCATCATCATACTGGCTTTGATGGTCGGTGCCGGAGGCGGATATTTATATTACCAGGCTGACCCCACCCGGGATATGATAACAGCTTCATCTACGGACGGAAAAGTAAAGGAAATAGTACTGCCCGATGGTAGTAAGGTATGGCTGAATCAGTCGGCAACGCTGAGATATCCACGGGAGTTCTCCGATACCGAAAGAGATGTATTCCTTGACGGAGAAGCCTACTTTGAAGTCACTAAAAACCGCCAATGTCCTTTCATCGTAGAAAGTGAAGCGATGCGCGTCAAAGTATTGGGCACAACTTTCAACTTCAAGTGTGACAAAAGCCACAAACTGGCGGAAGCGACATTAATCGAAGGAGAAATAGAGGTTAAAGGCAACAATGAGGAAGGAATGATCATCCTTTCGCCGGGACAAAAAGCCGAACTGAATAAAACAACCCGCCGACTGGTAGTGAAGCAGGTAGATGCCAAACTGGATGCCGTATGGCACAACGACCTGATTCCGTTTGAACAAGCCGATATCTTTGCTATCACCCGGACACTGGAACGTTTTTATGATGTGAAGATCATTCTCTCACCCGATATAAAGTCAGACAAAACTTATTCGGGTGTACTGAAAAAGAAAGATAATATAGAGTCTGTACTCCAATCGCTGGACAACTCTATACCAATCAGTTATAAGATCGTGGGAGATAATATTTTTATTTCTTCACGTAACAAGTGAACAACTAATTAAAATAAACATATAGTACCATGAGATTTAGAACATTCCTGGCGGGATGTTTAGGAGGCTTATTGTCTCTGAACTCCTGCACAAACTCGCCGGACATGACTGATTATGCAGCCTATGTCAACCCATTTATCGGTACCGGCGGACACGGCCACACTTTTCCGGGCGCTATCCTGCCCCATGGCATGATTTCACCCAGCCCCGACACCCGTATAGATGGGTGGGACGCTTGTTCGGGCTATTACTATGCAGACTCTACCATCAACGGATTTTCACACACCCACCTGAGCGGAACCGGTTGTTGTGACTATGGGGATGTGCTGCTGATGCCTACGGTAGGCGAACAAAAATATCTCCCAACAGGTTCACAGAGCCAGAAGATGGCTTATGCTTCCAGCTTTTCACACCAGAACGAGACTGCTGAACCGGGCTATTACTCCGTTTTCCTGGACACCTATCAGGTAAAGGCCGAACTAACTGCAACCAAACGGGCAGCCATCCACAGATACACTTTCCCAGAAAGTAGAGAAGCCGGATTCATCCTCGATTTTGACTATAGCCTGCAACGACAGACCAATAAAGAGATGGAGATAGAAGTCATCAGCCCTACCGAAATTTGTGGACGAAAGAAAACAATGTACTGGGCCTTCGACCAATACATCAACTTTTATGCAAAATTCTCAAAACCTTTCACTTACACACTGGTAACCGACTCGATGGCGCTTGACGAAGGAGGTAAATTACTGCCGACCTGCAAAGCACTGCTACACTTTAACACGGCAAAAGACGAACAAGTATTTGTAAAAGTCGGAATATCCGCCGTGGATATAGAAGGCGCACGCAAAAATGTGGAAGCAGAAATACCCGATTGGGACTTTGACGGAGTACGTAAGGAAGCACGCAAAGCATGGAACAAAACTTTGTCGAAGATAGATATCACCACGAATGACAAGGATGATAAGACCATTTTCTACACCGCACTTTATCACACTGCCGTCAGCCCAAACCTGTTTACAGATGTAGACGGACGCTATCTGGGCATGGACCTACAAGTACATCAAGGTGACACGCTTAATCCGATGTATACCATCTTCTCACTGTGGGATACTTTCCGTGCACTTCATCCGTTAATGACCATTATCGATCCGGACCTGAACAATGACTTTATACGTTCTCTGATCAAAAAGCAACAGGAAGGTGGGATTTTCCCGATGTGGGACATGGCTTCCAATTATACCGGTACAATGATTGGCTACCATGCTGTTCCTGTTATTGTAGATGCGTATATGAAAGGTGACCGCAACTTCGATATTCAGGAGGCTTATCGTGCGTGTGTGCGTGCGGCTGAATATGATACGACAGGAATCAAATGTCCTGCTCTGGTGCTGCCTCACTTGATGCCGAAAGCAAAATATTATAAAAACTCGATCGGTTACGTGCCATGCGACCGCGAAAACGAATCGGTTGCCAAAGCATTGGAATATGCTTATGATGACTGGTGCATTTCAATCTTTGCCGATGCACTGAATGACTATGACACCCGGGATAAATATGCCCGCTTTGCGAAAGCTTACGAATTCTACTTCGACCCGGAAACCCGTTTTATGCGGGGACTGGACAGTAAGGGGGAATGGCGCACTCCGTTCAATCCACGTTCATCTACTCACCGCAACGACGACTATTGCGAAGGAACTGCCTGGCAGTGGACCTGGTTTGTCCCCCACGATATCGAAGGTTTGGTGAAACTGATGGGAGGTGAAGATGCCTTTGTCGGCAAACTGGATTCTCTGTTTACCGCCGACTCCTCACTGGAGGGCGAAACGATCTCTTCGGATATCAGCGGACTGATCGGCCAATATGCACATGGAAATGAACCAAGCCATCACGTGATTCACATGTACAACTACGTGAACCGTCCATGGCGAACTCAGGAATTGGTGGACAGTGTATACCGCAGTCAATATGCCAATACCGTAGACGGACTATCGGGTAATGAAGATTGCGGCCAAATGTCCGCTTGGTATGTACTGAACTCCATGGGATTCTATCAAGTATGCCCCGGTAAACCGGTTTATTCCATAGGACGCCCTGCATTTGACAAAGCTGTAGTCAATCTGCCTGATGGAAAGAAATTTATAGTAATAGCCAAGAATAACTCTAAAAAGAATAAGTATATCAAAAGCATGAAGCTGAACGGGGAACCGCTGGAAAAGCCTTTCTTCACACATGATGACATTGTGGCGGGAAGTACACTGGAAATTGAGATGACAGATCGGCGACCGCAACCCTAATCTCTCTCAGGAAGAGGGAACAGAGAGGGTGTGTCAAAACTCACCACAGAGAACACAGAGTAGCACAGAGGTGATTTAAGTTACTGATTATTAGCAAAAAGACTCTGCGATACTCTGTGTTACTCCGTGGTGAAAAGAGTTTTAACACAGCCCCATGTAATCATAGTAGATAGAAATTACATAATATTCATTTAATAAAAAAGGTCCGGGGCTATATCAAAAGCCTTTTCACCACAGGGTCGCACGGAGTGTTCATATGAATCATCCATGACTTTGCTTTTGCTCTGTGTCTTCTGTGGCAAGATTTGACACGTCTCCGGGACCTCTTATTCACACCATGAAAAAAATTCTTTTGACCGCTTGCCTTGTAGCTTGCTCATTGATGGCTAAGGCCAAAGACTGGACCCAATATGTTAACCCCTTGATGGGAACACAGTCCTCTTTCGAGTTATCAACCGGGAACACTTATCCCGCCATTGCCCGCCCATGGGGAATGAATTTCTGGACACCACAAACCGGTAAGATGGGAGACGGATGGCAATATACGTACACAGCCAACAAAATCAAGGGATTCAAACAAACCCATCAGCCCAGTCCTTGGATCAACGATTACGGGCAGTTCTCCATCATGCCCATAACAGGCAAACCGGAGTTTGACGAAGAAAAACGTGCCAGTTGGTTCAGTCACAAAGGCGAGGTTGCCACTCCGGCCTATTATAAAGTATACTTGGCCGAACATGATGTCGTGACCGAAATGACCCCGACGGAGCGTGCAGTCCTGTTCCGCTTCACTTTCCCCGAAAACGAGCATTCGTACGTTGTTGTAGATGCGTTCGACAAGGGTTCTTACGTAAAAGTAATTCCGGAAGAAAATAAAATTATCGGCTATACCACCCGTAACAGTGGCGGAGTACCCGAGAACTTCAAAAATTACTTTGTCATCGAGTTCGATAAGCCTTTCTCTTACAAAGGCACTTTCGCTGATAAAAAACTGGAAGAAGGCAGTCTGGAACAGAAAGCCGATCATACCGGAGCTGTCATCGGTTTCCGCACCCGGAAAGGCGAGATCGTACATGCCCGCATAGCCTCTTCGTTCATCAGTTTCGAACAAGCTACTCAGAATCTGCAAGAGTTAGGCAACGACTCCTTTGAACAACTGGTACAGAAAGGGAATGATGCCTGGAATCATGTATTGGGCAAAATAGAAGTAGAAGGCGGCAATCTGGATCAGTACCGTACATTCTACTCCTGTCTTTACCGTTCTCTCCTATTTCCCCGTAAATTCTATGAACTGACAGCGGACGGTCAACCGATTCATTATAGTCCCTACAACGGTCAGGTGCTTCCCGGATATATGTACACCGATACCGGATTTTGGGATACATTCCGTTGTTTGTTCCCATTCCTGAACCTGATGTATCCTTCGGTAAACAAAGAGATACAGGAGGGACTCATCAACACGTACAAAGAAAGCGGCTTCTTCCCGGAATGGGCAAGTCCCGGACATAGAGGCTGCATGGTTGGCAATAATTCGGCATCAGTACTGGCAGATGCTTATCTGAAAGGAGTGAAGGTAGATGATGTGAAGACCCTGTACGAGGGATTGATTCACGGTACGAAAAACGTGCATCCGGAGGTCTCTTCTACCGGACGTCTGGGCTATCAATATTACAACAAACTGGGGTATGTCCCTTATGATGTGAAAATCAATGAGAACACCGCCCGTACATTGGAGTATGCCTATGATGACTGGTGTATCTATCAATTGGGTAAAGCATTGAACCGCCCCCAAAAAGAAATCGAACAGTTTGCCAAACGTGCCATGAATTACCGGAATGTATTCGACAAAGAAAGCAAACTGATGCGTGGCCGCAATGAAAACGGACAGTTCCAGTCACCGTTCTCTCCGCTGAAATGGGGTGATGCTTTTACAGAAGGCAACAGTTGGCATTATTCCTGGTCGGTATTTCATGACCCGCAAGGCCTGATCGATCTGATGGGAGGTAAAAAGATGTTTATCACAATGCTCGATTCCGTATTTGCCGTTCCGCCGGTGTTCGATGACAGTTATTACGGACAGGTGATTCATGAGATTCGTGAAATGACAGTGATGAATATGGGCAACTATGCGCATGGCAACCAACCGATACAACACATGATTTACCTGTATAACTATGCCGGACAACCTTGGAAAGCACAATACTGGCTTCGTCAGGTGATGGACCGCATGTATACTCCGGGACCTGACGGCTATTGTGGTGACGAGGACAACGGACAGACGTCTGCCTGGTACGTATTCTCCGCACTCGGATTTTATCCCGTATGTCCGGGTACAGACGAGTATGTCTTAGGAGCTCCCCTTTTTAAAAAGGCAACTCTGCATTTTGAGAACGGCAATAATCTCGTGATAGATGCACCGGATAACAGTAAAGAAAACCTGTACATTGAATCGCTCCATATGAATGGAAAGGAATCATCACGGAACTATTTGAAGCACGACGATTTGCTGAAAGGTGGAATCCTTGAGTTCAAGATGGGATCACAGCCTAATCTCAACAGAGGTATTAGCGAAGAAGACGCTCCGTATTCATTCTCAAAAGAGAAATAAGCAACTCCACTTGTCTTAGAGGCAGTCGATCCACCTCCATTTAAATGGTGGATCGACTCAACCCAATGGGAATGCCCCTACTCATTAGGCTGAATATCCTCCTACTCATTAAACTGAGTCGCCCCATCCCATAATAAAGGGGAGAAAAGCCCCCTTCGAAAGTCCCTCCTAAATAAATCTCAAAAAAGTTAGCAACTGAAGTAAGTGTTTCTTTCGGGATACTTGTTTTATTAACATCAAGGGCACAAAAGCCACTTGATTTATATTATAAATACCATGCTTAAACCTTGTATGTTTTTAAAGTTAACTAATTAACTTAATTATAGTCAATGAAAAACAAAACTCTGTTTCAAAGACCCAAGCTGCTCAAAGCATCGCTGGTTATTCTTTTGGCTGCTGCTCCTATTCAGTGGTCATTCGCACAATTCACATTTTCGACTCCCCGTACTACATTGGGGCAAGTGATCAAGACAGTGCAATCCCAATCTAAGTATCAATTCTTTTATGACGATCAATCGTCGAACATGCCGATTGAGAATCTGGAAGTAAAGAATGTAAGTCTGGAACAACTGCTGAACGCTGCACTTAAAGGCAAAAACCTGACATACAAAATCGAAGATAACATTGTTTATCTGTCTCAGGCTGCCAAACAGCAGGATCCGGCACAAACCCCGGTCAAACGGCAGGTCAGTGGTACAGTTGTAGATGCCAACGGCGAAGCACTGATCGGTGTAAACGTATCCGTAAAAGGTACCAGCACAGGAGCCATTACCGATTTGGAAGGTAAATACACCCTGACGGTCAACGATCCGAAAGCTGAAATCGTATTCTCCTATATCGGATACAAACAACAAGTACTGCCTGCAAAGGAAAGCATCCTGAACGTAACCATGAGTGAAGATACCCAGATGATCAGTGAAGTGGTTGTGACAGCTTTAGGTATCAAACGTGAAAAGAAAATGTTGGGATACGCCGTACAGGAAATCAAAGGTGACCAACTGAACCAGACCGGAGACCCTTCGGTTACCAGTGCATTGCAAGGTAAAGTAGCCGGTCTGCAAATGAACACGGCCGGTACAGGTCTTGGCGGTTCTACCAAGATCACGATTCGTGGTAACTCTTCTCTGGCTGACAACAACCAACCACTCTGGATTGTAGACGGTGTGCCGTTTAGCGATAACAATAACTCGGATGCTACTTACTACGGCGGTGTTGACCGCGGTGGTTCTTCCGTCGATATCAACCCCGAAGACATCGAATCGATTTCTGTACTGAAAGGTCCGAATGCCGCCGCTCTTTACGGTTCACGTGCCGGTAACGGTGTTATCTTGGTTACTACTAAGAAAGGCAGCAAGAAAGACGGTTTCGGAGTGCGCTATAGTGGTAACTTCACTTGGAGTCAAGTAGCCGAAACCCTCGAGATGCAGGATCGCTATGGACAGGGACACATTGTGACCCAGGACGAGAACAAGAATCCGCTATCTCAATATTACGCGAAATACGATCCGACAGACTCCTCAAGCTGGGGACCGGTATTGGACGGAAGCATGCAGAAAGCCTGGAACGGCGACACATACGCTTTCTCCAAATACGGAAACAAACTGAAAGATTATTTTGATACCGGCTTCGCACAGAACCACAATGTATCTGTAAGTAACGTTACAGACAAATCACATTTCCGCGCTTCTTTTGGTAGTTCAAACAACAAAGGCGTATTCCCGAACGAAAAACTGAACCGAATCAACCTTGACCTGAATGCCGGAATGGAAATGAACAAGTATCTTTCTATGGATGGAAAGATTTCACTTTCACGCACCAAAGCAGAAGACCGCCCCTATTTCGGTACATACGGAGCCATCGCTCAATTGATGGGTATTCCTAACAATATCCGTCTGGACGATCTGAAACAATACTCCACAGCCGACAATGCACACGTGAACTGGACAGGGCCTACTGCCGGTATCCGCAATCCTTATTACGTTCTGAACCAACGCCACAACTCTGACGAACGTTGGAGAGCCTTCGGTTACTATGGAATGAAAATCAACTTTACCGACTGGTTGCACCTATCCGCCAAGTATGCATTCGACTATTATCGTACCCGAATCGAAGAAACTAACGCAGGTGACGGTATCAACGGCGAAAGCAGTATCAAAGATATCACGGATGATGAAATGAACCGTGAAGAACAGAACTTCTTCGAATCGAACGCGGAAATTGTATTGATGGGTGACAAACAGTTGACGGACAATTTCCGTCTGGGCTTCACTGTAGGCGGTAACTTCATGTACCAGAACTACGAGTCACTGAATGCCGGTGTACGCAATATGCTAGATAAAGGACAGTGGATTTTCAATGCAGCCAATATGCTGAACACAGCGGGAGAAACGGGCCATGAACGTGCTACTAACTCTGTTTTCGGATCTCTACAACTCTCCTGGAAAGAGTATCTGTCACTGGACCTGACCGCCCGCAACGACTGGTCGTCCACACTGCCAAAGAAGAACAACTCTTTCTTCTATCCGTCTGCCAATTTGAGTTTCGTCGTGTCTGATTTTGTTCGTTCACTGGACAAGACATTACCAAGCTGGTTAACTTTTGCCAAAGTACGTCTGTCGGCAGCACAAGTAGGTAAGGATACAGATCCGTATCAATTGTACAACACCTACGGATTCAAGTTCGAAAAGGGTGAACTGATCCCAAGCAAATCGAACGTGAAGATGAACGACCAACTGAAACCGGAAATCTCTTCATCCTACGAAGCAGGTCTGGATATGAAGTTCCTCAACAACCGTCTGGGATTTGACTTTACCTATTATTACAGCCGTACAAAAAACCAGATCATGAAAGTACCTGCCGCAGCTCCTTGGAGTGGTGGGAAATGGGTAAACGCAGGTTTAATTACCAACAAAGGTTTCGAAATGATGATTTACTCGACACCGATACAACTGAAAGACTTCTCTTTCGACTTGAATGTCAATCTGGCCAAAAACGTATCGAACGTAGAGAAACTGGCTGAAGGTGTAGATTACATCTACTTCAACGGTGACTCAAACTTCCCGATCAACGTAGGTGCACGTCCGGGTCATAAACTGGGTGAAATTTATGCTAAGACCCTTTACAAACGTGACGAACAGGGCAACATCATCATCAACAAAGAAAACGGTCTGCCTATGACTACTACTGACGCTGACGAACGCCTGGCAAAACCCATCGGAAATATCCAACCCAACTTGCTGATGTCCGTATCTCCGTCATTCACCTACAAAGGCTTTACACTATCGGCCATGTTCGATATGAAGTTCGGCGGTGATATCATCTCTATTTCTGAAATGAACGCTACAGGCTCAGGTATGGCCAAACGTACCATGAATCGTGGTGAAAGCGACAACTTCATGATGATATTCCCCGGAGTATATGAAGACGGAACACCGAATACCCAAAAGATTTCAGCTTCCAACTATTACGGTGCTTTGAACGCGGAAGACTTTATCTATGACGCTTCTTTCATCAAACTGAAAGAATTGGCTATCGGCTATACATTCCCTAAAAGCATGTTGAAAAAGACACCGATCAACTCGCTGAATGTATCATTCGTGGCACGCAACCTGGCTTATCTGTTGAAACACACTCCGGGAACAAGTCCTGAAGGTGGTTACGATACGACCATGTTCTCACAGGCCATCGACTTCATGGCCGTACCTTATACCCGTACATTCGGATTCTCAGTTAACCTTGGTTTCTAATTTTATAAATAAAGATATAGTATGAAATTCAAAATATATAAATCACTTGCCATGTGCACCCTCCTCTTAGGACTGGCTGCATGTAATGATTTCGAAGAAATGAATACCGACCCCTATGCGCCGGTATACGATCCGGAAATAATCGGTGCCACCCCCGACGGAATCGATATTGACTACGAACTGACACCAAGCGCGCTGAAGAGCCTTCAAGGAACGGAAAGTGCCATCGGTTCAGTATTTGCCAACCTGACTTACGAAGGAGTGTATAACGACTACCAGGTTACTACCAATCTGACCCATGACATCTACGCCGCTTACTTTGCCAACAATGTCAGCGGATTCGTAACCAACTCACCTACCTACGGATATAACGACGGATGGTCCAAAAAACGTTGGGAACACTTCTACGATAATCGTACAGTAGAAGAGTACAGCCAGTTGATCAAAACATTCTGGTTCTGCGGAAAGGAACGCTATCATAACGCATTCTATATCACCCGCATCTACTACGCATTCTTGATCTCTATGCAAACAGACACTTATGGAGCCATTCCATTGGAATACTACGTAAAGGGTGCAATGCCTACAGACGAAAATGTGAAGTATATGGATCAGAAAGATGTATATGACGTTATCTTTAAGATGCTCGACCAAGCCATCACTGCACTCCATAACACCCCATCTGCCGCACAATACAGCTTGGGTGAAAACGATAAGTGCTTTGGAGGTGACAAAGACAAATGGCTTCGTTTTGCCAATACCCTTCGCTTACGATTGGCACTGCGTGTATCGAATGTAGATCCTCAACTGGCTAAAGAACAGGGTGAGAAAGCAATGACTGATCCTGCCGGATTGATGCAAAACGATGACGACAACATGAAGCAGACTCCCAAGTATTCATACATAACGGGTGGCAACGAAAACATCTACACACTTCTGTACAACTGGAGTGCCAACGTAGTGTTATCCAAAGAAATGGAAAGAGCTTACAAAGAACAATCCACCATTCTCGACCCGCGTTGCGAAATCTTGTGGTGGAGGCCGACTGCCCTTGAAAATCTTAATCTAACCGAACCCAAAGAGGATATGACGAAAGATTTCAATGGTTGTGAAAATGGTGAAACTTCATTGGGAGGTAGCTATACAACCACTTATTCTCCGAGTCGCGTATTCATCAAGCAAGACCAGAAGAAACTCGACCGTAAACATTGGTGGTGCTACGCACGTGAAATTGTATGGCTGGGTTACTCCGAGAGTTTATTCCTTCGGGCAGAAGCCGCTCTCCGCGGATGGGCAGGTGCAAATAGAACAGCTGAACAATTATATAAGGAAGGCATCGAAGCTTCCTTCAACTACTATCAGATTGGCGCTGACGAAGAAGGTCAGGAGAAGATCAACAAGTATATGGAAGGACTGAAAGGATTACAAGCTTTCAAGAGTGGTGACAGAGAAGCACAACTGGAGCAGATCATCACTCAGAAATGGATTGCCGTATATCCGAATGGTAATGAAGGGTGGGCAGAGTTCCGCCGTACAGACTATCCCCGCTACATGAAAACACCTAAAGGAGGCAACAACTCAGGGGGTGAAGTCGCAAACGGCAAGTTCATCAAACGCCTGAGATACCCGGACAGTGAAGTGTCCAACCCGAACCGTCCGAAAGATGTAGATACACAAGGAACTCGTTTATGGTGGGACGTAGCCGACACCAATGATGATGGAGGCAATTACGTTACTCCAAACAATTTCCGCTAAACAACGAGATTAATATTCATGCACTGACAATAGATTAGGTTACACAAGAGAAACAGGGAGCCCGAGATGGGTTCCCTGTTTTTATGTATACTCCTGTCACTCTATTTGTTCTTTCGGATAATTCACCAAATAGAGTGTCTTCGATGCACGTGTGAAAGCCGTATATAACCAGCGGAAATAATCCGGCGTCAGATATTCATCCGACATATACCCCTGATCGAGAAAAACATTCAGCCACTGCCCGCCCTGTGCCTTATGGCAAGTCACTGCATAAGCATACTTTACCTGCAAAGCATTGTAATGCGGATCTGCTTTCATCTTTTTCATTCGCTCCCGCTTGACAGTAATATCCGCATAGTCCTCAAGTACGGAATAAAAAAGCCGGTCATTTTCTGTTTTGGGCAAGGCAGGGGCATCCGAATGGAGTGTATCCAGCAACAAGTTTGCTTCAATTTCAAAATCATTATAATCCGGAAATGAAAGAACCACTTCGGCAAACCGAAAACCATACAGTTCACGAGTACGTCTCACCCGGCGAACCACGGCAATCTCTCCGTTCGCTATGAAATCCATTTCTTTATACCTCTCAGTCCAGTAATAATTATTCTTCGCTATCATTAGCAAATCACCCGTATTCAGTTCATCTTCCCGGTAAAGAATCTGGGCACGTATACCTTTATTATATATATTGGCCCGCTTATTGGAACGACATACCACAATCGTCTCGTCCATGCCATCTTTTTCGTAACATCCGGTCAGGGTCTCAATCAGCTCGTCACCGGGCACTACCTTTATATCCGGAAATCCACTCACTTTTATCTTAGGCAACGAGTAACACTCCTCTTCAGCAATTAACCGGCGTATTTGGGTTGCATTCCATAATATACCAGATGCCTGTACCTGACGCACCACTTGTGTCAGATCGACCTCTGTCACATTCAGTCCGTATCCTTTCAATGCCTCTGTAACAAGTGCAGGACTTTGCTCTTCCCCTACCGGAGGCAGCTGGGCTGTATCTCCCATCAACAGCAAACGGCATCCTGCACCGGAATAAACAAACTCGACCAGATCATCTAAAAGCCGCCCCGTACCAAACATAGATCCCGACAAGCCTTCATTCGAAATCATGGAAGCTTCATCTACAATATATAATGTATGAGTGGTAAGATTATCATTGATTGAAAAATTACTTACTTCATTCGAAAATGCCTGCTGTCTGTATATCTTTTTATGAATGGTAAAAGCCGGATGTCCCGCGTAAGCAGAAAATACCTTAGCTGCCCTCCCCGTAGGCGCCAGCAATACCGATTTCTGTTGTAACTTATCCATCGCTTTCACCAAGGCTCCGACAAGAGAAGTCTTTCCGGTTCCTGCATATCCACGAAGCACAAAAACCGTCTCATTAGCCGTAGAAAGTAGAAACTCTGAAAGAGATTTTACAGCTATTTCTTGCTCAAAAGTTGGCTGATAAGAAAAATTTTCCTTAATTTGCCGCTCTAAATAGTTATTTATCATTTTTGTACGAGAAAAAAGTTACAAGAACTATCGTTAATTAGATTTATTTATTTTATTTTTGCGCTACGAATATAAACTAAAAAAAACATATTTATCATGAAAACAGTATTTAATATCGTACTAGGTCTATGCGTAATTGCTTTGGTTTACATTTGCTATGCCAGCATCATGGGTCCTATCAACTTCGAAAATGCTAAAAAGCACAGAGACAAAGCAGTTGTTGCCCGCTTGATCGATATTCGTAAAGCTCAGGCAGAATATCGTAATATCTACAAGCAGTACACTGCAAGCTTTGACACACTGATCGATTTCGTTAAGACACAAAAAATACCTTTCGTATCTAAAGAAGGTGTATTGAGCGACAAACAACTGGAAGACGGTATGACTGAAAAGAAAGCTATGGCTATAATCAACAAGGCTAAAAAGACTAACAACTGGAAAGAAGTTGAAGCTGCCGGTTTGATGGGCTTTAAACGTGATACAATATGGGTTGCCGTAACAGATACCATTTATGATAAATCATTCAATGCAGACTCTTTGAGATACGTTCCGTTTGGTGGCGGTGCACAGTTTGAAATGTACACCAGAAACGATACAACTAAATCAGGAGCTCCTATCTTCCTGTTCCAGGCTAACACTCCGTATGATGTATACCTCAACGGACTTGACAAGCAACAAATTGCAAACTTGAAAGACGTTCAGGTTAAACTGGGTAAATATCCAGGCTTGATGGTAGGTTCTATTGACACTCCGAACAACGGCGCAGGTAACTGGGAATAATCCGAATATGCCCGATAGAGCAATTGCAGAAACGATTGACTTTAGTAAATCGGAACAATATACATTGTCCATCCGTCTTAGTACGGATGGATTTTCTTTTTCTATCTACAATCCGATTCACGATAGTTCGCTCTCTTTCTTTGAGAAAGAGGTCGAGCCTTCATTATCTCTTACAGCCAACCTAAAAAAGGCTTTTCGTGAATTGAACTTTCTGAATCATACTTACAAACGGGTAAACATCCTGATAGCGGACAAACGTTTCACACTAATCCCCCTTGAACTGTTTGAGGATGATCAGTCCGAAATGGTATTCTACCACAACCACACTCCCAAAGAAAATGAAACGGTAAAATACAATATTTTAAAAAAGAATAATGCCGTAGTCATCTTCGGTATGGACAAAAGCACTTATCAATTCTTGTCCGATCACTACCCTGAGGCAAGATTTTATTCACAGGCAGCCCCATTAGCAGAATATTTTTCAGCAAAAAGCAGATTAGGCAACAGTAAAAAGATATATGCCTCTATCCGCCACAATGCCATCGACTTTTTCTGTTACGAACGCGGACATCTGCTTCTTGCCAATTCATTTGAATGTCGCAAAACAGATGACCGAATCTACTATCTCCTCTATCTTTGGAAACAACTGAATTTCGACCAGGAGCGAGACGAACTTCACCTGACAGGTGTATTTGACGATAAAGAAAAACTGACGCAGGAGTTACGTAAATACATTCAACAAGTATTCATAATGAACCCTGCAAGCAATATTGACATGCAAGCCTTATTAACATGCGAGTAATCAGCGGAATATATAAAAGAAGAAGATTTGATGTGCCCAGAACATTCAAAGCACGTCCCACAACAGATTTTGCCAAAGAAAATCTGTTTAACGTTTTATCCAACTACATGGACTTCGAAGACGGCATTGTTGCCCTTGACCTCTTTGCCGGTACAGGCAGCATCAGCATTGAACTGGTGTCGCGCGGTTGCGACCGTGTCATCAGTGTAGAGAAAGATGGTGCCCATCATGCTTTTATCAGTAAAATAATGGAGGAAGTGCAGACGGATAAATGCCTGCCTATACGTGGAGATGTATTCAAATTCATTAATGGCAGTCATGAGCAATTCGACTTTATTTTTGCCGACCCTCCTTATGAACTGAAAGAACTGGAAACAATCCCGGATCTGGTTTTCGAAAACAATATGTTGAAAGAAAACGGACTTTTTGTCCTGGAGCATGGCAAAAAGAATAACTTTGAGGATAATCCCCATTTCATTGAAAGAAGAGTATACGGTAGTGTAAACTTCTCTTTTTTCAGATAAACTGCAGAAGATACACTTTACAGCAAAGGAGCGAGCAAACGGACTACAGACTCCATCGCTTTCTGCCTCCAGGAACGCTTCTCCCAGTTCTTCAAGAAGATCTGGGTACTTTCCCGTTGATCCTGTAAAAAGATCTCCCGCATTTGTAGGGCAGTCTCCATATCGTACATAAAGGCATTTACTTCAAAATTGTGTTCGAAACTGCGAAAATCGAGATTGGTAGACCCCACGGTTGAAAGCATATCATCTGAAACCATCAATTTGGAATGCAGGAATCCCTTTTTATAAAAATAGACCTTGACTCCTGCCCGCAAAGCATCTGCCAGATAAGAACAGGAACCTAAGTGCGTCACTCGGTTGTCTGCATGTTCAGGCAACATCAACCGAACATCTACCCCGGCTAATGCCGCAGTCTGCATAGCAACCAGTATCTGTTCGGTAGGCAGGAAGTAAGGAGTCTGCATATAGAAATATTTCTTGGCACCGGATATGGCAACCGTCAATCCCTGCATGATTTCTTTCCAAGGTCCAATCGGTTCACTCGTTACAATCTGTACCAAAGAGTTGCCACAGGCCTCTATCTTAGGAAAATAACGTGAAGCCGTAATCAAGGTACGATCTACAAAATACCAATCCAGCAAAAAGGCAGTCTGCAGACCATGTACGGCCTTTCCTTCAAGCATTATATGCGTATCCCGCCAAATTCCCCAAGAGAAACCGCGCATATAACGTTCGGCAAGATTCATTCCTCCTACAAATCCGATACGACCGTCTATCACTACAATCTTTCGGTGATTACGATAGTTGACCTTACTCGTAAATAGGGGAAAACGTACTTTCAGAAAACTCCGCACCTCAATTCCGGCATCACGCATCTCTTCAAAAAATCTATGAGGAACGTGCCAGCACCCTACATCATCATAAATCACACGTACCTCAACTCCCTCGCGTGCCTTCTCTATCAATACATCACGCACCAGACGCCCCACCGGATCATCTTCAAAGATATAATATTCCATATGAATATGGAATCTGGCCTTTTGCAGCTCTCGCAATAAAGCCTGAAGTTTAGAATATCCGCCAGTATAAATATCCACCCGGTTTCCTTCGAACGGAAAGGCCTGGTTCGTGTTCTGAAACAGTTGTATCAGACGGGCATATTCTTTCGGCGTTTCACAGCAGTTCTGTGCCAGATACTCTGCCATCGGCTTTTTGAGCAATCGATTGTAACTTTTCTTACCGATAATCTTCTCACGCCGCTGGCTACGCCCGAAAAAGAAATAGAAAACCAACCCTACAACCGGAAGGAACATAAGGATCAGAATCCATGCCATTGTCTTTACCGGATTACGATTGTCGAGAATCACGATGACAATCGTACCGATAATAGCCCCGAAATAAATAATATCAAAAGCAACGGTAGCTATTACGCTTGCTATGTAGTTCCAATCTATCATATTCACCCTCCGCGTATTATACAAACAACAAATGTATGGAAAATATCGGATACGAACAACAACTGTCCCGATTCAAAACGACAATCCCTCCGAACAGATGCAAAATTAAAGAGATTTTGCAATCTATCCGGAGGGAGTTATCAGGTCAGTCTTTTATTAAAAATGAGGACGTCCGCCTCCAAAACCGCCGGGACCTCTGCCGGGTCCGCCAAATCCTCTACGTCCGCCGCTATTCATCATCTTTTCACGGGCCGCTTTACTACCAAAGATATTCAGCCGATAAATGAAGTGTACCATACAGTAACTATTGATACCATTATATTCGGATACCGAACGCATATCGGCTGTCAACGAACGGCTGATGTTGCTCTGCTGCCTAAGGATATCATATACTTCAAAACTGATAGTACCTGCACCTTTCAGCAACGACTGCGCAAGTTGTGCATTCCAGATCAGTTCATTACGATTCATACTCGAATCACGATAACCACGACGGCTTTGATTAGTGATGTTAGTAGCCAAGGTCATCTTCCAGGGCATCGTTATATTGGTACTTGCTCCATAAGAATATGTATAAGGTTCCTGATTATTCTCCGGACGGAGTTTATTACGTTCTGCTGTATAATTGATTGAACCATTCAACGAAAACTCGAACCAGTCATTACGATAAGAGCCTGTAACCCTCTCGCCCAACATCAAACCGGTACTTGTATTTCTATCATTGTTTTTCGTATCCTGATTGTAGAGGAACGCTACATTATTCTGATAGTTGATGTTGGTAAAAGTATTAATCGTATACTTCTTATTCCTCAAAGCTGTATTGAAACCGAACAAACCAAAAGCATTCCAGTTACCGTTAATATTTTCCGGACGCGTAATCAAACCACCGGTTTCTTCATTATAACGAGTACTATTGCTGATACTGTTCTGTGTAGCAGTAAAGCTGAAATGGGTCATAATTCCACGCTGTTTCTCTGCATTGTATGTATTGTAGAATAAACGCATCGTATGTGCAAAAGAAGGTTTCAACCCGGGATTACCCATACGGATATTCAATGGGTTTGAGTTGTCGGTTATAGGTAACAGATTCTCCATAGTAGGTTGACTGCTACGTCCCCGGTAGGTAAAGCGCAACTGACTCACCTTTGAGAAACGGAAGCGCAAATCCATATTCGGTGCAAAGTTAAACACAGTACGTGTCGTATCAATCATATAGTCTCCCTTTTTATAGGACAAAGTGGAATTCTGCGGCTGGAAAGACATACCTACATTCAACTGATACTTCTGACGAATGAAGCGTAAACCCACTGAAGCATCATGGTTATAGTAACGATATTCGGCATTCTTACTCAAGCTGTCCACTGCATGAGCTTCGTATCCGGAAGGAAGAGTCCCCCCGATAGTCCAATCGGGATAATCCAGTAAATCGAACGTGGTCTTGTCACTTTTACTGTATTTGTACTGGAACTGGTAGCTGAATTGTAAGAAAGTAGCCTTTGCAATCGGTTCGCTATAAGTCACTTGTGCCGTATAGTTATAATTGTGTGTAGGAGTTGTAATATACTGATTACGATACAAGATGGAGTCACCCCCCAAATGATTCAACAATTGGTAATAACGTGTTTCGGATTGCGTATATTGGTCGTTATCATTATCACCATAACCGAAAACCCCACGGAAAGTCAGGTTACGTCCTTTATTATTCAATTTCCGGTTAACCTGCAAAGTGGCATTTCCCGACAGACTATTCCCCTTGGACAGCGAAGCACTGTTGGTAGCATTTACACGGATATCTTTCAGCGGATCATCGGAAAGATTGTCAAAATTCAGATAATCATTCGGATTTGCCACCAGATTGAAAGGATCTTCATTAAAGGTTCCCGACTCCGAGAGAGAAGCATTGTTGGTTCTTCCATAAGAAAAATTCGGGCGAAAAATAATATTTGTCAGCGTATCCGGTTTCCACTCCATACGGAAGTCGGCATTCACGTTTGTCCCCTTATTCCGGTTCTTATTATTCGAATTAGAATATGAATTGCCATTCTGAAGGAAGCGTTCGGAAGAGTTGATACTCGAAATATCTCCATCCTGGAAATTATAACGTACACTACCTCCCAGTTCAATCTTGTTGGTCTGAGTGGCAAAGGTAGCTCCTAACATTTTAGTGGCATTCAAGCCATTGTTGCTCCGCCAGCGCGGCCCTCCACCTCCACCGGAGAAACCCTGGTCGTTTACATTGTTTGCCGAACCAATAATCGAAAACTGAGTATTATCAATAAAGCGGTTCAGCATCATTCGTCCGGTATAACGGTCCTTAGTACCGGCTCCCAGATCTGCATTGCCAAACCATCCCTGATTCATTCCTTTCTTCACGGTCAGGTCAAGCACCGTTTCCTCTTCGCCATCGTCAATACCCGTCACACGTGCCAAATCTGATTTTTTATCATAAGTTTTCAACTTATCGACCATGTCTACAGGAAGATTCTTTAAACCGGTTTTTACGTCTCCACCAAAGAATTCCTTACCGTCGACCATAATTTTTTTCAGTTCTTTCCCATTGATTTTGACATTACCATCATCATCTATTTCAGCACCCGGAAGCTTCTTAACCAACTCCTCCAACATAGCACCCTCAGGCGTACGATAAGCACTGGAATTATACATCAACGTATCTTCTACTACCGTCACCTGCGGAGCTTCGGCCACCACAACTGCTTCTTTAAGCATAACAGCATCGGTTGCCAATTCGATATTTCCCATCTTTTTGGCAGGAACATTAGCCGTTAACTGAACGGGGATAACTTTTGTGATGTATCCGATAAAAGATACTTTAAGCAGATATTTTCCCGGTTTCTGCTTGGATAAAGAGAAGTAGCCTTGTGCTGAAGTGGTCATACCCGCTACCTGAGCACTGTCGGGGAGAGATAATAACTGCACGGCAGCGAGTTCGACCGGTTCTTTCGTACCGGCCTCTATTACACGGCCCGATACGGTTACAATTTTGTTTTGCGCATAAGTGGATAGGGTAACTGTCAGCAGCAACACCATCCAGATCAATAGTTTCTTCATTTGCCTGTAGGTTGAATAATAACAATCGTTTGTTTGACAACCTTTAAGGCAAAAGGTTTAATTTAAACACGATTATCTTTTAAAGATTTTATCGACTTGTGCCTTTTTCATACCAAACTCAAGACAGAGCACATTGATAATGAGGAAAATAAGAAAGGAAGAAGTATCAACTGTCATGATATCTCCCGTTGCTACCCGATAAAGCATCCCCCCAAATAAAAAAAGTACTGTCAAAAAGATGGCGTTACGAGTCGCCTTGTTCCGTATAATCTCCGTTTCACGCCCTTCATTACGCGATAAAGCAAAGAGAATCATCACTGCTCCCAACATCATCAGCAGCTTGGTGCATTCCTTATAGAATAACAGGTTACTGTCTGTCACCATTCCTTGCATCACTAACAGGAACGGAATGAATAACGATACAAAAAGAATCACATATCCTAACGGACGGCAGAATACAGGTAATAATGCTTTCATTTTATCTAAAATTAATGTCACAAAGATAGCTTTTTCTCATAAACGAAACTCTATGTTTTACATTTTTAAGTGCTAAGTTTCAATATTTATCTCCGAACCCCTATCTTTGCAGTATATAAAAAAACATCGAACCATTATGAGTAAACAAGAAGTCATTCTTTGCGAGAATCTGGAAAGCAGTATAGGACGTGCCGTCGAAAACTGCCCACACGACCGCCTGTTCATTCTCACCGACGATCATACTCACCGTCTCTGTCTGTCACAACTGATGAATCTGCCGTTCCTGAAAGATGCGGTTGAAATCACTATCGGAGCCGAAGACGTTCATAAAACACTTGAAACACTGGCCTCCGTTTGGCAAGTGTTAAGTGAAAAAGGTGCTACCCGCCACTCACTCCTTATCAATCTCGGAGGTGGAATGGTGACTGACTTAGGCGGATTTGCCGCTGCCACATTCAAACGCGGCATCGCTTACATCAATATTCCCACTACCCTGCTGGCGATGGTAGACGCTTCTGTAGGCGGAAAAACCGGAATCAATTTTAACGGGTTGAAAAACGAGATAGGTGCCTTTGCACCGGCATCCAGTGTATTAATCGAAACAGAGTTCCTCCGTACACTCGATGCACACAATTTCTTTTCCGGCTATGCCGAAATGCTGAAACACGGACTGATCAGTAACACTGCTCACTGGGCGGAACTACTCGCATTCGATACGGAAAAGATGGACTATGGATACCTGAAAGAGTTGGTGGGACGTTCCGTACAAGTAAAAGAAGATATAGTAGAGCAAGACCCGTTTGAACACGGTATCCGCAAAGCGTTGAATTTGGGACATACCGTAGGACATGCTTTTGAAAGCCTGGCTCTTGCCGAGAACCGTCCGGTCCTCCACGGGTACGCCGTAGCCTGGGGAATTGTTTGCGAACTCTATCTGTCACATTTAAAAACCGGTTTTCCGAAAGACAAGATGCGTCAGACCATCCAATTCATAAAAGATAATTATGGCGCTTTCACATTCGACTGCAAACAGTACGAACGTCTATACGGATTCATGCAACATGATAAGAAAAACAATGCAGGTGTCATAAACTTCACGCTTCTGAAAGAAATCGGCGATATCAGTATCAACCAGACAACGGACAAAGATACTATTTTCGAAATGTTCGACTTCTATCGGGAGTGCATGGGTATGTAAAGCAGGCATCGTGACAGAGGTATCCACTTCCGAGCATGAATAAATGAAGTACCACATAAGAAGCATAAGACGAATCGGCAGGTTGCGAAAATCACAACTAATACGAATGACCACCCGCCTTAACAATCCCAAGGGGTATCAGGACATGTTAGTATAATGCATTATTAACTAATCATTTAAATGGATAGTGATCTGTTCCCCAAACCTTTGTTTTAACACAATGTTAAAACAAAGGTTTGGTTGATAAAAGACTTGTTCTCTAACGTCAAGGAACAAATCTTTTGCAAAGAAGAGTTTTATTATCTCATATTCAGATTAACAATGTTAATGGATCGTTTCACCCAAAGACTCTACTCTCTGAGCATGAAAAATGCTATAAAGGAGAAATAAATCATCCGAATATTTTGCTTATTAAAAATAAAATTCTACTTTTGCACTCGCAATTCGGGATGTAGCTCAGCCCGGTAGAGTACGCGTCTGGGGGGCGTGTGGTCGCAAGTTCGAATCTTGTCATCCCGACGAATTGAATGAAATAAGGAGTTAAGAATCAAACTTAACTCCTTTTCTTTTTATCTGATAGTTTGATTCCCATTTTCACCGTTACAACACCTACACTGCAAATAGAGAAAAAGCAGAACGTTGAATATTCAATGCAATTCCCCTGATTATTTCCACATATTACTCAGTATCTCAAGTTTTTTTCTATCTTTGCCCCAAATAAAACAGCATCCGGAAAATAAACGGGGTATGTCCACTATAAATGGATACTTCGCATAAAAACACAAAATAAAAATCGTCTTATTAACAAGAAAACTCAAACAAAAATGAAACGCATTGTTTTTTTAGATTATGTACGCGTATTCGCGTGCTTCCTCGTTATGATCGTACACGCCAGTGAAAATTTCTACGGTGCCGCCGGATCCACAGATATGGCCGGACCACAGTCTTATCTACCCAGTGAAGCAGACCGGCTATGGGTAGCTGTCTACGATGGCTTTTCACGCATGGCCGTGCCGCTGTTCATGATTGTCTCAGCCTTTCTTCTTGCGCCGATGAAAGAAGGACAGACCACATGGCAATTCTACCGCCAACGCTTCATCCGCATCGTACCACCATTTTTCATCTTCATGATACTATACAGTACCCTGCCAATGTTATGGGGGCAGCTAAATGAAGAAACCTCCTTAAAAGATCTGTCACGGATATTCCTGAACTTCCCGACACTGGCCGGACACCTGTGGTTCATGTACCCTCTGATCAGCCTTTACTTATTCATACCCATAATATCGCCATGGCTGAAAAAAGCCACGGCAAAAGAAGAACGTTTCTTCATCGGATTGTTCTTATTATCAACATGTATACCCTATCTAAACCGTTGGTGCGGTGAAGTATGGGGACAATGTTTTTGGAACGAATACCACATGTTGTGGTACTTCTCAGGTTACTTGGGCTATCTTGTACTGGCACATTACATACATGTCCATCTCACTTGGAACCGTTCCAAACGTCTCACTGTAGGAATTATTTCAATGGTCGCCGGAGCAATATTAACCATCTACTCTTTCTATGTCCAAGCCATACCCGGAGAAATTCTCCCTACACCCGAAATAGAAATAGGATGGGCTTTCTGCACAATCAACTGTGTACTTCTCACAGCGGGTACATTCCTTCTTTTTACATGTATAAACAGTCAAAAAGCCCCACGGCTCATTACAGAAATATCGAAACTCAGCTATGGCATGTATCTTATGCACATATTCTGGCTCGGGTTATGGGCTACAGTGTTCAAACATACACTGGCACTTCCTACTGTCGCTGCCATACCATGTATCGCTGTCAGTACATTCATCTGCTGCTTCGTAACTGCAAAGATCATCTCATTCATCCCGGGCAGTAAATGGATAATAGGATAAATATCCGCTATCGGAACTGTTATAAAATGGAATATTGCAAATACCATAGGATACTGAATCAGATAACTAATAATCAGAGATATACGATCCTCTGAATCAGATCAGATTTTTAATATAGAAACAAATAACAGTGAGCCCCTGTCCAGTATATTCCGGACAGGGGCTCAACTCTGAATATATAAAGATAAAAAGTATAAATGCCCCTATCGTTTAACAGCCCTCAATTCGTGCTTGATATAACGACGTATCACCCGGTATCTGGGATGCAAGGCATGGAGCGGACGAACAGAATTATGACTGATCCAAAACAGCATCAGGCAAAACAGACTGATCAGCGTAAGCCATCCGTACAGCTCTTTCATGGAAACCATCAGGGCCTGTTGTTGTAAGATCCCGGATAGTTGCCCTAAAGGGATGTGGCTTGCCTGTGGATGAACTGCATCCAGTTCACTGCCCAGCAACATCGTATTCTTCTTCATCACCACACTCAAGGCTCGCTCGAGAACGGCCGCACCGAGTGCTCCACCAAAACTGGCACTGACAAACGCCTGGACAGACACCGCTTCAAAAAAGTTCTGAAACGGCACACGTGAAAGTGCTGTAATAAAACAAATGGCAATGATCACATATCCGAAACTACGCAAAAAAAGAGGAAGCATCAAAACCTCCTTGGACAAGCCGTAGTCGATAGTAAAATAAAACATCATCAAATAACCGGTGATAGCAAGAAATGCAATGACGGTCATCGTCCGATAACACCATTTGCGGCGGGAAAAGGAATAAAACGTAAAAACACTGCCTACAACCGTTCCCAATAATAACATCCAATTGAGCGAAATCACATTCAAAGAATCATAACCAAGCACAACTTCCATATAGATATGTTCAAACAAATGCGAAGGTGCCAATAAGATATCGACAACAATGTAAAGCAGAAATGTGAGATAAACCGCTTTAAACCGCCAGGTAGCCAACGCAATGAACGGATGACGAATGAAAGAAGCCCGCCACAGGTTCAATAACAGGACTGTTATTCCTCCCACGGTTGCCACCCGAATGTAGACTGACTCATACCAATCGTAATGTTCGCCATACACACAGACAAAGATTATGCATAAAATCACAATCCCCCACATCAAAGCGCCCAGCCAGTCAATGCCGAAGAGAGGTAACTTTGGCATCGAACGGTAATTGCGGAACAGAATCATAGTCGCTATCATCACAAGCAGCAATAAAGCAATAATCAACCAATGCATATATTCCCATTTAATCCAGAAAGCAGTATAAACGGTTATCAGTCCTGACAGTTGAAGACAGCCCTGCACCAACAGATAGATATAACAGAAGAAGACAGAAAGATCTCTCTGAGGGGTAAGCCAAAGCTGGATGGTAGAGTTACATTCAAAGGTAGCCCACATCCTGAAAATTCCACCAAAGAAACAAACCGTCACCAATAGCGGTACACTGCGGGTATACATACATATCAGATTACACAAAATAATGGCAATACCACATGTCAGGAAAGTGGTTTTCGAGGGAAAACGGAACTTCAGACGGAACATGATGGCAAACGTCAGCGACATCCCTACCAGAGAAGCATAACCCGCCATCATAATATCTTCCTGCATCAATGCCGTCGAGCCGACCATCTCACTGACTGCGGCCAGATAGACACCTCCGGAGAACTGGAAGATGATAACAAAGAGGATTACAATCCACGGCCTCAGCTTCTCCGGTACAAAATCACGCATTGCCGGAATGGCAAAAGGAGTTATTTCATGCATACTTTAATAGTTTACCACACATTCCACATTCATTCCGGCACGCAGGCGCTTCATATCTTCGGGTTTGTTTCCGTCCGAAAACTCGATACGTACGGGAATACGCTGCTCTACCTTCACAAAATTGCCTGCAGAATTATCCTGCGGAAGAAGAGAGAAACTTGCCCCCGTTGCCTGCGAAACAGATTTTACCACCCCTTTAAACACGACTCCGGGAATAGCATCTACTTCAATATCGACCGGATAACCTTCATCAATATGGGTTGTTTGGGTTTCCTTATAGTTAGCAACCACCCATTTATCGTTTTCGTCTACCAGATTGACCAATGTTTGTCCGGGCTGTACCAATACACCTTCCCGAATCTCTTTTCGTCCGGTAGTTCCGTCGCAAGGAGCCGTAATCACTGTATACGAAAGGTTTAACCTGGCTATTTCCAGAGCTGCTTCTGCCAGTTTTATACCGGCTTCGGTCTGTTCCAGACGTTCCGTCTGCTCCTGCTTGACGAGTGCTGTCGACTTTTTCTGACGAAGTAACAGTTCGTAACGTGCTTTCGATGCTTCAAAATTTGTTTTCACCGCATCGTATTGCTGACGGGTAACGGCATCTCGTTCCAACAAGTTCTGATAACGTTTATATTCGCGTCCGGCATTATCCATACGTATTTTAGCCTCCTGAATGCTGGCATCGGATACGGAAATATTGTTCTGGATGGTATGGATGGACGAAGTCATCACGGTCTTACCCGATAAGGCATTCTGATAATCAGCCTCTGCCTGTGCCAGTCTGAAACGAAACTCGGCATCTTCTATCAAGGCCAGTGTATCACCTTTATGCACCGTCTGATACTCCGTAAAATAGATTTTCCTGATGAAACCCTGTACCCGGCAGTTGACAGGTACGATGTGTTGACGCACCTGTGCATTGTCCGTAAACTCCACGTTTCCCCAATGGATAAAACGAGAGCAGACCCAACCGAGAGCCAGAAGCAACACGATAATAACAGAGATATTAAACGCCAGTTTTTTAGTTTTCTTATTCATAACGATTGATTTTAGATAGTTCCGGAGATATACAGAAGTTTATAATAATTAAATACAATATTGATCTGTGCATTTACCAGTTGCACCTCGGCAGCAAGTTTTGAGTTACTGGCATCCAGCATATCGGTGATCAGTGCCATATCATTTTTATAACGGTCACGGATAACGGCATAGTTCAGATTGGCGAGTTCCACACTTTTCCGCTGGGTATTCAGTTCCACATAAGTTTCCAGATATTTCACCTGTCCTGCATTGACGGCCAGTTCGGTTTGCTCTTTGGCATCTTCATACTGCTCTGTACTCCGCCGGATGGCAAACTTATCCCGGGCAACGGCCTTGTCAGCCTTAAACAGAGAAGAGAAATTATACTTCAACCCCACTCCTACATACCAATAGTTAAGGTTCTTATTGATGGGAGGCACTTCGATGGTAATAGGTCCATCCAGTTTGTTACCGGCAAACAGAGCAACCTTCGGGATCCGTTCCGATCGGGTAATCTTCTGCTGATGCCTGCTCATTTGCACTGCAAGCGACATCTGTTTCAATACGGGAGAGTTCGCGTAAGCGGCAGTAGTCCAGTTCTCTTTAGCTTCAACAGGCAGAGCTTTCGAAAGAATGGTAGTGTCCGGCTGTATACTGACATTTTCCGGCAGCCCCAGGCTGGTGGTCAAATTGTTATTCAGGATGGAGATTGTATTTTCAATCTGTGTACGGGTCAATTCCAGATTGGCCAACAACAACTCGTACCGGGTGATGTCGTTTTTCAGAACGACTCCTTCAGCCTCCTTCGCGTGGAGTTCCCCGATGACCTGTTTAGTCTGTTCAATGTTCTTCTCATATACCTGTAACATGTTCTGTTGTTTGAACAGGTCGAGATAATACCCAATCAGCAGAAAGCGCACCTTATCGCGGCTTGTATCCAGATTCAGACGGGCCATCTCTTCCTGCAAACGGGCAATGGCAATACTATTTGTGATGGCTCCTCCCGCATATACCACTTGCGTGGCTTCTATTGCAAAATTATTGCCATAATGCGGCATTGACGCATTGGACCCATTCGAAAAATTACGGTCTGTCAGCAATGCATCTCCCAGATAGCTGAATGACAAAGAAGCCTCAATCTCGGGCAGACGGGCATTTTTAGCAACCCTCACGCCTTCGTGTGCTTCACTGATACCGGTTGCGCACGGACGCAACGATTTACTGTTCTGGTCGGCAAGCGAAAACATCTCTTCAATGGACATGGTTTGTCGTGCCGCTTCCTGAGCATACACGCTCAAGGGACATAATGACGCATAGAGCATCATTATGAACAAAGTGAATTTGTTCATACGTTGTTACTTATGAATTTTAAGAAATAATAAAATGTAAAGAGGAAAAATCAGGTAAAGGGACTTACCTAATCCGAATTTTCTCTTCCCCACTGATGGAAGAGTGCAAGTTTGGTTAGTATACCTTGAAAGGACTCAAAACGGGGCTTTCTGTGTTTCTGTTTCATTCGTCTCGTGGAACTTTATGCTCCATCCGGGGGACAAAGTTACAAAAAAACAAGATTCAGGTGGCAACGGAAGAGGTTATTTTTTTCATACAGCCTCTCCGAAAACCAAGAGAGGGAGCCAAGCACGCAGCCAAACTCCCTCTCTTTATTCAGATTAATGTCTTATTTCTTATAGACTTTCAGATTCGTAATCTTGCTATCAAACTTCCCGGCTTTCTCTAATGGGAAAACCAAAGTACGGACATAATTCATAGAATCCTTTCCGGCATTATAGTAAAGTTTCTGAGTATTCATTTCCTCTACCACCTGACCGTTGATAAGCAAGCGGGTCGACTTATTATCACCACTGATACCGATGGTTGCTTTCTCACCTTTGTGAATACGGTGACTAAATGTATTCAAATAACCGTCACGGGCAAAACCTAACATACCACGGATCGGATCGGAAAGATAAAATACGGCATCGGGCGAACGGAACAGTTCTGTACCCTTTGCTTCGTCGGCTCCGTCAATATCGAATGTCACCAGATAGTCGTATCCGATTTCGCGATGGGGTGTCTTGCTACCCGGAGCAACAGAGGCCTGCTCGTATACCAACCCTGGTGCTGTACCGATACGCCCGAGTTGGTTCACACCCGGAGCCTCACTGATGGCATTACGTTGTTTGTCGAAGTCGGCATAAGGAACAGACGTATCTTTTCCTGTCCACATCTTCACAGCCAAAGTCTGCAAAGCCGGATAAACGCGGTGGTGAATATCTTTTGTCGAGATACCGTTGCCTACATGGTCGTTCCATACGGCAAACATACCACCCAGGACAGAAGGATCTTTCTCCGGGAAAACTGCTTTGCCGATGTGTACAGGAGTCCAGTTCTCATACAGATACTTCGTGTTCAGGTAGTCATAATAGTATCCGGCAGCCGGAACGATGTATACCAGCCCATCAGGAATACTGATCAGCTTATATCCCTGTTCGATCATATCTTTCGGATTGGCATAGCCATTGTACCAGGCACTCATGATCACATTCTCCGATTTCACCGGTGTATCACCTTTGGCATGTGTCAGCGCTCCCCATACGCAAGCCTGTTTGCCAAAACTCTCTACATAACGGATATAGTGGTCGGTGAAAGCACGGAACTTCTCTACCACATCTTTCTTTTTATTAGAATATTCGTCAGTACCGATATGCACTTTCTTTCCACGGAATACCGGTTCGTCTCCTTCCAGATACTCCTTAAAGAGACCATCCATAAACTTATAAGTTTTAGGATTGAACAAGTCGAGGTGATCCATGCCATATTCTTTGCTGCCGATCTCCGGTTTATAATGTGTAAAGGCAAGAGTATGTGCCGGAGCATCGATCTCGGGAATGATCTCTACATAAAGATTCTCGGCCAGCTTTTGCAAGTCGATAAATTCACGTTTGGTGTAATATCCGTCTTCGGCAGTCAGTCCGGGATACGTATCCGACTCCAGACGGAACGCAGCATAAGTCTTCGACCAATCATGTTCAAAGTACTGTTTAAAGCCATTATCATTCAGGTGAATCTGCAAAGTATTCATCTTGTAATAAGCCATGATCTTCACATAGTCCTGAAGGAAAGCAAGAGGAATAAACTTACGTCCGCAGTCTATCATGAAGCCACGCACGGCATAGTCGGGAAAATCGCGCAAAGTTCCTTTCGGGAACCGGTGGTTTTCACTTTGTTCCGCAATCTGGAGCAAAGTACGGGTTCCCCAATATACGCCTATGCTTTCGGGAGCAGTCAGCAAGATCCGGTCGGTTACTTTTACCGTATAACCTTCTTTACCCAACTTTTTATCTGCGCGGATGGCAAGGATCACGTCGCCGGCTCCGCCTTTGCCCTGTACCACTTCGGGTTTATAGCCAAACATTGTTTCACAATCATCGGCCAGCATACGGGCTATGCGCAACAGTTCCGGCTGATTGGCGGGACAGACAATCTTTGTAGCTTCGGTAGGCACAAACGCTCCTTCGGCACCTTTCCACTCTTTCAGTTCGGGAATCACAAAAGGTTTGGGATTAACAACTGCACTGATGCCGGGACAAACCAGGCATAGTGCCACAAGAATCATAAAGAATCGGTTAACAAGTTTCATATCGTGTCGTTATAAAAGGGTTAATTCAACCGGACATCCGATTGCGGAACCAAAAGTAATGTAAATCTATCGATTGTACAACATTCTGTTCAAAATAAAAGAAAGTTGGCACCCCGGCAGACAAAATTACATATCCGCTGAAGTGCCAACGCGGGGTCTTTGTTTCCGCTGAAACGGTGACCTCATCACAAACAAAACAAACATCAAGCTGATGGCAAACACCAACTTGCTACAGAAGTCCTTTTCAGGGAACCTCACGGTCTCTCATCCGTAGATCTTAAATAAGTTTACCGGACAAATCGGGGAGAGTAAACCAGAAAGTCGATCCTTCTCCGACCTTTGAGTCCACCCCAATTGTTCCGTGCAATCGGTCGACAATGATTTTACAAAGGGGCAATCCGAGTCCCAGCCCCTGCACAAAGTCGTCAAGTTTCACAAAACGTTCAAATATAAATTCCTTTTTCTCTTCGGGAATACCACATCCGGTATCCGTCACGTAAAACCAGATCCGTCCTTCCTCTTTCTTCCGATAACCTAAGCGGACCGTTCCTTTCAACGTGAACTTTATGGCGTTACACAGCAGATGCTCCAATATCTGTATCAACCGGCCCCGGTCTGTGTAAATATGCCCTCCGAGTTGCTCTCCGTCCCAAGCCAACACGAGGTTACGTGATTCCGCCTTGGGCCTGTATATCTGTTCAATCTCCTCCATCAACGGGTCGAGGAGAACATCCGAACCGGCCATATTCATCACACCCGACTCAATGTTAGAGAGGTCGATCACATCGTTCATCAACCGCAAAAGATGTTCCGTATTGCTTTGTATCAAGCCGATATATTCCTGCCGCTCCTTCTCATCGTCCACAATGGAAAGAAGGGATGCAAAACCGACAATCGCATTCAAGGGAGTACGTATCTCGTGGTTCATGTTCGCAATCAATGCCGACTTCAGCCGATTTGCTTCTTCCGCCCTTTCCTTGGCGGCTGTCAGCTCTTCTTCCAAGGCCTTCCGTTTGGAAATCGACATCAGCGAGCCTTCTACCGTCAGCAACTTGCCATTCCCGTCGTACTTACCGGGGATGGCATGCATCTCCAACCACTCCAACACCAGTCCTTCTTTCTTTTTGGCCCAGAAACGGAGTTCAATAACTACTTTCTTGGCTTTGCCATCCAGCAATTCGCGACAGGCCCTGACCACACGGGGGCGGTCTTCCTTGTATATGCCCTCGTAAACACGCGTAATAGAAACCGGGAACAAATCATTATGAATAATCTCCCACCCTTCGGGATCGTCCGACGGACGGGCATCAAACCAGACCATACGTTCCGCCAGTTCCCATTTCCATGGGAAAACCTCTGCAACCCCAAGCGTCATCAGCAGCTTGCGGTTCACTTCATTCAGCATCTGCTGAGTCCGCAACAGTTCGGTTTGTTCTTTTTGTTTCATTTATGCGTTATTTATTGATACATACGATATTCTGTGAGTGTCATCCCGGTATGCTTCCTGAAAAAGCGTCCCAATGACGACTGGTTCGCAAAATTTGTCTTGATGGATATCTCCTGTATATTCATGGTAGAGTTCTTCAGCATGGCTTTGATCTCTAAAATGGTATACTCTACAATCCAGTCTTTCGCCGTCTTTCCGCTTGCTTCTTTTATCACCATCGACAGATATTTGGAGGTGATACACAATTTGTCGGCATAAAAGGCGACATCTTTATGTTCTCTGTAATGCTGCATTATCAAACAAAAGAACTCATGTGCCAACTTGCTTTTACCCAAGTCCGACTCTCCTTTCACCAGATGGGACTTGCCATAATAGTCGTTGTAGATGTCCAGATAAAAAATCCTCAACAACAGCAGTACGGACTCTCTCCTGAAAAAGTGGGTAGGATCTTTGGCCCGTTCTGAGAGCGATTCATAAAAACGCTTGAACCGCCCGATCTCTTCTCCGGTCAGTTCGTACCAGTAATGGCTCCTCATATAAACATAGAAAAGAGGAGAAAAGCGACTGAACCCACTCAACGTATCATCAAAAAGCGCACGGGAGAGCACGACTATATCACAAAGAAAATCACTGCTCAACTCGGTTATCGAAACCAATTGCCCAGGCAGAATAACTGCCAGCTCGTTCTTCGTAAGAATGTGGATATTGTCAAAGATACAAACCTTAGCGGTCCCTCTCAAACATAAAATAATCATTCCGGCTTCAGTATAGGAAGGAGCAGAGGTCACACGAATGTGCTTCATATTCTCACAAACCATGAGTTCATCCCCCAATAAAGTCGTGGCATAACTATCTGTTATCAATTTCTCACTATCCCTGTTTGGCATCAGAATTCTTTCATTGTTGATACAAAAGTAAAATAACTATGCTAACCCCGTTACCGCACAAGACTTTTGGTATCACAATACGGAAATATGGGGGCTCTTCTTGACATTTTTTTATAAACAAAATGTCTATAAGACTATAAACAACCTATTCCGCATCTGTTTGTTCGCCCTGTTAATGTATATTGGATTCCGTTCATATCTTTAATATTTTAAGAAAGGGATAGGGACGGAAAAGAATAGATTTCCTATTTTTGCAACCAAATATAACTATAGCAACAAAGATCATGCGTTATCTACTCTCAGCGCCTTCGCACATAAAGGCCACCATCCAGCTTCCGGCGTCAAAAAGTATCAGCAACCGTGCGCTTATCATCCATGCACTGTCGAAGGGCAATGACGCGCTTTCGAACTTGTCCGACTGTGACGATACGAGGGTCATGGTCAAGGCTCTGACAGAGGGAGGGGAAGTAATCGACATCCTTGCCGCCGGAACGGCCATGCGCTTCCTGACAGCCTATCTGAGCAGTACGCCGGGCACTCACATCATCACCGGGACGGAACGGATGCAGCAGCGCCCCATACAGATATTGGTGAACGCCTTACGGGAACTGGGAGCCAGTATCGAATATACCCGCAACGAGGGTTTCCCGCCCCTGCGGATTGAAGGGGCACCACTGGCCGGCAACGAAATTACATTGAAGGGCAACGTGAGTTCACAATACATTTCGGCCTTGCTGATGATCGGGCCGATCCTGAAAAACGGTTTGCAGCTCCGGCTGACAGGTGAGGTCGTCTCGCGCCCGTATATCAACCTGACCCTGCAACTGATGAAGGACTTCGGTGCATCGGCCCGGTGGACGTCGGACCAAAGCATCTCGGTCGAGCCACAGCCTTACCGCTGCGTCCCGTTTACTGTAGAGAGCGACTGGAGCGCAGCCTCTTACTGGTATCAGATGGCTGTCTTGTCTTCCGAAGCGGATATTGAACTGACCGGACTGTTCCGCCACAGCTATCAGGGGGACAGCCGGGGAGCGGAGGTATTTGCCCGGCTGGGAATAGAAACCGAATATACGGAAGAAGGCATACGGCTGAGGAAAAACGGCAGCTGTGTCAAACGGCTGGATGAAGATTTCGTCGACATCCCGGATCTGGCGCAGACGTTTGTCGTAACTTGTGCACTACTGGATGTCCCTTTCCGGTTCACCGGGCTGCAAAGCCTCAAAATCAAAGAGACAGACCGCATCGAAGCTCTTAAAGCGGAAATGAAGAAACTGGGGTATGTGTTACACGACGAGGACGACAGCATTCTGTACTGGAACGGCGAACGCATAGAGCCGCAGGTATGTCCCGTCATAAAGACGTATGAAGATCACCGCATGGCCATGGCTTTTGCCCCGGCAGCGATTCATTATCCGACAATACAGATCGATGAGCCACAGGTCGTATCCAAGTCATATCCCGGATATTGGGACGATTTGCGCAAAGCCGGTTTTATGATCGAGGCGCATGCAGCAGAGTAATACTAAATATTTATTATTTAATGAAGAGCATTCCCATCTCCGGACACAGAATCCTCTAAGTTAAAATATACACAAAGATAGCATAAAGAAACACCGAGCTATCAGAAAGACAGTAAAAAGCCTTTTTCACTGACTGTACCCTTTACAAAAAAGGAGCAACCGGAAGAAACATGCAGGCAAAACCGGGCAAATGGAGGTGAAAAGCCGGGCTTTTTCTCCTCGAGAGCCTTGATTGGGAGTGAAAAGAGCCGGGCTTTTCCGAAAAAGAAGTAAGCATTTGGTCGAAAAGAAGTAAGCATTCCCGGAAAATGCTTACTTCTTTTTCAAATATCTCTATATGTTTTGGCCGATAACATATATTGTTACGGAGACAGAGGGTCTACGGGAACTATTTTACTTCTGGTTGGATGACCGGGAGAAGGCTTCACGAAGTATCGAAAGGACAGGTATTCCACCATTAAGCGGACAGGCGGTACGGGATGGCATCGCTTACGTTTCTCCACTGATTGAAAACAGGCAGAATTACTGCCGGAAAGATAAACAGACAAACGAAATGGCGGCGTTTTTTCACCCCCGCCTTGTCCAATGGCCGAAATAACGAAAACCGGGAGGCTTTCGTTAGCATTTTGACAAATTGGCAACGGGACAATACTTAAACTTTGATGTCGGCGAAAGCAATGCTGTATTCCTCGTTCATCATCCGCTTATAATCTTTTGTAAACGCGGCATAACGCCTGATGGCCTCCTCCGGGTTATTCTGTTTCCGAAGGGCGCAAACCGTGTAGGCAAGTGCCATATCCGACAAAGGATCGGCTATGAAAAGGATGTTACAAAGACGGATGACGATACTGAACCGGGCATCTTTGTAAGCAAGTTCCAGCTGTTCGGGCAGCAGAGAATGAATCAGAGATTCCACCTTTTGTTTATAATAATCGAAGAGATCGGATTCGACAGTAGATATGAACTTGCCCCGCAGAAGTATTTCCAACCATTCGGCACGGATGGCACCGGGACTCTCCTTCTTTTTCTTTTCGGGAGAAGTAAGAGCAATCAGACGGATATAATCGCAATAGAACTCTTCACCAAACACCAGGCAGAAGTATCCGTTGCGGAATACAAGCTCGATACCGTCTACATCCTGCAATATCTTTCTCAGATGATTCATGGCTACTCCCTTCAGGTTCTTCACGTTACTATCGGGTTTGTCCGGCCAGAATATCTTATTCATATCCGATGAAAGCACCCCTCTCTTCCCCACACTGTTCAACAGAATATATAAAAAGAGAACACGCAGCTTAGGACTGAGCATATAAGTTATATCACGCCCGGCATTGTCGAGTATGGTAAACATACCAAAAAGAAAAATCGCATTCTTATCGGGCGGCAATACAGCCGGCAACTCATCCCACTCAGAAGGTTCTTTTCCAAGTTCGGATTCCTCGATCTCAGGCAGCTCCATAACCGAAAGTTCCGGGGCACTCTGCCCTCTTTCGGGAAGAACCCCGGCAGATGTTTCCTCCGGGGATGCCGCATTCCGTTTCCGCCTGTAACGTATGATTCCCCATACACAGCCCATCAAGAGCAATACCCCGCCAACGATTCCCCCGGTCAGCCTGTTGTTCAGAGTGGTCCGCATCCGGCTGTAATATTCCACATCGGCCAGAGTCACCGGCGGAGCAGCCAGAGAATAGAGGCGGGTAGTCACCTGACCGTGCTTCTCGAACTCCTGAACAGAGCAGTAGAACTCGCCGAGTTCTTCATTGAAATAAAGATTAGCATTGGTGGCAATCTCTTCCGAAACAATGGGAATGCTGTCTCCTACCACTTCACACTCTCCGTCACGGACGGACAAACGGTACAGTTGCAAAGTGGAATTGGGCAGATATTCCGGATACCCCAACAAGAACAGGTATTTTTCATCGGCAGAGAGTATCATATTGCGGGGGACCACCCGGTTGACCGCCGGTGCTTTCACTTCCCAGAGTTTCCGTACCGAACGGGTGTTCATATCCACCCGGTACAGATCGTACAGATAGTTGCGTCCCACATTCTGATCACCGGCTTCATTGCCCATGCCTCCATAAAGGTAAACCCGTTTGTAATCGCGGCTGACGGCCATACCGGAAAAATAGCGGGGAGTTACCCGGTCGCCTGAGAAAGTCAGTGTATCCCAGCGGCAAGTTTTCAGGTCGTATGCAAGAAACGTATTGCTATACCTGCGGCTTCCGTAACCGCCAAACAGAAAGAATTTCTTTTCGGCCGGATGAAAGAATCCGCTATGATGATGGAGTTGCTGACAAAGATAATCGGTACTGGCGGAACGCCACTCGTTGGTGGAAAGATCGAGTGCCGCCACCATGGCATCACCGTGCGAGTCGGCTACTTCGTAGGTATACAGTTCGCGGGAAGCCTCATCCAGGAAGTTCATACCCAGACGAAGCTGAACCGGCAAAGGATTCTTATAAGGCACCTGTGACAATTCGTGGGTATAGAGGTTGAACGTAGACAGAGAATCCTGATTAAAGAAAAGAATCTCCTGATGTGTTTTGTCAAAGTTCAGACCGGAGGGTGTGGAAGAGTAATCCGTAAAAAGCTCTTTCCAATAGTAGGACTGATTGATAAGCCACATGGGGTTGGTAACCCGTCCCACAACATGTCCCCGGCTATCGTGTACATCTTCTCCGCTACTCTCGTTCAAAGGGAATATCATGATCTCTTCTCCGTCGGTAAGCGACAGGTTACGGATGGCATACGAAGCCACGTCCAGAATGTATTCACATTTACCGAAATAAATATGCGGAGAGAAGCCGCCTTTCTCCAATCCCAGATTAGAGATCTCTTTGCTTTGGCTGCCAACGGTTATCCGGGCCTGGTCTTTGTGTATGTCCAGCGCAATGGAGACGGGCAACCAACGATGGTCATAATCTTCTTTATTCAGTTCAAAAGTACAAAAGATACGTTTGCCGTCTTCGTTAAAAGAAAAAGAACAGCGGTCACCGGATTTATGAAGATAGGTGAAGCTATAGGTCTTTCCGGCATCCCGGTCTTCCAGATAAAGGATATAACCGGGACTCTCCACATTCCGTACCAGATAGTCAAAAGAGATGCAGAAGGTGTTGGTAAAGGTACGCTGATGTTCCTCGCGCAGGACAGAATAAGTGGCACGCTCACTGATCCGCTTCTCATTTCCATAGAAAAGAAGTCCCTGCGGGAAACAATCGGCTATACAAAGCCATATCATTCCGATAGCAAACAAACATCTCAACCTTCTCATATACTGTTCTTCGATAAATGCGTCATCCGTTCCATAGTGCAACAAAAATACGAAAAATAATAGAAATGACAAACGTATACCGGGGGATTAGTGCCCCCGGGAGTAAGAGTAAGGCAGATCCGTCTTCAGGGTACCACGGCGGAGATCGGGACTGCTACGGCAGGATAGGTGTTCCCATGCGAAAAGGCATAAGTAGACTCTGTCCCCATCAGGGGATTTACATAATCGACAGGACTGAAAGGTACTTTTTGTTGTGTACACGAAGCCAGCAAAAGGGCTGCACTAACGATAAAGGTAATCGAAATATTCTTCCTCATAGCTCAGAAATTGAATTTTAAACGAGGCTGTGTCGAAACTCTTTTCACCACAGAGTATCACAGAGTTTTTTTTCACTAATAATCAGTAACTTAAAAACACCTCTGTGTTACTCTGTGTCCTCTGTGGTGAGTTATGACACACCCTCTTGCATTTAATTTATGCTGCGAAGCTAATGAGGAAGGGTTAGAAGGAGGGTTAATTCCCGGTTAACCCTCCAGAGAAAAATCATTAACCGGGATTATTTTCTTCTTACAACCTGCAAATTGGATTGTCGTGCATAACCGATCCGGAAATTCAGGGGCTTGGGATCGCCCAACTGATAAGCATCTCGCAACTCCGGCTGAGAATATTGCGAGAAAGCTGAGATAGGTTTATAAAAGGTACCGTACAAAGTAACCGTCCACATCTCCGGGTCGAAACAGGACAACGGGATGGAAGAGTCGTCTTGTATTACGGCAGATGATTTCCTGAGAATCGTTTCACGTATACGGGAAAAAGAAGGCTCATGCATCAGGTACGAAGCCGACTTGACGAATGTTGCGGTAGCCTCCGTATCAAAACGGTCCATAAATGCCTGTAAAGGCTTATTGGCTTGCAACCCCTCGTTACTGATATCGGTACAGAAATAATAAAGAGTCTGTAACCGGGAAGTGCCCGGACGGAAAAAACAAACTTCCATTCCCGTACAATCTCCATTCCGGATGGTATCTCCTTTCCTGACTTCAATAAGATCCCCGGCTTCTGATAACCGGACTTCCTTAATACTGACTATCTTCCTGTTTCCCCTGGCCATCAACAACGAATAGATGGGAACTACCCCGTCAATGGTATCATTGGCCAACTCTTTGTCCATATCATTAAAAAAACTCAGGTTGAGTACATCCGACACAGCGTTTTGATACAAACGGTAGGTTTCGGCAGAAGGGTGTTTCACCTTCGGCGCACTACCGGCGGGTTCCAACCCGATCAGCACATAAGTATCCATTTCAGGAAAGAATGCATTGGCAAACAGAAAGTCAGGCCCCCCAAACGGATAGAACAGTGTATGGCAACGGGCGTTGATATCTTCCAGTTCCGTCTGTGAGAAAGCTACCACGCGGGGAGCCGTCTGCTGGAAAACGTTCCATATCTGATCCATGTAACGGGCATGGTTCTTCCATTCTTTCGTCTGGGTCAGGGCATAAAGCTTCCCGCTTTCTTTATCAACCGGCAAGCCGGCAAGCACACAAGACGCGTCATTCAAGACTTTATCGGGAATCAACTTCACTGAGTCATTGGACGCAATAGCCGTTCTGGAAGTTTTTTTACCTGTATTGCCGGAAGGAGCCGTTCCTTGGCAACAAGTAAGCAAACACCCCAACATAAAAGAGAGCAATCCGATTCTTACACAATTAGTTAGTTTAGTTTTCATTTCATTCTTAATAATCCTTTTCGTTTGCCAGATTCCAGACATTAAGGAAAGAGGCTTTAGATATTTCAACCACTTTATCCCAATTCAGGCGGTCGGCATGATCGGAAGGTTGATGGTAATCGGGATGTCCATCCGTATGATACCAGATGATGGGAATACCGACTTTGGCAAACGATCCGTTGTCACTTCCTCCCACCGGTTTGTCCCAAGGACGATAATTGGGTTCCAACTGTAAACCGTACTTTTTAATGTCTTCCTTCAACCAGCGGCCGAAAGAAGGGTTGGCCTCGGTATAGAAATAAACCACATGCTTAGGCTGTTGGGGATTATTGTTACGGCCAATCATATCAAAATTCAGATATCCTTTTATCTGCTTGATGAACGGACACTCCTGCACAAAGTATTTCGATCCGAGGAGTCCCTTCTCCTCTCCGTCCCAAAAGGCAAAGATCACATTCCGTTCCGGCTGCTGACCACTTGCCACAAAAGCCTTGGCTATTTGCAGTACGGCCGATACTCCGGAAGCGTTATCATCGGCACCATTGTAAAT
This sequence comes from Bacteroides sp. 11BF, assembly GCF_019633765.1. Taxonomy (NCBI): domain Bacteria; kingdom Pseudomonadati; phylum Bacteroidota; class Bacteroidia; order Bacteroidales; family Bacteroidaceae; genus Bacteroides; species Bacteroides sp. 11BF. The sequence goes on from NZ_JAFKPJ010000005.1 coordinate 273,327, forward strand.
CTGGTCGCCGTCCAGGGCAGGATCAATACCCAAATGGTCAAAATGCGCACCGACAATCACATACTCATCCGTCTTCTTTCCGGGAATCATACCCAATACATTATTCATTGACAGTTTCTGATGTACCACTTGTTTCAGTTTGGCTATCGAGTCCGGATGCACTTCCAGACGTCCCTTCTGCTGGCGTTCCTTGCGATAAGCATCGAACGGCTGATAATAGCTTTCACCCAACGGGCGGACTCCCATCTCTTTCAGTAGGGAAACGATGTACCGGGCAGCCACACGCGAACCGTGGAATCCGGCTTCACGTCCCTGTAATTCATCATCGGCCAAAAAGCCGATATAAGCCTCGGCAGCCTGACGGTTAATACTTTTCAGCCCCTTTTCGACCGGGGTCTGGGCACACAAAGTAGTGGCGACACACCACATAAAGACAGTAATCAGGTGTTTTCTTTTCATGATCGGGATGTTTCTGTTTTAGTTCATTTAGCACATTGCAAGGACAAATATACGGAATAATACAAATTAATAAGTACCTTTGCGAAAATTTGATTCGTAATTATGTGGATACTTATAGTTGGTCTGGTGTTGCTCGCCATCGTGGCAATGATTGCCGGGTATATCCGCAACAAAAGGCTGCAAAAGAAAATAGATAACGGGGAACTGGACAGCTTCCCGGAAGTAAAGGAAGTCGACGTAGAGTGTTGCGGACAGCATGAAGTTTGTGAACGGGACAGTTTGCTGGCTGCCGTCAGTAAGCAAATAGAGTATTACGACGACGAAGAACTGGATACATTTATCGGCAGGGCCCCCGAAGAATATACACCGGAAGAAGCTGATAAATTCCGTGATGTCTTTTATACCATGCAAGACACCGATGTAGCCGGATGGGTACGCAGCCTGCAACTGAGAGGAATCAGCCTTCCCGATGAAATAAAAGATGAAGTCTTTCTGGTAGTAGGCGAACGGAGGATACATCCTTAACCCGCCCGTCTGCCTCACGTTCCTAACAGCTGAACCGTATGGATTTACTACAATATACCTTTTTTCAACACGCTCTCCTGGGAAGTCTTCTGGCAAGCATTGCCTGTGGCATTATCGGTACGTATATCGTCACTCGCCGCCTGGTATTTATCAGCGGAGGTATCACCCATGCCTCATTCGGCGGCATTGGACTGGGACTGTATACCGGCCTCTCTCCCATTCTTTCGGCAGCCGTCTTTTCCGTCTTATCGGCTTTCGGAGTAGAGTGGCTCAGCAAACGAAAAGACATGCGTGAAGATTCGGCCATTGCCATGTTCTGGACACTGGGTATGGCATTGGGAATCATGTTCAGTTTTCTGTCCCCGGGTTTCGCTCCCGATCTTTCGGCCTACCTGTTTGGCAATATCCTCACCATTACACAGACCGACTTGCTGATGCTGGGTATTCTTGCCATCCTGCTAATCCTGTTCTTCACCTTGTTCATCCACCCGATTATATACATCGCTTTCGACCGTGAGTTTGCCCGTTCACAAGGAATCCCGGTAGTAGTATTGGAATATATCCTGATGATGTTCATCGCCCTTACCATCGTTTCCTGTCTGCGCATGGTGGGGATTGTACTGGCTATTTCGTTGCTGACCATCCCACAAATGACGGCCAATCTGTTTACCAACAAGTTTAAACGCATCATCTGGCTGTCGATTGCCATCGGTTACCTGAGTTGCCTGGGAGGTCTGCTGATCTCTTACCGCCTGAATGTGCCTTCGGGAGCATCCATCATTTTCTTCTCTATTCTTATCTACATTGCATGTAAAATAGGAAAGAGCCTTTTCAGAAAGAAACAATAAAAACAACATATAAGTATGGAAATCAAGATTCAATCACTGGAACAGATTCACGAAGCTGCCCGCGAGTTCATCTCTGCCATGGGCGATAACACAGTCTTTGCACTCTATGGAAAGATGGGGGCAGGTAAAACGACTTTCGTCAAGGCACTTTGCGAAGAGCTTGGGGTGTCGGATGTTATCACTTCCCCAACTTTTGCCATTGTTAACGAATACCGTTCGGACGAAGGCGGAGAACTGATTTATCACTTCGACTTCTACCGGATCAAAAAGTTGAGCGAAGTATATGACATGGGGTATGAAGATTATTTCTACAGTGGTGCACTTTGTTTCATCGAATGGCCGGAACTGGTAGAAGAACTGTTGCCGGGAGACGCCGTAAAGGTTACCATCGAGGAACTTGAGGATGGAACAAGAAAAATAGTGATTAACGACTAATCATCCGAGCAATGGCCCCTCAATATTTTGTTCAGGGAATATTTGCCATCGCAGGGCTTACCGCCCTGCTGGCATCTATACTCAACTGGAACTGGTTTTTCACTGCCCAAAATGCACAACTGATTGTACGGAATGTAGGCAGAAAACGCGCCCGGCTGTTTTACGGACTGCTGGGGATCATCATGATAGGTATGGCTGTCTTCTTCTTCCTCAATACGCAACCTGTATCAGAGTAACTGACGGGATTTCATTTCCAGATATTTGTTGATCACATCAATTGACAATTTATCAGGAGTTGTAAGCAGCGAATAAATGCCATGCTGCTTCAAAGTAGACACAATCAGTCGTTTCTCAAACGCAAACTTCTCTGCGATAACATGTTGGTAATACCCTTCGGTTGTCTCCGGTTTCCCGGCAATATATTCTTTCAGGTCGGCATCCTCAAAGAATACAACCAACACTCTGTGTTGTCTGGCCAGTTGTTGCAGGTAAACCAGTTGCCGGTTCAGGCTGGTCATGTTACTGAAATTGGTATAGAGCATCAGAAAGCTGCGTTTATTCACATGCTTCCCTAAATGCACACAAAGGGCGGAAAAGTCCGTTTCACCAAACGTTGTTTCCTGTTTATAGAGATTCTCAAGAAGAGTCTGCATTTGTCCGACTTGCTTGGAAGCAGGGACGAACGTATCAAAATGCTCGTTGAACGTCACCAACCCGGCTTTATCGTCTTTTCGCATGGCTACGTACGAAAGCACCAAAGAGGCGTTGATGGCATAGTCCAGCAACGTCATACCACGAAAAGCCTGCTGCATCACACGCCCTTTATCAATCACGCTGTATATCTGCTGACTGCGCTCGTCCTGATAAACATTGACCATCAACTGATGGCGGCGTGCACTGGCCTTCCAGTTTATAGTACGGTAATCATCTCCTTTTACGTATTCTTTGATCTGTTCGAATTCCGTCTGATGTCCTGCCCGACGAATACGCTTGATGCCTAATTCGGTCAGATTATCACTTATCGCCAGCAATTCATATTGATGAAGCATCAGGTAAGAAGGGTATACTTTGACGGTTTCGGACTTACCACACGTAAACCTTCGGGATATTAATCCGATCCGGGTGGTTGAGAAGACACGAATAGATCCGAAACCGTATTCTCCCCTATGGGTCGGACGTAGTTGATATGTCACTGTCTTCCCTTCGTTAGGCTGAAGAGACAGTTCAAAATGAACGTCTCTCTGTTGAAATATGACGGGCACTTCATCGATCACTACCAGATTCACGGGATAGGGATAACGGCTTTCGATACGTAAACTGACATCATTATCATCTCCGTTAGAGAAACGCCCGGCGCATTGACGGAAGGCCCGGATACCGTTGGTACGATACAACAGATACCCGTCGAAGGCCAGGGCGAGCAATAGCGCAACCAACCCTAACTGCCCGATGATAAACATAGAGCTGAACAGATATCCGCCACCTAACAACAGGATGACGACAAGGACGAATATGTAAAAACGTTTGGTCAGGAACATAATTATTTAGGTACTTCCACTTTATCAATCAAGCGCTGGGTTACCTTGACTGGCGAATATCCTTCCATTTCGGCTTCTGCCGTCAGAATCAGGCGATGCTGCAAAACGTAGGGAGCCACAAACTTAATGTCTTCCGGAGTCACAAAATCACGCCCCTGCAAAAGTGCATAAGCTTTGGCAGACTGCAACATAGCTACTGAAGCACGGGGAGAGGCTCCCAAATAAACAGCTTTACTGGTACGGGTCTGTTGGGCAATCAAAGCAATGTACTGAAGCAGAGTCTGATCCACGAATACCTTTCCCATCAGCCGGCGAAGAGAAAGCAGCTCCTCACTGGTAATCACCGGCTTTATCTCCTCTAATTTCACCAATGCAGCATTGGTATGGTGGCGTTCCAGAATGCTGACTTCTTCTTCAAGCGACGGATAATCCATGGTAATCTTCATCAGGAAACGGTCAAGCTGGGCCTCGGGTAACTTATAGGTTCCTTCCTGCTCCACAGGATTCTGTGTAGCCAGAATGGTATAAAGTTCTCCCATCCGGTAAGTCGTTCCGTCAATGCTGGCTTGACGTTCTTCCATTACTTCAAAAAGGGCAGACTGGGTTTTGGCAGGAGCACGATTGATTTCATCCACTAATATAACATTAGCAAAGACAGGTCCCCGATGAAAATCAAATTCATTGGTTTTCATATTGAAGACGGTCGTACCCAGAACATCACTCGGCATCAGGTCGGGAGTAAACTGTACACGGCTGAAATCAGCATCTATCAGGCGCGCAGTAAGACGGGCAAGTAAGGTCTTGGCTACTCCCGGCACTCCTTCTATCAAAATGTGACCGTTAGCAAGAATAGCCGTCAACACCAGGTCGACAGTACGTTCCTGCCCCACAATAACGGAAGCAATCTGACTTTTCAGTTCCTGTATCTTCTCTGAAAAAAGAGTCAAATCGGTACGCGGAGCTTCTTCTCCATGCATATCATTCATGTTTTCTTCCATATTCTTTTTATTTATCAAATTCATATTTCTTTTCTTTCCAATTATTCTTCCTCCGCCAAAGGATCAAGATCGAGGCTTTTCTATCTCATTCATTCCATCAATCAGGTCTTTCATCAATGTCTCTCCGGCCTCCTGTTCCCCACGTACCACAGGACGAAGTTTACGGAAAAGATTCCGGACTTTCACCTCTTCATTTCCCGTCTTCCGCGCAATCCGGCTGCACAAGACATCATCATTACTGTCATCTTCTACATCCACCTGTATGTTCCGCCGCAAGCTCTCGGCAAAATAAGTGAACTTTTTACGTACAAGATCTGCATGATTCTTTTTTTGATAATAAAGTATGCCAATCAACTCCGTAAACTCAAGGTTACGGTTGGCCGGCTCACGAATCACCGGAATGGCCCTTTGCCTCCTACGGGCAGTAAACACCATGAACAGCACCAATACTGACATTGTCAGATAGAGTGCCCACTTCAGAGGACGTTGGGAAAGAAAGTAGCGGAAAGGAGATTCTTCAATCTGCGCACCGGCACCATAAGCCTCGGTACGAATTACGGGCAACCCTTTCAGATGTGAAAGCAAACGGAAAAGATAGGCTGCATTATCGCCATCGAGCATCCCATAGTTAGTGAACAGTAAAGGCGTGGTGACCAAGACAATCTCTCCCCTCCCGAACGGACGGCTGATAGCCACAGGCGGAAAGCAATCCGGTAAACTGTCATTGAACATCTGCATAGAATCGATCCGGCTCGTAGCCAACGGCAGAGACAACGAATCATACTTCGTGAAATAAATACCGCATAAATGCGGATAAAAACGGAAAGTACGCTTATCATATACCGCCGAATCACCAATCCAGAACACACTGTCACGTTCCAACAGATCGGCTGCATATTCTTTTAACCGCCTCGGATTGAAATAAGCATACGAATTATTGAATCCCAATGTATCAGCCAGTAACGGACTAAAAGAGGAACTGGCTATCAATATCTTGTTTCCCCTACAGGCCAGATCGAGTAAAGCACTGACATCCGCCTTCACCAAATCCAGATGCTGAGTAACGACAAGAATACTTTTCCGGGGGCTGCTGTCAGCAGCAAACTGATAGAATGTCTTGCGCGAAAGTGAATATCCATCCGGAAGCGAAGACTTTAAAACATCATCAAATACAGCCCCTCCCAATGGCTGGTGATCATGTTGCCCGAAAGTCGGGTTCCAGACAAATTTCTTCGGCAGATGATACTCAACCACAAACATGATCAGCAAAAAGAGAACTATCCCAATGATAAACCAGCGGCTACCTCTCATTCGATACCTCCTTTCCGTATCTCGGTTTGCAAGGACAACAATTCCTCAAACAATGGCTCGGATGCAGCAAAATTGCCATAACGCACCCTCAGGAAACCATTTGTCAAACGCCTGAAAGAGCTGCGAAGTGCTTCCTGTTTTACCTCATAAATATATTCTGTAGGAGTTTTATAGGGCTGCCAGTCTATCCGCCCCTCATCACTCAATAGTTTCAAGGTTTGCAAATAAAGCAAACGAATGGATTCCCGGTAATCTTTACGTTCCATGGCACGCTTTATCTCAGAGTCAAAATCAACCCCGTAAATAGTATCTTCATGGACACTATAGTTCACAGGCCCCCTGCGTGAACGCATAAAAAGCTCGGGACGTTTTTTATAAACAAACCAAAGGATCAACAACAAGATCAGAATGGCAATGACAACCAGAATAATACCGGAATACTCCTCCGCAAAACGACTTCCGAAAATGGCGCGCAGTAACTTAGAAAGCTGCATACTGAGCCAGCCGAAGACATCAATCTCAGGTGTTATCAGCTCCCGGTTGTAGTCATAAGCCGGATTGGACTGCCAAAAGGCAACTCTTGCGGTATCACAGACCAGAGTATCAGCTTGCAAAGTCATCCAAAGAGTTTAATCAAAGTTGCTCAAATTTATCTATCTCGCTTTCTACCGAAATACTGTCTACCACTTCACTGGCATGCCCATATTGATATACTATACCAATTAAAGAAAATATCATAGAAAGATAGGCTCCAAAAGTTTGGATAATGGCCAGCAGATAGACCATAAAACTATATCCGGCGGAAATAGTTAACTCATTCTGTGTATCGCTCAACATAAAGAAGTATTTCACAATAGTAGCAATGTACCACGGAGTCGTAGTAACTCCCTGCAATACACTGGAGATCAATCCCATGACCAAGGAAACGCCAAAAACACCTCCCCATGTGGCAAACCCCAGACGGAAAGTTTTCTGGAAAGCAGCAAAGATGCCGATCTCCTCAAATAAGTAAATTGGAGTAAACAAGGCCAAAGGCACTGCACAGGCAATCAGCAGCGGAATAGTAAGCAAAAGCGTGAATGGAGAAGCTGCAACCAGAATCCCTATAACAATACTCACTGCTATAATCAGAACTATATAAAACAGTACCATAACCAGCAGACGTTTTATATTCCTGAACAGAAAAGGCTTCAGATCGGCAAAAGTCACACCCGCCAAACGTTCTTCACGCTGATTATAAATCTGCATCAATCCGTAAACAATGGAAGTCAGTAAAATAGATCCTACCAAATAACAAAGAAACATCAATCCGTAATTGACCCAAAATTGTGCACCTATCGCTTCCAGAGGATTGGCTCCGGTCTCTTTGGCAGCTGCAAAGCCCATTGTTCCCCCCATGATTCCATTCATGCTGATAGCCTGAATCAGACATAATGGCAGAATTAAATAGGTACTGAACTTCAACATCGGCTTCCAGTTCTCTTTTATAAAGTCCATGGTGGCATTGAGTTTGTCACCAAAAGGACGCTTCACATATAAAGCAATTTTAGGTTTTTGTGATTCCATGATTTTTTCTATTTGGTAAATAAATATAGTAATAGATGATAAATGCCAGTGATAAAAGAATAATGCTCAACCGTAGAAAGTCAGGCAATTCAGTATGGCGTGTGATAAAACCCTCAATGAATCCGGCCATAACAAAGACAGGAACCGTACCCACTATAATCTTTAGTCCTTTCTTGGCTCCACGCATAAAAGACTCTTTGCGGGAGTAAGTCCCGGGAAACAGCCATCCGTTTCCCAATGCCAATCCCGCGGCACCGGCTACGATAATAGCCCAGATTTCCAAAGTCCCATGCAGCCAGACAGCAAGCATCGATTCTCCCAACAGGCCATGCTCAAAAAAGAAGGTCTGAAAGGCCCCGAGCATTACTCCGTTATTAAAAAGTAACCATCCTGTCCCAAAACTGGTAAGCAACCCCATAGCAAAGACATTGAAAGAAACCATGATATTATTCAAAGTAATGCCCAAAAACATAGGAACTTCATCCGAACCGTTGTATACAGCCATCGGTTCACCACGCGCTATGTTATCGAGCGTCATATCCACATAACCATTCCCCAGAATCAGACGGACGAAGTTATCATCATTCGCTGCTGAAACAATACCCACCAATACACTGGCCAAAAAGATCAGAGCCGAAATCAACAGCTCTTTACGAGCATGGTACATCGTTTGTGGAACCTCTTGTGTCCAGAAAGTAAAAATACGGGTCCATTTCTCCTTCTTATTGCGATAAAGCACATTATGGAGGGCCGAAGCCAGGTTATTCAGATAAATAGTAATGCGGGAAGACGGATAATGAGTTTGCGCAAATGCCAGATCGGCAGTAAGTTCCGTATAAGCATCGGCAAGACGGTCGGGAGTCAGTTTATCTGCCTGCTCCACCACCTTCTCTGTCTCTTTCCATTTTTCAATGTTCCGACGTATAAACGTTACCTCTTTCATTTAACTCGTTGAATTCCGGATAAGTTTTGTCCGAAACCGGAAGCAAAAGTAAGAGAATTATGATATATTTGCAACCGAAACTAAAAAATGTTTAACCAGAAATGGCAGAATCGACTATCATCACGGGACAATTCGTACGAATCAGTCAGGTACCCGCCAGCCTCGGCGAACGGATACTGGCTCGTATCATCGATTATTTTCTGCTGTTTATCTACATTCTTGCCACTTCTTATGTATTGGGGAAACTCAATATACACGCTTTTTCCGGAAGTACTTTTTTCTTGTTGTTCCTGTTTATCTATCTGCCCGTACTATGTTACTCGTTACTTTGCGAAGTTTTTAACCAAGGACAAAGTATCGGAAAAAAGGTCATGAATATACGTGTGGTAAAAGCAGACGGTACGACACCCAGCCTGAGCGCGTATCTGTTAAGGTGGTTGCTCTATGGGATAGACGTAACTATTACCGGAGGATTGGGAGTACTGGTCATACTATTAACCAAAAACAGCCAACGTTTAGGTGATCTTGCGGCAGGAACAATGGTAATTAAAGAGAAAAATTACCGCAAAATACAAGTAAGCCTTGATGAGTTCGATTATCTGACCAAAGGATATCACCCCAGTTTTCCATTAGCCGCCGATCTGTCCTTGGAGCAAATAAATGTGATCAGTAAGGCGTTAGAACTGCATCATAAGGACCGGGCAAGGCATATCTCACAACTGGCACCCAAAGTTCGTGCACTGCTTTCTGTAGACCAAACAGACGTAAATGATGAAAAGTTTCTTCAAACCGTTGTAAGAGACTACCAATACTATGCGTTAGAAGAAATTTAGTAGATCTTATTTCGTAAAAACAGAGTAAGCCGGACTTTTATTCATCCTATTTTCAGGTAGATATCCGGACCCCTATACACATCCGATACTTCCGAGGGCCGAAAAACCAAATGTATTTTTAGCAGGAGGAGAAGAACCAAGACAAAGTAAACTATCACACATACATGCAACAAAAAAGCGTGCAGAAGTGTTTCTGCACGCTCTTTATCTTTTGGTTTACGAAGACTGGCTTATTCCACCTGTCCCAGAGAATTTCCGTATTCCATTTCTCCCTGTACCACAAACAAGATTTCTTCCGGGTCGTATTCACCCACTTCATCTTTCTTGGCTTCTTGCACGATATATTCCACTACCTGCTCCAGATCGATGTCTACATAACCGTCAGCATCGGGCTGAGCATCAAGGATTCCGCTTTCAGAGTAATACTCATCGATCAGATCGAGGAAATAATATAACTCGTCTTCTGAGAATTTATCCTTCAACTCCTGAGGCAAATAGTTCCGGATGAACTCGATGGTCTTTTCATCATCGGCATCACTTAACAAAAAATCGTCTTCCAGTCCCATAAACAAATATTTTTAATGAAAGTATATTATAATAATTTCTCAACTTTCTCTACGAATGCAGGTTTAGCTACGGCACCGACTTGTTTATCCACTAATGCTCCGTCTTTGAAGAAAAGAACCGTAGGAATGTTACGAATACCGAATTCTGCAGGAAGATCAGAGTTTTCATCTACATCACACTTACCCATAATCACTCTTCCTTCATATTCTTTAGCTAACTCGTCGATGATAGGACCTACCATCTTACAAGGCCCGCACCAGGGAGCCCAAAAGTCAATAACAACCGGTGTTCCTTTTGCAAGGATTTCCTTAAAGTTGTTGTCAGTAATCTCTAAAGCCATTTCTTTAATTATTAATTGTTAGTTATTAAGTATCCATCACTGTTATGGGGCAAAGATAATCAATTTATATGAAACGCAAGTTCGGGACGTTCCTTTAAATAGGAAATTAATTCTCTACCTACCGAAAGTTTAACGGGACGAGAAATCAAGTCTACATACATCTTTCCATCCGTATCTGTTACCTTAAAATAAAGTTCTGTATTTCCCGGAGACTCTTTCGTCAAAGTGGCAAGTTCCGTAACCAAGTTCGAATTAAGTTCGGCAAGCGGAATCAGAATTGTGATCTTCTCTACCAGTTGTTCCTTGACGTCGGGCAGCAATTCCATCGAAGTAATCTTAATATCAAGTTCATCGGGACGCCACTGTTTAGGCTGGCAACGAGCTTTGATAAACAGAAAAGTCCCTTCACCTAAATAGCCTTGAAAAGTAACCCAATCGTTTCCGAAGAAAGGTATCTCGGCAGAACCGGAGTAATCTTCTATTTTGGCTATGCCATAAGGATTACCATTCTTACTTATACCTCGACGCACGCTGGTAACAATACCTCCCATCGTTATTTCTCTTCCTGCCAAAGCAGCTTTATCATCAAGTTCGATCATACGGGTATTGCATACATGTTCCAACACAATGGCATATTCATCAAGCGGATGAGCCGACAAGTAGATACCGACCAATTCTCTTTCTTTATTTAACCTCTCCAAATCATTCCAACGTTCTGCCGGAAGAATTTCGGGAGTAGCTATGTCAATCACATTGTCTCCTCCGAATAATGAATTAACGGCAGCAGCTTTATCCGCCTGATAACGGTTACCATAACGCATCAATGTTTCAAGAAAAGTTTCGCCTTTGGCATTCACCGCAAAATACTGTTCACGTTTCAGCTCAGGAAAACTATCGAATCCGCCCGCAAGAGCCAGACACTCCATGTTCTTCTTATTACAAGCATTCAGATTGACACGCTGAACAAAGTCGAAGATGCCTTTAAAAGGACCATTTTCCCTTCGTTCCTCCATGATGCTTTGCACAGCAGCTTCACCTACTCCCTTTACAGCCCCCAGCCCGAAGCGGATATTTCCATTCCGGTTTGCCGTAAACTTCAGGTTACTTTCGTTCACATCCGGACCAAGCGTCTGCACTCCCATTGCTTTGCACTCGTCCATCAGTTTGGTGATATCAGTGATATTCGACAAACTTCGGCTCATGACAGCTGCCATATATTCAGCCGGATAGTTAGCCTTCAGGTATGCTGTCTGGTATGCAACCCAGGAATAACAGGTAGCATGTGATTTATTGAACGCATACGAAGCAAACTTCTCCCAGTCCGCCCAGATTTTCTCAAGTACCTTTGGATCATGACCGTTTTTCCTTCCACCTTCAACAAACTTAGGTTTCATGTGATCCAGCTTATCACGCAGTTTCTTACCCATCGCTTTACGGAGGGCATCCGACTCCCCACGGGTAAAATCGGCTAAAAGGCGTGACAGAAGCATGACCTGTTCCTGATAAACCGTAATTCCATACGTATCCTTCAAATATTTTTCCATGACAGGAATATCATATTCAATAGGCTTACGTCCATGTTTACGGTCGATAAAGTCAGGAATATAGTCCATTGGACCCGGACGATAAAGGGCATTCATCGCGATCAGATCCTCAAATGTAGATGGCTGCAACTCACGTAAGTATTTCTGCATACCGGCAGATTCAAACTGGAATGTACCGATAGTCCGTCCATCACTATAAAGTTTATAAGTTGCAGGATCCTCAATTGAAATAGAATCAATATCCAGTTCCATGCCTTTACTCAGACGGATGTTTTCGACGGCTTCTTTGATAATAGACAAAGTCTTCAGCCCCAGAAAGTCCATCTTAATCAGTCCGGTATCTTCAATCACCGAACCTTCATATTGGGTAACCAGCATCTTTTCGCCGGTCTCCTTATCATCAGCCGTACTGACCGGCACCCAGTCAGTAATATCATCACGGCAAATAATGGTACCACAGGCATGTACACCGGTTCCCCGCACGTTTCCCTCAAGCATTTTGGCATATTTCATCGTATCCCTTACCAATGGATCAGGTGACGCTTCGGCAGCCTGCAATTCGGGCACATATTCTATGGCATTCTTTAAGTTCAGTTTTTTATCAGGAATTTTATCAGGAACCAGTTTGGCCAAACGATCCGATTCGGCAAGCGGAAGCTTTTGTACACGCGCAACATCTTTGATAGCCAGCTTTGTTGCCATAGTACCATATGTAATGATATGTGCTACCTTCTCCTGCCCATACTTCTCCGTCACCCAACGAAGCACTTCGCCACGACCATCGTCATCGAAGTCAATATCAATATCCGGCAATGAAATACGGTCGGGATTCAGAAAACGCTCAAACAGCAAATCGTATTTAATAGGGTCTATTTTGGTGATCTGCAAACAATAGGCCACGGCTGACCCAGCAGCCGAACCACGTCCCGGTCCAATGGATACCCCCATATTACGTCCGGCAGCAATGAAGTCCTGCACAATGAGGAAGTAGCCCGGAAAACCCATCGTCTTCATAATATGTAACTCAAAGACCAAGCGTTCCTTTACTTCCGGTGACAACGGATCGCCATAAAACTTCTTGGCTCCATCGAAAGTCAACTTCTTCAGGTAATCGGCCTCCAGCTTGATACGATACAGTTTATCATATCCCCCCAAACGTTTTATTTTATCTTTAGCTGCTTCTTCACTCAACACCACATTGCCATTTTCGTCTTGGGTGAATTCATCAAAAAGATCCTTTTCCGTATATTTTTGCCGATACCCTTCTTCTGTTCCGAAATCCTCCGGAATAGCAAAAGTAGGCATAATCGGTGCATGATCGATCGAATAATATTCTACCTTATCCAGAATTTCTAAAGTATTACTTAATGCTTCAGGCACGTCGGCAAAGAGCTCGTTCATCTCTGCTTTCGTTTTCATCCATTCCTGCTTAGTGTAATACATCCGGTTGGGATCATCAAGGTCTTTTCCCGTACTCAGACAGATTAGCCGGTCATGGGCTTCAGCATGCTCTTCGTTGACAAAATGAACGTCATTTGTACAAATCAACTTGACATTATACTTTTTGGCGTATTCTATCAAATGCTTATTCACATTCACCTGCAATGGATATGCTTCATGATTAGCTTTCGGCACCGTTGCTTTATGACGCTGCATTTCCAAATAATAATCGTCCCCAAACAGATTCTTATACCATTGAATAGCTTCCTCTGCTTCCGCCAACAATCCCTGAGTTATCTTTTTAGGAACTTCACCCCCCAAACATGCCGAACAGATAATCAAGCCCTCATGATATTTCTCCAATTCATTCCTGTCTGTACGGGGGCGCATATAATAGCCTTTGGTCCATGCACGTGAAACCAATTTGATCAGGTTATGATACCCCTTCTCGTTTTTGGCGAGCACAATCAGGTGGTACCCGCTTTGATCGGGTTTTCCTTCCTTTTTATCCATAGTCCGGCGTGCCACGTACATTTCGCAACCGATAATGGGCTTGAACAACCGCCCCTCCGCCTCCACTATTTTAGCTTTACAATCAGCAATCTCAGCCTCTTTATCCGCACAGTCCACTTCACCGGCCTCAATGGCTGCAATCCGTTTCTTCAGGTCCTTGATTTCTCCTTTCGGCCCCCCGTTTTTCTTATTCACATAGTTCGTAAACTCTTTGATGGCGAACATGTTTCCATGGTCCGTAACGGCAATACCTTTCATTCCATCCTTTATGGCCTTATCGACAAGTGCACTGACACTGGCTTGGCCATCCAGAAGAGAATATTGCGTATGGACGTGTAAATGAACGAAATCCTGCATAGTTATAGGTTGATAATTTGAAGCCATAAAATTACAATGTCTGTAGCTACTAACAAAGATAAACTCCAAAAAGTTATCAACATAAGTCATTTCTATCTGCAAATGCTTGCTGGATTTTTAAAATAAGTATACTTTTGCGGATAATTATCATTAAATAGCGCAAATGGGTCGACTTAAAAAATTAAAAAAGATAAGAATTCACCGTGAAGGAACACATATTTTATGGGGTAGCTTTTTTCTGCTACTAATTATAAATGCAGCCCTTTACTGGGGAATTGATTGTAAAATACCATTCTACTTGATGGCTCTGGTCAGTGTTATAGTCTATCTGTTGATGGTTAACTTTTTCCGTTGCCCGATCCGCCTGTTCGGACAAGATACTGAAAGGATCGTAGTTGCACCGGCCGATGGGAAAATCGTAGTTATTGAAGAGGTAGACGAACATGAATACTTTCATGACCGCCGGATCATGGTATCCATTTTCATGAGCATTCTAAACGTACATGCCAATTGGTACCCGGTGGATGGAGTCGTCAAAAAAGTCTCTCACGAAAACGGCAAGTTCATGAAAGCATGGCTTCCGAAAGCCAGCACAGAAAACGAGCGTTCAATGGTTGTTATTGAAACTCCCGAGGGTGTAGAGGTCATGGCACGGCAAATAGCCGGTGCAATGGCACGCCGCATCGTAACATATGCCGAGTCGGGTGAGGAATGTTATATTGACGAACATTTGGGCTTTATTAAATTTGGTTCCCGTGTAGATGTATATCTGCCATTGGGCACTGAGATTTGTGTTAGTATGGGACAATTGACAACCGGTAACCAAACCGTTATCGCCAAATTAAAATAAAAAACGAACAATGGCAAATGCTATTATCCGCCATATACCCAACACAGTGACCTGCCTGAATCTCTTTTCAGGATGCATTGCTTGTGTTATGGCCTTTGAAGCCAAATACGAATTGGCTGTCACTTTTATCATCTTGAGTGCTGTCTTCGATTTTTTCGATGGTATGTTGGCACGTTTGCTTCATGCCTACTCTCCTATTGGTAAAGAATTGGACTCTTTGGCCGATGATGTCAGCTTCGGCGTAGCTCCGGCTATACTTGTTTTTTCATTCATGAAAGAACCCGGACTTATGTATCCCGACTTTCTGGCAGGCGTAAAAGAGTATATTCCTTATCTGGCTTTTCTTATTTCGATATTCTCAGCTCTCCGTTTGGCCAACTTTAATGTAGACGAACGCCAAACGAGTTCCTTTATCGGTCTTCCTGTCCCTGCCAACGCTTTATATTGGGGTGCACTTATTGTAGGAGGCAAAGAATTCTTACTTGCTCACTGCAATGTTATATACCTTATTATAATGGTAATGCTTTTTTCATGGTTGCTGGTAGCTGAGATCCCCATGTTCTCCCTGAAATTTAAAAATCTTTCTTGGAAAGACAATAAGATTAGTTTCATATTCCTGATAGTCTGCATTCCACTGTTGCTGTTCTTGGGTATCAGCGGATTCTCAGCGGTTATTGTATGGTATATCATTCTTTCACTTTTAACAAGAAAAAATAAATAAACAATCCTTCTGGCACGTTTGTTGTACTACAAATTTTAAACAATGCATAAAACAAATAGCCTATGTTTCACATTTTAGGATTTTTATTCATTATCGTTATCGCCGTTATCATTATCGGACTGGCCCTTGTAGGAAGTGTGTTAAGAGCCATCTTCGGACTGGGGAAACGCTCATCTGCCTCCGGTTCCGGAAGCCAGAATTCGACACACAGTAATTCGGGGCAAAGATACTATCGTCCGACACAAGCTAACGATAAAGAGGAAATCATTACTGAAACCGGAGCTAACAAGCACAAAAAACTTTTTGATGACAATGAAGGAGAATATGTGGATTATGAAGAGATAAAAGATTGATAATATAAAAATTCACCTTCTTTTAGACGCAAAAAAATCTTTCATCAGATTGGCACATTCATCGGCGAGTATCCCTTTGACAACTACAGTTTTGGGATGAAGGGACTTTGGAGCATATCTCTGGTACCCCCTTTTTTCGTCTTCAGCACCAAAAACCAATTTACCAGTTTGTGCCCAGGCAATAGCACCGGCACACATCACACAAGGTTCTACAGTAACATACAACGTACATTCATTCAGATATTTTCCTCCAAGGACATTGGCTGCCGCAGTAATAGCCTGCATTTCGGCATGGGCTGTCACGTCATTCAATGTTTCAGTCAGATTGTGTGCACGAGCAATGATCCGCTCTTTACATACGACAACTGCTCCCACTGGGACTTCTCCACGTTCGCCGGCCTTAGCAGCCTCAACCAGAGCTTGTTTCATAAAATAAGAATCGTCCAACATAATCTTAACGCCGCATATCGTGTTCACCAAAAAGAGTCGGATAATCCTCCTCCATATTTTTATGTATAAACATGAGAATCGTTTCACGAAGCCAACGCGATTTATTCGTTATCTTATACTTATCCAGATAACGATCTACAATCTGCTGCTCATCTTCGCTTAGCAATATACTCATCCTGCGTTCCCGTTTAGGTTCGTCAAGAGTTGCCTTATTACACTTTTTATCTCTCTTTCTCATATTCTTTGCAAATTTACTTTTACTTCTGTAATTTCAAAGAAGAAAAAGAGTAAATTTGCAGAAAATAGTATGCTAAAAGTATATGGCAGAACATAATCTGTTAGGAAAGGCCGGAGAGGATGCTGCTGTTCAATATCTGGAGCAGCACGAATATACCATTCGTCATCGGAATTGGCGTAAAGGACATCTGGAACTGGACATTGTGGCAGCCAAAAACGGTGAACTGATAATTGTGGAAGTAAAGACACGTACCGACACGGACTTTGCATTACCTCAGGATGCTGTTACTCCACAGAAAATCAGGCGAACCGTAATCGCAGCCGATACATATATTAAGCTTTTCCAAATAGACGCATCTGTAAGATTTGATATTATTACTGTCGTAGGTAAAGTAGGAAATTTCAGAATTGAACATATAAAAGAGGCGTTTTACCCGCCATTATTTTAAATAGTATGAATATAGAATCAGCCAGAGAATACTGCCTTCAGAAAAAAGCAGTCACCGAATGCCTCCCATTCGATGAATACTCACTTGTACTGAAAGTGATGGATAAAATGTTCGCACTAATCGATTTGGAGGGAGCCAATATGATTGCTTTGAAATGTAATCCTGATTATGCCATCGAACTACGTGAACATTATTCAGCCATCGAAGGTGCTTATCATTTCAACAAAAAATATTGGAATCAGATTTTCTTTGACCGGGACGCCGACGATAAATTGATAAAACAGCTGATTGACCATTCTTACGAAGAAGTATTGAAGAAATTCACTAAAAAACTACGTGCCGAATATGATGCCCTTCCCTGAGTCTTTTCCTGTACCTTTGATTTATATCGAAGAGACAGACTCCACCAATCATTATTTAAACGATCTGTGCAATAAGCAAGATGTCAGTGAACTAACCACAGTAGTAGCTAACTACCAAACCTTGGGCAGAGGACAGCGAGGAAACAGTTGGGAATCGGAGAAAGGTAAGAATCTGATGTTTAGCTTCGTACTTTATCCCACTTCTTTAGAAATCCGCAGACAATTTCTTCTATCTCAAATCATCTCTTTATCCATTAAGGAAGAACTCGACACATACGTTAAAGATATCTCTATTAAATGGCCGAACGATATCTACTGGAAAGAAAGAAAAATCTGCGGAATATTGATTGAAAATGATTTGATGGGAGTACATATCAGCCAAAGCATTGCAGGGATTGGTATCAATATTAACCAGGAAGAGTTTTTTAGCCCGGCCCCCAATCCTGTATCACTTAAACAAATCACCGGTCAAACTTACGAACTCTCCGGAATATTGGCAGGAGTTATGCAACGAATTATAGAATATTACAGCCTGCTTCAAAAAGGAGAGCACACTTACATAACCCACCGGTATCAGAAGGCGCTTTTCCGAAAAGAAGGTATGCATAAGTATTCCGATGCGAACGGAGAGTTTATAGCCAGAACCATAGAAGTTGAAGCCGACGGTCATCTTGTTTTGCAAGACGATACAGGCAAAATACGCCGATACGTATTTAAAGAGGTACAGCACATTTTATAATACTTCTTCTTTTTTAGTTTAAAACATTACCTTTGCAATATTGTTTTAAATATAAAAACATTTAATTTATGAAAATCAGATGCCTACTGTTAATATCCATATTAACACTACTGTTTGTCAGTTGTGAAGACTCCAATACCGAAAATAATTCAAAACTTGAGTTGTCGGAGTCATCTTTTCAAGATATTGACAGCGATGGAGTTACTCTAACCGTAAATATCACCAGCAGCGATTCGTGGGTAGCAGCAAGTTCTTCAACCTGGTGCAAGCTCGTACCCAATAAGGGAGCAAGTAATCAGCCACTCGGCATTGTTGTAGAGACTAACCTTGAAACGACTGAAAGAAGTGCAACGATTGCGGTAACTTCCAGTGGAATAAAAAAGGTCATAACCGTCACACAATTGGCAGCTGGACATTCAACCGATCCCGAAGCGTACCACTATGAACTTCCCATAATCTTCCACGTGCTATATAAGAATAGTTCCGACCCCAAACAGTACATTAGTCCAAACCGTTTAACTGACATATTAAAAACGGTCAACAAATTATATAAAAACAAGATTGGAAGCGTAGATATGAACCTGACTTTTACACTTGCCTCTACGGGTCCTGACGGAAAAGATTTAACTACTCCGGGAGTGGAATACACCCTTTGGCCGGAAAGTTATCCCATCGACTGCGATGCATTTATGTCCGACAATACGCGAAAATATGTAAGTTACCTTTGGGATCCTAACCAGTATATCAATGTGATGATTTACAACTTTACCAATGACAATTCCGGCTTTACAACATTAGGTATTGCCCACCTTCCCTTTTCTACCAAAGGCAGTACCTTTTTGGAAGGGCTCAATCCGGTAGAAAGTCCCTATTTGACGCTAAATAATTTAAAGTTTCCCTATTGTGTATCAATTAACAGCCTTTACATAAATGAACAATCATCGGGAAACTCATATAACTCAGCAGACGTAACCGTCACTATGGCTCACGAATTAGGTCATTATTTAGGTCTGCACCATGTGTTCTCCGAAGATGATAACGGCACTTACGACGGATGCATTGATTCGGATTATTGTAAGGATACTCCGACATACAATAAAGAATATTATGATCAGTGGTCAAACACTCAATTAGCTTTAGGAGTACATGCCTTGTCTACCCTCGCCTTAAGAGAAAATTGCATGACCGATCAGACATTTACATCCCATAACATCATGGATTACGCATATAGCTATTCTGACCAATTCAGCCATGACCAGCGCAACCGTATCCGCCATGTCCTGACCTACAGCCCACTAATTCCGGGACCGAAAAAAGGACAGACACAAACCCGCACAGCAGTCGAAGGTCCTTTGGATTTGCCAATACTTATAAGAAGATAAGAAAAAAGAGGTGAACAGCCTTACTATCTGTTCACCTCTTTTTCTATCAGTTTTATTCTATCTAATGTCTTCTTTGCTTCAGTAGAAGGAAACTGGCTGACCACCCTCTCTAAATATCCTTTTGCCTTTATATATCCGGTAGTAAGTATCTGGCTGAGTCCCTCCCGGTAACGGGCATACTGCATCCGGGTAGGAGTGTTTATTTTCTTATAATCATTCTCTATCTTCTGCTTTTCCTGTTCAGCCTTCAGGTAATAGTAGTTACCGACAAAGATATTAGCAGCCAGATTATCTGCATCCAGCGTCAATATCTTCTCGTAAGTCTTCAAAGCTTCTGCTTCCTTACCCCGGCAAACCTCCATCTCACCACAAGAAGCTAAACAGTTCACATCGTTCGGTGATTTTTGCAGCAATTCTTTATAAAACAGATACGCCTTATCATAGCTACGTGACTTCTTATAGAATGAAGCCAGCTCATTAGCAAACTTCGAGGCTACATCTGTATTCTTATCCACCCCGGTCCAGTAAAACATTTCAGCCTTTTCCACATTTGTATTTACAGCCTGACGGAACAGACTAATAGCTTGTTCCCACTGTTTATTATCAATGGCGACTGATACCCTCTGCAGCATTTCTCCTGCCGATTGTGCTGAAAGCGCAAACGGAAGCGAAAACAACAAGGAAAGAAATAAAGTTAAGGCCTTCATCTTATTCATATTTATTTAGTTAGGTCCCTACAAAGATAGAAATTATTCCGACTCACCGGTCGCTAAAAACCAATTAAATAACGTTATTGTTCTCTTCATTTTCAGATTCACCTTTTTTCGTGTAACTTTGCCCGTCCATGGATAAAATCTTTCATCTCAGCAGTGGTAACAGACGGATTCTGCAAATAGCCGTCCCTTCCATCATCTCCAATATAACCGTTCCGCTATTGGGGCTGATCGATGTTACTATTGTAGGCCATCTGGGGTCAGCAGCCTACATTGGTGCCATTGCCGTGGGAGGTATGCTGTTTAATATCATTTACTGGATATTCGGTTTTCTGCGGATGGGTACCAGCGGAATGACTTCTCAGGCATACGGCAAGCGCGATCTTGACGAAGTGACCCGACTCCTATTACGGTCGGTCGGTGTAGGACTGTTCATTGCTCTCTGCCTGATGCTTCTGCAATATCCCATACTAAAAGCGGCATTTACTTTTATCCAAACCTCCGATGAAGTGAAACGCCTTGCTACACTTTATTTCTATATCTGCATTTGGGGCGCTCCCGCCATGTTAGGGCTTTATGGCTTTGCCGGATGGTTTATCGGTATGCAAAACTCCCGTTTCCCGATGTACATCGCCATCACTCAAAATATAGTCAACATCGCAGCCAGCCTATGCTTTGTCTATCTGTTGGGTATGAAAGTAGAAGGCGTTGCGCTGGGTACTCTGATTGCCCAATATGCAGGTTTTTTCATGGCATTCCTGTTATGGCACCGATATTATGGGCAACTGCGAAAACGCATCCAGTGGAAAGGCCTGCTGCAAAGACAGGCCATGTATCGTTTCTTCCAGGTAAATCGTGATATCTTTCTCCGTACTTTATGCCTGGTGGCGGTAACGATGTATTTTACCTCTGCCGGAGCAGCACAAGGAGAAGTTGTCCTGGCCGTAAACACACTACTTATGCAACTTTTTACTCTGTTCTCATATATCATGGATGGTTTTGCTTACGCAGGCGAAGCATTGGCAGGACGCTATATAGGTGCCGATAACCGGGCGGAACTTCACCGCACTGTCCGCAGATTATTTGCCTGGGGTACCGGCCTTTCAATCGCTTTCACCCTACTTTATGGCATAGGAGGACAATCATTTCTCGGCTTACTCACCAACGAAGCGTCTGTTATCAATGAAGCAGAAACCTATTTCTATTGGGTATTGGCTATTCCTCTTGCCGGATTCTCGGCATTCCTTTGGGACGGCATCTTCATTGGTGCGACTGCAACACGCCAAATGCTCTATTCCATGTTTATAGCTTCGGCCAGTTTCTTCATTATCTATTACACATTTCATAACTCAATGGGTAACCACGCTTTATGGATGGCATTTATCGTCTATCTCTCTTCACGGGGATTCATACAAGCACTACTCGCCAGAAAGATAATGCAACAAAAATAACTCTCAAAAGAATCTCGCTTTAAAACTATTCGTTTATCTTTGCAAAAAAAGAAATCATTAACAACCAACTCGTATGGCAAAATACAAAAGAATCCTGTTGAAGCTCAGCGGTGAGAGCCTGATGGGAGAAAAGCAATATGGCATCGATGAAAAACGATTGGCCGAATATGCCGCACAAATCAAAGAGATTCACGAACAAGGCGTACAAATAGGTATCGTCATCGGTGGTGGCAACATCTTCCGCGGACTGAGCGGAGCCAATAAAGGTTTCGATCGGGTAAAAGGCGACCAAATGGGAATGCTGGCCACTGTTATCAACAGCCTTGCACTCAGCTCGGCATTGGTTGCTGCCGGGGTGAAAGCACGCGTACTGACCGCAGTACGTATGGAACCCATCGGTGAGTTTTACAGCAAATGGAAAGCCATCGAATGTATGGAAAACGGCGAAATCGTGATCATGTCAGCAGGAACAGGAAATCCATTCTTCACTACCGATACCGGTTCTTCCCTCCGCGGCATCGAGATAGAAGCAGACGTAATGCTGAAAGGCACCCGTGTAGACGGTATCTACACTGCTGACCCGGAAAAAGACCCGACTGCTACAAAATTCGACACCATCACTTACGACGAAGTGTTGAAACGCGGATTGAAAGTGATGGATCTCACAGCTACATGTATGTGCAAGGAAAACAATCTGCCCATCGTGGTATTCGATATGGATACGGTAGGTAACCTGAAAAAAGTAATCACAGGAGAAGAGATTGGCACATTGGTACACAATTAGTCAATTCTCTAATCTGAAGAAATACGAATGGGTTAATAAGTGGACAGGATACGTTCACTTATTAACCCATTCTTCATTTATTCTCCAGTTTCCATTTCATCAGATAATTTCCCATCCTTCTCCAACAGTTCACGAGTCAGCAACTCTTCCGGGAAATAATAATGAAAAGGTATCCTATGACAGTGTTCTTCTTTTAGCCTCTTATTCAGCCTCCTTTCAGGAAGTGTATTTTCTTTTACCTTAAAACAGAAGCATATGATTCTTAAAATTTCATGTCTTCAACCCGTTTCTTTCATTAAAAGAGGCAGATCTCCGGACATGCATCCGGATATATTCCGCGCATACATACAGGATATACTCGGATATACGTCCGGAAAGACACTTGAATAAATCAAAGAGAACCTATTGTTTTATGAATACCAAGTGAAACATACTTTCCATTATTTTGCCTTAATAGCATATTAATGATATTCAATATAGAATATTAAATTAATGTGCTAAAAACATGACCGATCATCAATATAAATCAAAGAGGTTCTTTACTAATTCCAATTTTGTACCGGATATCCGGTACAAAATCATTTTACAACAATTTTATAAAGCAATATGTTTGATTTTCACAACTACAAACTATATATTTGCGAAACAAGATTGAAAAAGACAGAGTTATTCGTTATCTGATCTAATAAAAAGTATTCATACTTTATGTAAAACCAGAAATAAAAATCTATATATTAATCTATAAATACACACAACATGGAATGGCCCAAAAGTAAAAATAACAAAATGGAAGAGCTATTGGAAAGAATGAGCCAATTTGAAGCTAATCTTGCTCAATTAATCTCAACCGGAATGCCCAATCACACTCCCTCTCCAGCTACCGATGAGGCGACATCCTCCCCCAATGAACAGGAACAACTTTCTCCCGAACAAGAAGAAGAAATGAAATTAAAAATCCAGGAGCTTCAACAAAAAGAAAAAGAGTTGAATCTACGTGCTGAAAAGTTGGATAAATTAGCAAAAGAACTTGAAGAACGGCAGCAGAACCTGGAGAATAGGAATCCAAACGATGAACGCTCCATAGAGCCTGCGACGCATCCCGATCACTCGTTCCCTTCTCAAATCGGAGATCAAATAAATGCATTAAAAAAACTATTGGAAGATTCTTCTTACAAAGATAAAATCATTAAGGATCTTCATGAAGAACTGCAAAGTCATAACCGGGATCTTCATGCGGAAATCGTAAAACCTCTTCTGAAAAACATGATAAAAATGCATGAACGACTCACGAAAACTTATAAGTTTTATGAAAATACGGAAGCTAAGAGTTCCCCTGAAACTTATACGAGATTATTGAGAGAAGTGGAAAATTGTAAACTGCATATTCAAGATATTCTGGAAGACGAATACGACTTAGAGTATTTTGAACCAACAATAGGCAGCGCATATTCACCTAAAGAGCAAACAGCCATCCGGACAGTGATCACTGATACTCCTGAACAGGCCGGCACTATTAAAGAATTTCATTACGGAGGCTTCCGAAATACTACCACAAACAAAATATTTCAACCCTCAACAGTCACTGTATATAAAAAATCAGAATAATCAACTCATCTAAAAAAACTCTAAAAAGATAAATAACTATGGACAATACCAGAAGTGTATATGGTATCGATTTAGGTACCACCTACAGTTGCATTGCACAAGTAGATAAATTCGACCAAGCCATTGTTCTCCGCAATTTCGAAGGAGATGCCACTACTCCATCCGCTGTATATTTTGAGGATATGGACCATGTTGTCGTGGGAAAAGAAGCCAAAGGTATGTTGGCCACTGAACCTACCAAAACGGCAGTATTCATAAAACGCCATATAGGTGTAGATGACAGTTTCGATAAAAACACAAACGAATTTCCCTATCATTACGACCCAACAGAAATCTCGGCTTTCATCTTAAAAAAGCTGGTTAAAGATGCCAACGATTTGGGAGACAATCCGGAACCGATCAAAGATGTCGTTATCACTTGTCCGGCCTATTTTGGAACCAAAGAGCGTATGCAAACCAAGCAGGCCGGAGAAATAGCCGGCTTAAATGTACTTTCTATCATCAATGAGCCTACGGCTGCCGCGATCTCTTACGGTGTAAAGACAGATCAGAAAAAAACGGTTTTAGTATACGACCTCGGAGGCGGAACATTTGACGTTACCCTGATTAATGTGAACGGTGGTGCCATTAAAGTAATAGCCACAGGTGGAGACCATCATTTAGGAGGAGTAGACTGGGATACCGCATTAGCTGAATATATGCTGGCAGCTTTTAACGAACAAAATAACACTTCTTATTCGTTCGAAGACCGATTAGACCTAAAATATGAGTTGTTATTACTTGCAGAAGACAAGAAAAAAGTATTGACAGCCAAGCAGACAGCGAAAGCAACTTACCAATATGAAGGCAATTCCGCACGTATAGAAATTAGCCGTGAGTTATTCAATTCGCTGACAGAAAGGAAACTGGACGAAACGATTGATGCCACCAAGAAGGTCATTGCTATTGCCAAAGAAAAAGGTTACAATAATATTGATGAAATACTGTTGGTGGGAGGTAGCAGCCGCATGCCACAAATAAAGGAACGGGTAGATAAAGAATTCAATTGTGATGCCAAACTAACCGACCCGGATGAATGTGTAGCCAAAGGAGCGGCAATTTATGCTATGAATGCCGCCTATTCACAAGCAGTTCGCGACTATGAAGAAGGAGAAAGTGATGATAAACCGGCTCCTCTCCGTGGAGATCGTACCACAGTGGTCAATGTCACCAGTAAAACATATGGTACCGACGTAATCATTGAAGGACAAAGCATGGTGCAAAACCTCATTTTTGCAAATAGTTCGTTACCCACAAAACGAATTGAAACCTTTACTACTTCTATTCCTAACCAACGAGGTGTATCTGTGAAAGTATTTGAAAGTGATTTCACAAATATGGAAACAGAAAGTATCGTGGAAGAAAGATTCTGCACACTAATTGACGACCATACGCTTAAACTGAGCAAAGACTGGCCTCAAGGTACCCAGATTTCAGTTACATATCAGATTGACCAGGAAGGTATCTTGCACGGATTAGCTTATGTAGAAAATGATAAACTTGAATTCGATCTCAAAATCACCGGTGTAAAATGTGAAGAAGAACTCAGAAAATCAAAAGCAATCATCGACAAAGCATCAGTAGAGTAAAAAACAGAACAAAGCAGAACCCTATAAATGGATAAGACTTTATTAAAACTGGAAATCGGCAAGTGGAACGAAGCTTGTCGATTTCTTAAAAGCAAACAAACAGAACTCTCTACAGCAGAATGGACTGCTATAGAGACACTTGCCGACTATTGGCGAAAAAAATTTGATCCGGATGCTACCAGCGAATGCATAGACCTGATAAGCACTCTTGAACAATCGGATAAATTACACAGCAATAATAAAGAAATTATTGTATGGAGTAAAGAGTTTCGTACCATCGCCAGGAAATATTACACTAAAGACGAAACTACATTTTTAGTATTCCAAAATGCGTTAAAGGAATTATATCAGAGTTCTGCACCCCGCTCTTCGGCTCCTCTTCAGACACCTGTCAACAGTGAATCTCAAAATATCATATTAAAACAAAATGCCAAAAAATGGGCAAGCACTTATTCGCAATTATACGAGAATCAGAATGAACTGGACCGAGATGAATGGAATGCTGTCCGTTTCTTAGCCAATTTCTGGAAAAACGGTACATTTAACGAAACGTCCCGAAAAGAATGTGAGCAGTATATCTCCATTCTAATCGCATCAGACAAATTGCATAGCAATAACAAAAACATCATTACCTGGAGCAAAGATTTTCGTGGAATAGCCAAAACATATTATACAAAAGATTCTAAAACTTTTGAGGACTTCAAAAAGTTCATGACGAAATATACCCGCGAAAACCCGATACAAGAAAGAGCCCCTCAGGAAAGAATACCACAAACTCCTCCCCGGCAAACATCCCCTTCCATTGAAATAACCAGATTGGTAATTGCCAATACTGACGAAAAAGGTGATCCCATTCCTTCGAATCAGGCCGAGCTCGATACTCGTAGCTGCTATTTACAGCCTCGAATTGATTATCGAGTATTAAGAGGAGGGAGCAGTGTAGATATATGGTACAAATTATACGCTCCCGACAGGACACTCATGACAGCCAGCAACAGCAAGTCCGGTTATACGTGGTATGGCAATGTCCCTCTCACAGGTTCCCGATCCGCATATCCCTTGAATGGCTTCGGAAGTATGTCTGGAAATGTATTCTCCGCCGGTCAATGGAGTATTGAGTTCTTTGAAAATGATCTGCAAATTGCAACATACACATTCACAATCAAACAATACCGGGCCTCTACCCCGCCCCCGCAGTCACGGGTAACACCGCCACCTCCTCCAAGAACCCCATCTAACCGACGAACATCTACAGTTCCGCCTAAAAAGGGGCACGGAGGTTTGTGGTCGTTCCTGATTATCACCGCTATCATAGGCTTTTGCGGCTATCAATATTGGTATAAACCTATGGCCATTGATCGGGACGCAGAGCGTACCTATGTATACGTATCCAGCTTGCTGCAACGTTCCGATAAAAATGCAAATGTAGAATATAATCGTATCCAATCTCTGCCCTATGGTTCGGAGCTCATCACTTACCAAAAAGAAGGAGATGGATGGTCATACATTAAAGCCAATGAGAAAAAAGGATATGTATCTACCAATTACACCCTAAGTAAGGCTGATTTTGAATTGTTGAATAACTTATGGGGAAGCAAAGAAGCTATGGAAGGAGCACCGACAGCAAAATGTCGGCTGGCACTCGTAGACTTTATAAAGAAAAACAACTATAAAACAGGGACGGGACAATGGCAGTTGTTTGCACAGCCCATAGAAGTCAAACCTAACGCAGTACTTTACCCCCGCCTGGCTAACGGATATACGAAGTTTACAGAATTTGCGTTCATCTTATCCAACACCTCCACACACGAAGGCGTACTGGCTATTTATTCGTTTGCAGATGACGAAACTCCCGTTTTTATATATCAAGAGCAAACAACAGAAAATGCCCAAATAAAAGATATTAAATATTATCCATGGAAAACAGATAAATATAAAGTTATCTATGCTACCCCAAATGCTACGGTTAGTCGCTCGCCTCAACTCCCAACCAACCAGCAGCCGTCAAAAACAAAGAGCGAGAACGGACTAAAAATAACAAAGGCACTTTTTGGAAACACTGATAAAAGTTACAATGTTCTTACTCAATTTGGGACACAGCTCCCCACCACCACTCAGTACTTGTCTCCACGTATTTTCTATGAAAATCCTGCAGGGAAGAGTTCAGTGGTTATCAAATATAAAATTATCACTCCACAGGGGAACTTAATGACTGGAACAGGATCACCCTCCGGATATACTAATGAACAAAAAGTAACTCTAAACAGATCCGGATATATTAATTTAGCCGGTTGGGGAAATACGACCGGAGATGCGTACACTTCTGGAACTTACCGGATAGAATTCTGGTCCGAAGGACAATTATTGTATTCAACCGGAGTGCAAATTCAGGGCAATTCAGAAAAGGCTGTAACCGTTTCTTCAAAACCAGTTGAGTGTCCCATCAAGATCCGAACAATGTTATTTGCCAACTCAAACGATAAAGGGACCATTTTAGAAGATTATGGGAAGCCGCTTTACGGAAATAAATTACAATACCTGAAACCAAAGATTATTTATTCAAGTCTAAACGGGGCCAGAAACATTACATTGTATGCCAAAATCTATCGGCCCAATGGTGTACTCATTGCCAACAAGAACTCGCCGAACGGATACACTTACAAGCATGGTATATATACACCTGCTGTCGGAGCTGATAACAATGTTTCTTATTTAACAAGCTGGGGAAGTCCAGAGTGTGACGTGTATTCTCCAGGTACTTATCAGTACGAGATATGGTACGAGGGAAGTAAAATCTTCTCCTGCCAAGTAATCGTACACTAAGCATAATACAATGAAAAAGAAAATTATACGGTATCTAATTATATCGCATCTAACATTTATCCTTTCTATAGGCGGTATGGCAGTAGCTTTCTACTACTACCATACTGCCCAAATGGCACAAATTAAGAATGCGAACATTCTTCTCATCTCAAAAGATGAAATGAAATTACGCTTAATAGACTATAAGGGCCAAGAATTATTCACTGCCGACATAGCTTGTGGGAAGAATTATGGCAATAAGGAAAAACAAGGAGATTTAAAAACTCCTGAAGGAACTTTTAAAATAATCGATATCCAAGATGCTTCTAAATGGAAACACGATTTTGGAGATGGGAAAGGTGAAATAGAGGGTGCATACGGTAATCATTTCATCCGGTTAGAAACACCCGGACATAAAGGAATTGGGATTCATGGCACCCACGACCCATTATCTATTGGGACCCGAGCGACCGAAGGATGCATTCGAATCAAAAATTCAGAATTAGAGCAATTAGTATCTTTAATCCGAGTGCCGACAACTGTTATCATCACGCCTGCTGTAAAAGACATAAAACCCAGTAAATAACAAACTGATGAAAACATTCAAACGATTCCTGTTCATTTGTATCGGACTATTCATTATAGTCCTCTCTACCCAAGCTTTGGAAAAGTATGAAGTGACCGCCAATACTTTTCTAAACATACGTAGTCATGGAAGCACAAATGCTCCTGTCATCGGAACAATAAATCATGGGGGAATCGTAAATGTAGAATCAATAGATGGCGAATGGGCAAAGATATCCTTCAATGGCGGATATGGATACGTAAGTACGGCCTACATACGACCTGTTACTCCAACACCTCCCGCAAAAGCTCCAACAAATACATTCAGCGACTGGTTTCGACAAACAAATTATGATTGCCGCCCTTTAGTTTATATCATATTAGGACTTTCTATTGTGCTATTCATCCTTAGAATGCGTCGTGGAGAAAGTACTCCGCTGGAAGACACCGAACATACGATAAACCTCAGTTTATTCATTACCGTCTGTTTGTTAGAACTATTTTATGTGTTTTCAATGGGGGCAAATAGTATTTGGTTTTGCACTCCCGATAAAATAGGATGGCTATGGACCATCATTAATTTCTTTATATTCGGTGCAGTTGTATTTAATCAATGGATGTGTTTTTTCAATACCTTGAATGATGTGCAATACAATTCCTACGCAACTTTCAATTGGACATGGGGAATATATACTTGGGGCATCTGTATCATAGGCGCTATCATTTGTGGCTTTTTCTTTGCAGGCTTTTTGCCTGTGATAGGAATTGGATTTCTTGTCGGACAATCTGTGCAAACAGGTATTATTTTCAATAAAGTACTTCCCAAAGGTGGATGGAAACATGCATGTATCTGTACATTAACTTATTTAATTGGTTCAACAGCCACTGTCTTAATTGTAGCTCATTTCCTCATCCTTTTACTAATTGTACTAATTGCTCTCTTTTTGCTTTCACTTTTAGGAAAATCATCTTCTTCATCCGGCGGTAAAAGATGCTCCAATTGTAGTCACCTCAGTGGTTCCAGTTGTAACTTAAGCGGACGTTATATCAGCAGCCCGTCTACCACCTATTGCGATAATTACCAATAATACTATTTAGAAAGAGAAACGTCAGGCAATGCATTTCTCTCTATAGATAGTTGCAGATAACCAAAAAATAATCTACTTTTGTTTTCAAAATTAATCAAAGTGCCAATTTTATAAAGACTTAATAAGATGGTAGACGTAAAAACGATTATCGAAGAATCACAAGAGAAGATGGATATGGCAGTGATGTATCTGGAAGAAGCACTGGCACACATCCGCGCCGGAAAAGCAAGCACACGCTTGCTGGATGGTATCCGTGTAGACTCTTACGGAAGCATGGTGCCCATCAGCAACGTAGCTGCCGTAACCACTCCCGATGCACGCAGCATCACAATTAAACCTTGGGATAAAAGCATGTTCCGGGTTATTGAAAAAGCCATTATCGACTCCGATCTCGGTATCATGCCGGAGAATAACGGTGAAATTATCCGCATCGGCATCCCCCCTCTTACCGAGGAACGCCGTAAACAACTTGCCAAACAGTGTAAAGCTGAAGGCGAGACAGCTAAAGTAAGTATCCGCAACGCGCGCCGCGACGGTATAGATGCACTGAAAAAAGCTGTAAAAGACGGTTTGGCTGAAGATGAACAAAAGAATGCAGAAGCTAAACTGCAGAAGGTTCATGATAAGTACATCGCCAAGATTGAAGAAATGCTGGCTGAAAAGGACAAAGAAATTATGACCGTATAATTCTAAATTACAAGTTACGAGCTACGAGTGCAGTGCACAAGCACAGCCTCTCCAATCATTTCTTATAGCTCGTAACTTGTAATTTGCAGTTTATAAAACATGAAGGGATTAGTAATAAAGAATACAGGTAGCTGGTATCAGGTGAAAACCGATGACGGGCAGTTGGTTGAATGCAAGATCAAAGGTAATTTTCGGCTGAAAGGCATACGGAGTACAAATCCCGTTGCCGTAGGTGACCGTGTACAAATCATACTCAACCAGGAAGGAACGGCCTTTATCAATGAGATAGAAGACCGGAAAAATTACATCATCCGCCGTTCATCGAACCTCTCCAAACAATCGCATATTCTTGCAGCCAACCTCGACCAATGTATGCTGGTGGTGACTATTAACTATCCCGAAACTTCAACCACCTTCATCGACCGTTTTTTGGCGTCGGCAGAGGCCTACCGTGTACCGGTGAAGATTCTTTTCAACAAAGTGGATGCTTATGATGAAGACGAACTGCATTATCTGGACAGCCTCATCACCCTCTATACCCAAATAGGTTACCCTTGTTTTAAAATATCCGCACTGACCGGTGAAGGAGTCGATGCCATACGCGAGGAACTGAAAGGTCGGGTAACTCTCTTTTCCGGACATTCGGGAGTGGGCAAGTCAACCCTCATCAATGCCCTTGTCCCGGGACTGGAAGTCAAGACCGCAGAGATATCAGCTTATCACAACAAAGGAATGCACACCACCACTTTCTCCGAAATGTTCCCCATCCCCGGCAACGGATATATCATCGATACACCCGGTATCAAAGGTTTCGGCACTTTCGATATGGAAGAGGAAGAGATAGGGCATTACTTCCCCGAAATATTCAAGACTTCGGCAGACTGCAAATATGGAAACTGCACACACCGTCAAGAACCCGGTTGTGCTGTTCGGAAAGCGGTAGAAGAGCACTACATCAGCGAATCACGCTACACTTCCTATCTGAGTATGCTTGAGGATAAGGAGGAAGGAAAATACCGTGCGGCATACTGAATCTCTGCTATTTTTCAGAGAATATTCTTTATTCTATTTTAATGCTTCACTTGGCAAAGCAACTGCTTCTCCTACAAAAAATACGTTTCGATCTTCCATCTTCCACCTTTTTCCACTTACTCCATTAATAATCAATGCAATGACATGGTGGAAGATCGCATTTTCAGCCTGTTTATCTTCCACCCGCATCTTCCATCTTCCACCCGTTAACTTGAGCGCCATCCAATCGTTAAGACACTGATAAACAACACCAAGAAACGTATTTATTAACTGAATACATTGTTTAAAGCATTGTGCTTTCCTTTACTGTTTAGTCGAAAATGATCCGCTCTTCATCCCATCCCCGCTACCCGGGCTCATGAGTCCGTATACTCGGGCTTATAAGCCCGCATACCAAGGCCCATGAGCCCGCATACCAGGGCCGGAATAAACAAACGGAGATTCATCATAATAATTTTGGATACAAGCCTTTAAGACCAAAAACAAATACCGTTGGTTAGTTCGTAATCCGCGAAGAAGAAAAGAACCGTCGCACTTTATCAGGAGGATGATTCGATGACTGTTACAATAAGTCCTCACCCTTTTACTGAAAGGATATTGGGGCTTTCATATACTGAAAACATAATCAATAAGACACCTTAACACAAAAAATAAATCTATATTTTAATTTCCCGATTAAACCTTTTCCCACCCTCTTAGTCTAACCTTAGAACGGACATATACTAATACTAAGACATGGATAAAAAGGTTAAATGGGGCATCATCACATTGATTGGTGCCGGACTGATAGGCTGGGGTATCTACTCTCAGCTTCCTAAAGCAAATGAAGAGTTGGCAGCAGCCGACAAAGTGATGGCTGGCAAGCAGATCAACAAAAGAGTTCTGAATGTAAATGCCAAGATCATAAAGCCACAATTGCTGACAGATCAGATTCAAATTAGCGGCAGCTTGATGCCTGATGAAGAAGTGGATCTTTCTTTCGAGACTTCAGGAAAGATCGTTGAAATCAACTTTGACGAAGGCAGTGCCGTAAAAAAAGGACAGCTATTAGCGAAAGTAAACGACCGTCAGTTGCAGGCTCAGTTGCAACGCCTCGTAGCTCAGTTAAAACTTGCCGAAGATCGTGTATTCCGTCAGAACGCTCTGCTTGAACGGGACGCTGTCAGTAAAGAAGCCTACGAACAAGTAAAAACGGAACTGGCTACCCTCAATGCGGACATCGACCTGGTGAAAGCTAACATTGCCATGACCGAACTTCGCGCTCCTTTTGACGGAGTAATCGGGCTCCGGCAAGTAAGTGTCGGTTCATATGCCTCACCAACCACTATCGTAGCCAAACTGACGAAAATTATTCCTTTGAAAATAGAATTTTCCGTACCAGAACGTTATGCAAGCCAGGTAAAGAAGGGCACCAACCTCAACTTCGAACTGGAAGGTAAATTAAGTTCTTTCCCGGCAAAAGTGTACGCAACCGAGTCAAGAATCGACCAGTCTACCCGTACGCTGACCGTTCGTGCCCTATATGCCAACAGTAACGGCGCACTACTCCCGGGACGCTACGCCAGCATTCAGCTGAAAAAAGAAGAAATCCCGAATGCCATTGCCATCCCATCCGAAGCGATTGTACCGGAAATGGGTAAGGATAAAGTATTCCTCTATAAATCGGGCAAGGCTGAACCGGTAGAAATAACCGCAGGCATTCGTACCGAAGCCGAAGTGCAGGTAATAAAAGGTCTGCAGATGGGTGATACCATCATCACTTCGGGAACCCTTCAACTCCGTACAGGATTACCTGTCACACTGGATAATATCAATTAACTCCCGACCGCCTTATGAATATATCCGAATTAAGCATACGACGGCCGGTACTCTCAACGGTATTGACCATCATCATTTTACTCTTTGGACTGATCGGGTACAACTACCTGGGTGTCCGGGAGTATCCGTCTGTAGATAATCCTATAATCTCAGTATCCTGCTCCTATCCGGGTGCTAATGCCGATGTAATCGAGAATCAGATTACCGAACCCCTGGAACAGAACATCAATGGTATTCCGGGTATCCGTTCGTTGTCCAGCGTCAGCCAGCAGGGACAAAGCCGTATCACGGTAGAGTTCGAGCTGTCCGTCGATCTGGAAACAGCAGCCAATGACGTACGCGACAAAGTATCCCGTGCCCAGCGCTACCTGCCGCGCGACTGTGACCCTCCTACTGTTTCGAAAGCGGATGCCGATGCTACTCCTATCCTGATGGTAGCTCTGCAAAGTGACAAACGCTCCTTGCTGGAACTCAGTGAAATTGCCGACCTGACCGTAAAAGAGCAATTACAAACCATCTCCGACGTAAGTAGCGTTTCCATCTGGGGAGAAAAGCGCTACTCCATGCGCTTATGGCTCGATCCTATCAAGATGTCGGGTTATGGGATCACCCCTATCGACGTAAAGAATGCAGTAGACAAAGAAAATGTCGAACTTCCTTCGGGCAGTATCGAAGGAAATACGACAGAGCTCACCATCCGTACCTTGGGATTGATGCACACCGCAGAAGAATTCAATAACCTGATCATCAAAGAAGAGAACGACCGTATTATCCGTTTCAGTGACATAGGCCGCGCCGAACTGGGGCCGGCCGATATCAAAAGCTATATGAAGATGAACGGAGTACCGATGGTAGGTATCGTCGTAATCCCACAACCCGGTGCCAATCATATCAAGATAGCCGACGCAGTGTACGAACGCATGGAGAAGATGCAGAAAGACCTTCCCGAAGACGTGAAGTATTCTTACGGATTCGATAACACTAAGTTTATCCGTGCATCCATCTATGAGGTAAAAGAGACGGTTTATGTAGCCTTCATCCTGGTTATCATCATTATTTTCCTTTTCCTGCGCGACTGGCGGGTGACGCTGGTTCCCTGTATCGTAATCCCGGTATCACTGATCGGTGCCTTCTTCGTCATGTATCTGGCGGACTTCTCCATCAATGTACTCTCCATGCTGGCGGTCGTGTTGGCGGTAGGTCTGGTGGTAGACGACGCTATTGTGATGACCGAAAACATCTATGTACGCATAGAGAAAGGTATGCCTCCGAAAGAAGCCGGCATCGAAGGAGCAAAAGAGATTTTCTTTGCCGTCATCTCCACCACCATTACGCTGGTGGCCGTGTTCTTCCCCATCGTCTTT
Source organism: Bacteroides sp. 11BF (assembly GCF_019633765.1). Taxonomy (NCBI): domain Bacteria; kingdom Pseudomonadati; phylum Bacteroidota; class Bacteroidia; order Bacteroidales; family Bacteroidaceae; genus Bacteroides; species Bacteroides sp. 11BF. The sequence continues at coordinate 308,623 of NZ_JAFKPJ010000005.1, forward strand.
ATGGAGGGTATGACAGGACGTCTGTTCCGTGAATTCAGTATTGTAGTTTCCGGATCGGTGATTATCTCTTCATTCGCAGCCCTGACCTTTACTCCGATGCTTGCCACCAAACTGTTGGTAAAACGGGAAAAACAAAACTGGTTCTATATGAAAACAGAACCCTTCTTCGAAGGAATGAACCGTCTGTACAGTCGTTCACTGGCTGCTTTCCTCAACAAGCGCTGGATTTCCTTACCTTTTGTAGCCATCACAATCGGTATCATCGCTTTCTTATGGAACCACATTCCTGCAGAAATGGCTCCGCTGGAAGACCGCTCACAAATAAGTATCAACACCCGTGGTGCTGAAGGTGTGACATACGAGTACATTCGTGACTATACGGAAGACATAAACGATCTGGTAGACTCGATCGTACCGGATGCAGAGTCGGTAACAGCACGTGTATCGAGTGGTAGCGGTAATGTACGCATCACGCTGAAAGATATGAAGGATCGTGACTATACACAGATGGACATTGCCGAAAAGCTATCGGCGGCAGTACAGAAAAAGACGATGGCGCGCTCGTTCGTCCAGCAATCGTCTTCTTTTGGCGGACGGCGTGGCGGCATGCCCGTACAATATGTGTTGCAGGCTACCAATATCGAGAAACTACAGGAAGTACTGCCTAAGTTCATGGCCAAGGTATACGAAAATCCGGTATTCCAGATGGCGGACGTAGACCTGAAATTCAGCAAACCGGAGGCACGTATCAATATCAACCGCGATAAAGCCAGTATAATGGGGGTAAGTACCCGCAACATTGCCCAAACCCTGCAATACGGATTGAGCGGACAGCGTATGGGATACTTCTATATGAACGGTAAGCAATATGAAATCTTAGGAGAAATCAACCGTCAACAACGCAATACGCCTGCCAACCTGAAAGCAATCTACATCCGCAGTGACAAAGGAGACATGGTACAGCTTGACAATCTGATCGAGTTGACCGACGGCATCGCACCTCCCAAGCTGTATCGTTACAACCGTTTCGTGTCGGCTACTGTTTCCGCCGGACTGGCGGAGGGCAAGACCATCGGACAGGGACTGGACGAGATGGACAAGATAGCCAAAGAGACTTTGGACGACACGTTCCGTACGGCACTGACCGGTGATTCGAAGGAGTACCGTGAAAGTTCTTCAAGCCTGATGTTTGCCTTTATCCTGGCCATTGTGCTGATTTACCTGATCCTGGCGGCACAGTTCGAAAGTTTCAAGGATCCGCTGATCATCATGTTGACTGTACCTCTGGCCATCGCCGGTGCACTGGTATTCATGTACTTCGGCGGTATCACGATGAACATCTTCAGTCAGATCGGTATTATTATGCTGATCGGTCTGGTAGCCAAGAACGGTATCCTGATCGTGGAGTTTGCCAATCAGAAACAGGAAACAGGTGAAGACAAACTGACAGCTATCAAGGATGCGGCATTGCAGCGTCTGCGTCCCATCCTAATGACAAGTGCTTCTACCATCTTAGGATTGATCCCGCTGGCGTTCGCCTCAGGTGAAGGTTGTAACCAGCGCATTGCAATGGGTACGGCTGTTGTGGGAGGTATGTTGGTATCTACCTTGCTGACTATGTACATCGTACCCGCTATTTACAGTTATATTTCGACGAACCGAAGTAATAAATTAAAGAGAGAATGAAACAGATTGCCCTATTTATCATAGCATTGTGCTGCACCCCTTTGGGTCTGCAAGCACAACAGCCACAAATTTATACTCTAAAATCCTGTCTGGAGTACGGCCTCCAGAATAATTATTCCCTGCAAATAGTCCGTAACGAAGAGCAAGTAAGCAAAAATAACGCTACGCCGGGTAATGCCGGCTACCTGCCTACCCTCGACCTAACGGCCGGTTATACAGGAACTGTGGACAATACCAACACCAAGGTCCGGGCTACCGGGGAGTCGGTAAAAGAAAACGGTGTCTTCGACCAGACCGTTAACGTGGGGCTGAACCTGAACTGGACTATCTTCGACGGCTTCAACATCACTGCCAATTATCAAAAGCTGAAAGAGTTGGAACGACAGGGAGAAACCAATACCCGTATTGCCATCGAAGACCTGATAGCTAACCTTGCAGCCGAATACTACAATTATGTTCAACAGAAAATCCGCCTTCAGAACTTCCGCTACGCCGTATCCTTGTCAAAAGAACGCCTGCGAATCGTGGAAGAACGTTATCACATCGGTAACTTCTCCCGCCTGGACTATCAACAGGCCAAAGTAGACTTCAATGCTGACAGTGCCAAATATATGAAGCAACAGGAATTACTGCATACGTCGCGCATCCAGCTGAACGAACTGATGGCCAATGAAGATGTGGACCAGCCGATTGTGATAGAAGACAGTATCATTAAAGTTAACGCAGGACTCCGGTTCGAAGAATTATGGAACGCCACTCTACTGACCAACGCTTCATTGCTGAAAGCCGAACAGAACAATACACTCGCCATGCTGGACTATAAAAAGGTAAACTCTCGTAACTACCCATACCTCAAAATGAATACCGGATATGGCTATACTTTTAATAAATACGACATTGCCTCCAATAGCCAAAGAGGCAATCTGGGTGCCAACTTCGGGGTAACAATCGGATTCAATATCTTCGACGGAAACCGCCGTCGCGAAAAGAACAACGCACGTATCGCCATCAAAAACGCCCGTCTGCAACGGGAGCAGCTGGAACAAGGACTGAAAGCAGACCTTAGCAATCTGTGGCAAGCCTACCAGAATAATCTGCAAATGCTGAAACTGGAACGGCAAAACCTGGTGGCTGCCAAAGAGAATCACGAGATAGCCATGGAACGATATATGTTAGGAAACCTTTCGGGTATCGAAATGCGGGAAGCACAGAAGAGTCTGCTGGATGCGGAAGAGCGAATTCTGTCTGCCGAATATGACACTAAGTTATGCGAAATCTCCCTGCTACAGATCAGTGGGAAAATAACAAAATATCTGGACTAAACGTACACTTAGCCCTTCTCCTTATAACATTCGGGGGTGTGTCAAAACTTACCACAGAGGGAAAGACTTTTGACACGCCCCCACCTTTTAAACCGACGGAACTGTTTGTTTTAATACAAAAGAAGCCTTGTATCGCCCGTTCAGATTGCTTATCTTTGCAGCCAATCCAATCACAAGAGTACGGCGGGCAAACCAAGCGATATTTCCCACGACTCTTTGTGTACCACGTACAACTAAGTAAAAAAAGAAACAGAAAGATGGGATTATTCATAAAGAAACCCTTTGAAGCCCTGTTGGCAGAGGCCAATGCGTCAGGAAGTAAATCATTGAAACGAGTATTAGGTCCCTGGAGTCTGGTAGCACTGGGTGTCGGTGTCATTATCGGAGCAGGACTCTTCTCAATCACCGGAACCGTAGCAGCAGGCTATACAGGACCGGCCATTACACTTTCATTTGCCATTGCCGCACTGGGATGCTGTTTTGCAGGACTCTGCTATGCGGAATTTGCTTCCATGATTCCGGTTGCCGGAAGTGCCTATACCTACTCATATGCCACCATGGGCGAACTGATTGCCTGGATCATCGGTTGGGATCTTGTCCTTGAATATACAGTAGCGGCTACCACTGTCAGTATCAGTTGGAGCAGATACCTCGTGGTCTTCCTTGAAGGACTCAACATACATCTTCCGCAAGCACTAACCGCCTGCCCGTGGGATGGAGGAATCGTCAATATCCCTGCATTCCTGATTGTGGTACTGATGAGTATCTTCCTGATTCGCGGTACGGAAGGCAGCTCCATCTTTAACGGTATCGTAGTATTCCTCAAAGTATCGGTGATCGCTATTTTTGTCGTATTGGGCTGGAAATATATCAATGCGGATAACTATACTCCATACATTCCCGCCAATACAGGCACACTTGGAGAGTATGGGATTTCGGGTGTCTTACGCGGGGCAGCTATTGTCTTTTTTGCTTTTTTAGGATTCGATGCCGTCAGTACAGCCGCCCAGGAAACAAAGAACCCGAAACGAAATATGCCGATCGGTATCCTGGTATCACTCCTTGTTTGTACTGTGCTCTATATGTTGTTTGCCCACGTAATGACGGGAGTTGCCCACTACACCGAGTTTAGCGGACAGCAGGGCATTGCACCGGTAGCTATTGCCATCGAACACATGGGGCATACCGATGCGGCAGGCATCATCCATCCGGACTATCCCTGGTTGAACCGTGCTATCGTTCTTGCCATCCTGTTCGGTTACTGTTCTGTAATTATGGTCACTTTACTGGGACAAAGCCGCGTCTTCCTGAGTATGAGCCATGACGGACTGCTCCCTCCATTCTTCTCGCACATCAATGAAAAGTTTCGCACACCGGCACGCAGCAATCTCCTGTTTATGCTGATAGTAGGTTTATTGGCTGCATTCGTCCCGGCACGCCTTGCAGGAGAGATGACCAGCATCGGCACACTGATGGCTTTCACACTGGTATGTGCCGCCGTATTGGTAGTACGAAAGACCATGCCGGATATCCCCCGTTCTTTTAAAACTCCGTTTGTGCCACTCGTCCCGATTTTAGGAATACTCACCTGCCTGTGCATGATGCTTTTCCTTCCCGCCGATACTTGGATACGTCTGGTATTGTGGATGCTCATCGGGTTGGATATTTACGTTGGCTATGGTATGAAGCACAGCAAACTGGAACAAGGCGTGAAAAACCGCCGGGGCCAATCGGCACTGAACATGATCGGTATCACACTGTCCGTGCTTTGTGTCATCACCGGGCTATGGCACCAGCAGACGGTGGGTTGGGACGAAAGTAAAGTATTGCTGATAATCTCGTTTGTTTTCGCATTTACGCATTGTGCATATTATATGATGCGTATCTGGAAAGGGACAGCGAAGCAAAAATAGTCTAAAAACGAGTTCACCACAGATTACACAGATTATTTATTACGTAGATAATCTGTGTAATCTGTGGTGAACTTTGCGATATACTATTCCACCGCTTGCATCACCCGCTTCGCTGTTTCAATGCAATCTCCTTCAGCCTCCGCCGAATAGGGATTAGTGGCTTTGGCCCAAGGTTCTTCCACTGCATAGAAATCAATTTTCTCCGGGGTTTTACCTTCCAGTTTCTGAGAGAGAGAATCGAAATAAAGCTTCCAACGCATATAATAGAAATCCTTCAGTAATCCGTTCCACTCTTTATGGGCATAATCACGAAGTCCGCCATAATCGGCTGCATTCCGGTTGCCCCAAGTCGTAATCTGCACACGGGCATTCCACTCATACAAAGCCTTTTCTTCGGATGTACCACCCAACGCCCGCGCCTCTTCAATCCACTTTCCTACGCGAAACTCCGGGCGGGTACCCAACAACTGATCCTGCAACAGAATCAGGTTCAGGAACTTCTGAGAAGCCATTCCGAAGAGTTCTTTATCACCACTCCGGTAAGCAGCGGTAACCGCCTTCTGCATCAGCCTGCCCTTCTCTGCGAGTGCCTGCCGAACGATATCCACCAGATCGTACTCAAAATTATTGTTTCCTTTATAACGATCGGCCACAGATACCATCAGGCGTGCAGCCTCAATCACATCTTGCGGACGGTAGTAATCTTTCATTTCCGACCAGCTGGACACCTGGTACACATCTTCCGCCGGACGTGCACAGAATACGGATTCGTGTGTACCTTGCTGCGTCAGGTTCTTCGGTGAGTTATAAATGGAGTTCGCCAGTTTGGTCCAGGCAGCCTGTACCACTGGATCATCTGCACCGTAACGTGCTTTCACATACTCCTTCAACCATTCCTCTTTCGTAAACCGCTCTGCACGCCAAGGCAGTTCCATCACCAGTTCGTACATCACAGGATTATTCTCTATCCCCTCAGGGGTCATCCCCACACCTTTAAGTGTAGAACCTGCGTGCGGATCGGCTTTAGCGAGATAAAAATTATCGATCACATTATCCATCTTTCCGTGCAGTCCGACATTACCACCGTAGTTCAGCAACATACAGTATACCCAGTCGTGCTGTCCATATCCGTTTTTGCGATACCATTCGGAAGTGGAATCTCCCCACTGCGGACGGCATTCACTGGTCAGGTCGAGTATCAGCAAGTCACCGGCCCCCAGATTCTCAATCATCTTCGGACGTGGATTTGCCTGCCATGCCTGCGCCACCCAAACCGCTTTCGGATTGGCCTTCTTCATAGCTTTCATCACAGCCTTACCTGCCGCATCGAGATCCACGCCTGCCGTATTGCCTCCTTCATGGAAGGGGTCCATGGAGTAAAAGTCAGCTTTCCCGTATAGTTTCTCAAGCTCTTTATAGTAGAGAGAAGAGATTTCCTCAAAACGCGGGTCGCTTGGTTGCAGGAATGCCGGACGGCGATAGCCACACCATGTTCCCGGATCGGATACGTTCAATCCGAGTTTCTCTTTCGCATTATGGGGCACCATGCCGCAATAACCCGGAAGGACCGGTTCGATGCCGTATTCACGCATACGCTTCAGGATTTTCTTCTGTAAAGCAATCTGCTGTGTATACCAGCTATCCGGATTAGGTCCGCCCCAGCCTTCAAGGTTATTCATCAGCCACCAGGCAAAAAAGCCCGGACCGGATATGAACTCATTTATTTCGGTTTTGGTATATCCCAACTTATCAAGCACGTTATACCACACAGCCTCTGCCCCGGTCACAGCCAAAGGGATATTGATGCCGTGCAAAGCCATCCAGTCTATTTCTTTCTCCCATCGGTCCCAATCCCAGAAAGCCATGGAATAAGAAAAAGTACAATAGTTCAAATCATAACGGTAAGGCAGGGTCGTTTCTCTCCGTTCTTTTTTTGTCACCGGAGGAAGCACAGCCGGCAGTTTTGCCTGCATTCCGTTCCAGGAAAGGTGGATACCGGCATAATACTTCAGATACCAATTCAACCCGGTAGCGATGCTCACGTAATTGTTTCCACGGATAACGACTTTATCACCCTTCTGATCGAGTTCAAAAAAGTCGGTACCGGACTTCACTTGCTCGATAATAAACTTCTTCGAAGCTCCTTTGTCTATGCGCTCCAACAAGCCGGTCACCGGAGAAGCCATTGTCAAAGAAGTAACACAAAGTAAGATTGTTAATAGTATTGATTTACGATTCATAAATAATATGCTTTAATTACTGTTTTATCCCATAATCCATTTCGCCTTCTTGCCCAGCACACGATAGACAGCCCATACGATCAGCCACGAAGCACCGAACGCGAATACAGACGCTACCGGAATCTGAATGCCCAAAGGCACTCCCAACGTACGTACCAACAGTACGGAAGGACCGGTAAAGAAATAGTGTATCATATAGATACCAAAACCACACAAAGTGAGATTGGCAAGCGCTTTCTTGATTCCCTCCGAACGGAAGTTAACCTTTTTGCAAAGCATAAACACCGGGATGGTCATCATCACAACATTCAGCGAACAGTAAGTGAAGAAGAGCTCAAGCATCTCGTCGCTGTATTCCGGCAAAGCCGTAATAGATCGGAAACCAAAGAAAGTAACGGCATATCCTATCACAAACATCGGAAGGCCGATTGCCAGAATCTTGCTTAACGACCAATCGAGATTGCGCAGATAATGTCCTAATAACAGATAGCCATTGAAGCCTGCGAAGTAATAGAGCATACCGAATGCATTCCACGAACAAGTACCCCAGAGGTATTGTGCCACAAATTGATTATAGTAAGGAAGCAATAAAGTGACAGCCCATGCGCCGAGGAACCACAATTTGGCTTTATCCGACGCTTTCTCTACCCAAGCAGAAAAAACAGGAAGGTAAAGATACAAACCGATCAACAGGTAAATATACCACATGTGTACATCTACAATCGAAAAATTGAAAGGTATCTGGGCAATATAATCCAGCGAAATAACCAGCGACTGCCGTGTTACTTCTTCGCCCGAATAAGGGAAAAAGTCGAGAATAACTTCCGGTTTGATGCCCAACACACCCGTGATCCAGGGGAAAAGGTTGTAGATGACCGACCAGATGAGGAATGGCCATAAAACACGGGGGATACGTTTCTTATAAAAGACAGAGACTTCGCCGCGCACCGGCAGAAGCAGGGCTCCGGTAATCATCACGAACAGCGGTACGCAAGGACGAAGCAATGCTCCGTAGATGGCACCCCAAAGTTTGATTTCGTCAATATTAGGGGCAGTGCCCGGATAAAAGTTGAAAGGGTCTGTGCAGTGGCAACAGACAACGGTAAACATGGCAACAAAACGGACAACGTCCAGCCAGACAATGTGTTGAGGATTTTTCTGTAGTTCCATCGGGGAATTGTTTTACTGATAATGATTAAGGTGTTTATAATAAGAAAGGCATCTGTATAACACAGCATACAGACGCCTCTCACTCGAGTTAACATGATAAATAACCAATATTAATGGCCACTCACCAGATTCTTATTTGTTGCTGCAAGAGCCGCAACGGGGTTTAATTTGCTTGAAGAAGTCGTTGCCCTTGTCATCTACAAGAATAAATGCGGGGAAGTCTTCTACTTCGATCTTCCAGATAGCCTCCATACCCAATTCCGGATATTCCACACATTCGATGCTCTTGATATTGTTCTGGGCGAGGATAGCAGCCGGGCCACCGATTGAACCGAGGTAGAAGCCGCCATGTTTCTGGCAAGCATCAGTCACCTGCTGGCTACGGTTACCTTTTGCCAACATCACCATACTGCCTCCATGTTCCTGGAACAGGTTCACATAAGAGTCCATACGTCCGGCAGTAGTCGGTCCCATAGAACCGCAAGCCATACCGGCAGGAGTTTTGGCCGGACCGGCGTAGTAAATCGGATGATCTTTGATGTACTGAGGCAGATCTTCACCACGATCCAGACGTTCTTTCAGTTTGGCATGAGCGATGTCGCGACCTACGATAATCGTACCGTTCAGTGACAGGCGTGTAGCCACCGGATATTTAGTCAGCTCCTTCAGGATATCTGCCATCGGCTGGTTCAGGTTGATCTTTACAACATCACCTTCGCCTGCGTTACGCAGTTCTGCCGGAATCAGGCTACCCGGATTAGAATCGAGTTTCTCGATCCAGATACCGTCTTTATTGATCTTACATTTGATGTTACGGTCGGCAGAACAAGACACTCCCAAACCCACCGGACAAGACGCACCGTGACGGGGCAGACGGATGATGCGTACATCGTGTGCCAGATACTTACCGCCGAACTGCGCACCCAAACCTATCTTTTGAGCTTCTGCAAGTACTTCTTTTTCCAGTTCTACATCGCGGAATGCACGACCATATTCGTTACCGGTAGTAGGCAACTCGTCATAATAGTGAGTAGAAGCCAGCTTCACGGTCAACAGGTTCTTCTCTGCCGAAGTACCTCCGATTACGAATGCAATATGATAAGGAGGACAAGCCGCCGTACCCAGTGTCTTCATCTTTTCAACCAGGAACGGAACCAGAGTACCCGGATTCAAGATCGCTTTTGTCTCCTGATACAGATATGTTTTGTTGGCAGAACCACCACCTTTGGTCACACACAGGAATTTGTACTCCATGCCTTCTGTAGCCTCGATATCGATCTGGGCAGGCAAGTTGCACTTCGTGTTCACTTCGTCATACATATTGAGCGGAGCGTTCTGTGAATAACGCAGGTTTTCTTCCGTATAGGTTTTGTAAACACCCAGTGAAAGAGCTTCTTCATCGCAATAGCCGGTCCAGACCTGCTGTCCTTTTTCACCATGAATGATGGCCGTACCGGTATCCTGACAGAAAGGAAGCACGCCTTTGGCAGCCACTTCAGCGTTGCGCAGGAAAGTCAATGCCACGTACTTGTCGTTATCACTTGCTTCCGGATCGCTCAGAATCTTTGCCACCTGCTCGTTGTGTGAGCGGCGAAGCATGAAAGATACGTCACGGAAAGCGGTATTGGCCATAGCTGTCAGACCTTCTTTCTGTACTTTCAGCACAGGTGTTCCTTCGAACTCGCTTACTGACACATAGTCTTTGGTAAGCAGATAATACTCGGTTTTATCTTCCCCATGTTCGAACATAGGTTGATACTTAAACGGAGGTGTTGCCATATCTCTTTATTTTATTACGTAATGTTAGTTAGTGAGGCAAAGGTAAGAATAGTTTTCCAAAGTATGAATAAAGTGGTGAATTTTGTCAAGAGCGGATTTACTTATTATTAACGTTCGGAGAGCGTTTCTACGAAGAAGAAGAGACCGCTCCGGAAGAAAGGCTCATTTCTGTGGAATGCAACCGTCTGTCCGGGCAAATGCAACCGTCTGTTTGGGCCGAAGCAAGGCTCTTCACATCACGGAGCAACGGTCTCGAGGGCATGGAGAGCCGGGGAAAGAGCAGAAAAGCCCCCGGCTCCGGGACACCGGGAGATAAGGGTACAAAAAAAGAGGAAGCTTTGCGGGCTTCCTCTTCTACTGCATTCTAATTTGAATATAAGTAATGAATCTGTTGACAAAGATACAACATCGGACAGGCAAAGTCAAGCATTCCGGGAATTATTTTAATCGTTTTCGCGATACAGGGAATAGGCAGCCTGCAATATCTTATTCTTCAAAAGCGGTGAATAATCCGGATGGCCGTCCAGGAAACGCACCACTTCTTCATAAGCCGGGCGGCTGAGATGATTGCCCAACAAGGCCGAGGCCCAGTTTTTCGGAAAGAAAATATCTCCTGTGCGTTGTACTTCCTCCAGCACCTCGAGTCCCGGACGGATGTATTTCACCGATTGCTCCTCGCGCAACGGATGGTTCAGATAACGTATCACGGCAGCCGTCCAAGGCTCTATCCGCCGGTTTTCCGCTACAAGCAGGCTGTTGAACAAAGTATCGAGCCGTGCGGTATCGGATACGACCGCCCGTGAAATAAAATCGAACTGGCGCAGACGGTCCGGATCATCAATCCGTGCCCGTTGTGTACGTAATATCTGTTCACTTTCGGCAGGCAGGCGGATGGCAAGTTCGTAAGCCAAAGTCGTGTAATCCTGTTGGTTCAACCGTTTGTCCGATTGCTCCTGCCACAAGGCATAAAGTTCCTTCACCATAGGTTGGGAAGTCGCATTCTGCATAAAATAACGCAGCAACTGCACCCGGCACGAAGGCAACGGATGATTCCGGCTGATGGCGTAGACCCGCGCCTCAACCTCTGCTATCTGTGCCGGAGCTACCCGCCGCATGGCACCCGCCAAATAACCACTCACTGTAGACGCCACCAGAGCGTTCTTTTCTGCAGGAAGCCCTGCCAACAGGCTGTTTGTCCAGTCGTCCGCCGAAATATGTTTAGCCAAGTAATTCTCATAAAGTGTCATCAAGAGTGATTGGCGTGCCGTATCGTCTTTTACCTCCCACCAATGTGCCAACAGCCACTTCAAAGCAGATTCGTCGGGAACGAACAAGCCATAACCTCTGCCATCGGTATTGGGCAACACCAACGAAGGTACAAAAGGAAGCTGTATCCGAACCAAAGTATCCGTCATATTCACCCGCAACACCGAATCGCGCTCTCCGCAAAGAGTGACGGCAAAACGCTGCGGCCAAAGCAAACCACGGTTATAAGGATCACTCTGACGGACCTCCAATTCTTGTCCATCGATCCGGAAGTTCAGCGTAGGCATTCCTTTCCGGTTCACCCACACATCACTGAAGGTTGCCAAATCTTCGGACGCCTTGCCGTCTAAAATGCGAATCAGATCGTCCCAAGTGGCATTAGCGTACGAATAGGTTTTCAGATACTCCTGTATACCACTCCGGAAGTTGGCTTCACCCATCCTGTCAACCAGTTTCTCCATCATCACGGGAGCCTTGTTATAGATGATCTGCCCATAGATCAGCCCGGCATTACGCAGATTATCAAGTGGCTGCCGGATGGCATTTGTCCCCAAAGTACGGTCCTCGGTAAGAGAAGCGGCATTAAAAGTCTTGAGCTTATTCAGGGTATGATTGATCTCCGGAAACAAGGGTTCGACAATCCGGGCAGCAAAATAATTGGCAAAAACTTCCTTGGTCCATACATCGTCAAACCAATCCATCGTTACAAGATCGCCAAACCACATGTGAGAGGTCTCGTGCGCAATCAATTCCGCCCGGTTCAACTCCTCGTCCGGAGTGGGATGTTCGCTCAGGAAAATCCCGTTATCATTATATAAGGTAGCTCCTGTATGTTCCATTCCGCCAAACTGGAAACCGGGAAGAACGATGAAATCATATTTGGCAAACGGATATGCGATCCCTGTATACTCTTCAAGCCAGTGAAGTGATGCCATGACTTGTCTGAAAACAATATCCAACTGTGCTATTTTCTTAGGGTCGGTCTCACGATAATAGGCGGCGATGGTACGCCCGTCCTGAGTATACTCCTGTCGCTCCAATTTTCCGGCCACAAACGAAAAGAGATAAGTACTGAGTGGTTCGGTCGGTGCAAAACAAACGGTTTTACGGTCACCGGCTACTGTTTCACTCCGGACGTATGTGTTGGAAACAGCTTTCCAGTCGGCCGGAACCTCAAGCTTTAAAGTAAACTCGGCTTTTAGGTTGGGCTGCTCAAAGCAAGGGAAGACAGTACGGGCACGGTCGGGAACGAGCAACGTATAGAGGTATTCATCGTTCCTGTTCAGCGACTGATTGCCGGCAATGAAACGAATCTGTATGTCATTCGCCCCTTTCGCTGTCAGCGAAGCAGGCAGAATAATGTGTTCGTTCTCAAAGCGCACATCACTTACCGGTTTTCCATTGGCAATGACTTCTTTTATTTTTCCACGCTCCTCACGAAAATCAATCAGGACTTCCTGAGCGGCAGCAAGGTCGAAGCGCAAGGTGATATCACCGTCAATAGGTGTCTCCTTCTGCCGTGGAATGCTGAAACTGAGTTCATACTTCAAATTCTTAATCTCAGCTTTACGATGATCGGCAAGCTCTTTAGAAACGCCGGCATCATAAAAACGAGGGTTCTTCTCTGCTGTCCGGCAACATCCGGTCAGCAGGAAGAACCCGATCATTCCAAATAAAATGTGTATTTTCATAGCAAATATATTATAGCTCGTAATTCCGTCACGCCAGTTGTCCGATACGGTTAATCAGCTCCTCACCCAGAGCAGTCTTATCATCAATGTGTTGCAGCACGGCAGTGACAAACGGATTACTCTCAAAATCGCCACGTACTTGGCCGAAATCCAGCTTCATTTCATCGCGTGAGCCATCGGCACCAAAACCCGTCATAGACGAAAGTGAGAATTCCTTGCGTGCGTCATCATACACCATGCGGTCCAGTCCGACCACTGCTTCACGCCAGGCACGGACGATAGCGATAACATCTTTTGCTGTAATGGTTTCGGGGTTCAGACCATAAAATTCCTGTATCTTATGGTAAGCCCACGTCCATTCGTAAGTATAATAGTTATCGTGCATCTCGGCAAAACGGGCATTCATACTCTTCAAACGATCGATCTCACCACTTTCGATACCGGTAATCAGTTTTTCCACTTCACTTTTCGGAGCAATCAAACCGGCAATATCCACCCACTCGCCTACTCCGATTTCGGTATCCGGTTTCAGACGCCGGCGTATCTCTTCATTATCTTTGAAGTTAATCCCCTCAAGACGCTTAATGATGGAATTACCAAGAAACTTATGGATAGCTATTTCGTAATAGCGTATGCCGCTATTCAGCGAAGAGTTCTTGATTTTTGCACTTTGGTAAGAATAGATCTCCGATGTCTCGCCGGACACCCGCTTCAGATCTTTCAGTATAGAGCGCCCCTTGAACATCTTCTGGATAGTATATGGACTCAGAAGGTTGTAGTTTATATAGTCCAGGCGGTTCGGGTCCGTACGTTTGTCACGCTTCGGCCACTTCTGGGCATCGCGGATAGTCCCGACACTGCGCAGATTGACTCCCGGCACCAGATAAGTCGTATTCTGCTGCTCGATCAGGTAAGAGAAAGGCAGGTTCGAGGTATCGGCATGATTCACATGACGCCCCATCACCAATGAAAAAGCCCCTACACGCGCCGGCCATAAAATGTATGAATCGGAAGTAGTCTTAGCTCCTCTTTCCAACGTCCCCTGATGAATCGGTCCCAGTTTATACATATGATTACTCTGGTTCGACCCCGAACCGGCATTCATAAACGAAAACATACCGGCTATCAGCAAGGTAGACTTATGATGGGTTACGGTATACGGACCGGCAAAGATGGCACATGCTTCACCGTTCTCTCCCTGGCAATTACTGAAAAACAGGGAATCGGAAGCGGAGTAGTTGTGTCCCAACTGACAGGCTTGCCCAACGAAGCAACGGGTCAGCATAGCTCCATCGTCCACATGAGAACCGGAGGAAATAATAAAGTCATCGCAAATGACACCATGCCCGATATGTACCGGAGCGGCTTCATTGCTGTTGATACTTCCGTTGTAAAGACGGCAGGTTCCGCAAATCCGGCAATGATCGCCAATACGCACATTCTTGATAGAACCGGTATTGAGAATCATCACATGGCTGCCGATGGTCCCCATCGCAGAAGCATGCTTGTTGGAGTAATAGTCAGTGATCGCCTTCATCCGGCTGATCAGTTCCGGACGGTGCCGGTAAAGAGCCAGAATATAAGCTTGATGAGCAGACAGTTTGTCATTGATCAACACTTCGCGACCTCCCGTTTCGTTCAGCACGGCGGCCTCTACTCCATTACCGAACTGAGTCAGACCGTCCACCAGAATAATATCTACATTCTCAATGAAAGTGTCGTTTCCTATTTCGTAGTTGGCAATGTAATTCTGGATATTCTCAATGCAACAGTTGTCGCCCACAATTACATTGTGCAAGGTGACATGCCTCAGCCCGGAATGCTTCCTGATTCCTCCCGGCAAGATAAAGTCCGAATGGAAAACGCCCAGTTTCACCTCTCCCGAGAAACGGGTGTGATGCACAAATTCGGTTGTGAACTCTTCAGCGACCGCAACATGGTTCCAGTCATCAGCCAGACACGACTGGCTCTTCAACTGAAGAATTTCATCTTCAGTCAGTCTACGGTAAGTCTTTCCCATAATCCTCTTATTACAAACTACAAGTTACTCTTCGTCGTCGTAGGTCTGATAGAGAAAGTCGTTATAGGGATACTTCTGCACGTGCAATTCTTTCACTCGCTGATAAACCACACTCTTCAGTTCGTCTATATTGATTTTCTCACGGGCGGAGATGAACAGACAGTTATCTTCCATCTTAGCCATCCATGTTTTCATCAGTTCTTCGAGTGTCAAGTTCTCCTTTGTTTTGGGGGTAAGGTCGTCCGGCGCCTTTTCTACATAGGTATAGGCGTCTATCTTATTAAATATTAAAATCATTGGTTTTCCACCTCCACCGATGTCGGCCAGTGTTTTATTCACCACCTCTATCTGCTCTTCAAATCCGGGATGCGAAATGTCCACAACATGAACCAGCAGATCGGCCTCACGTACTTCGTCGAGGGTAGACTTAAAGGAATCCACCAGGTCAGTAGGTAACTTACGGATGAAACCAACCGTATCGGAAAGCAAGAAAGGCAAATTATCGATAATCACCTTGCGTACCGTCGTATCGAGTGTGGCAAACAGCTTGTTTTCAGCAAAGACTTCACTCTTCGCCAACAGATTCATCATGGTCGATTTGCCCACATTGGTGTAACCTACCAAAGCTACACGGATCATGCGTCCGCGGTTCTTACGTTGGGTAGACTTCTGCTTATCTATTTCGGCGAGACGCTCCTTAAGCAGTGACATACGGTTAAGGATGATACGGCGGTCCATTTCCAACTGAGTTTCACCCGGGCCACGAAGACCTACCGAACCTCCTTTACCACTTCCGGAACCACCACCCTGACGTTCAAGGTGAGTCCAGAGACGTTGCAAACGGGGCAACATGTATTTATATTGCGCCAATTCTACCTGAGTCTTGGCATTAGCCGTCTGGGCACGCATGGCAAATATATCAAGAATCAGTGAAGTACGGTCCAGTATCTTCACTTGCAGTTCAGCTTCGATGTTACGTATCTGCTTGGCCGAGAGTTCGTCATCAAAGATGACCATTCCCACTTCCCGGTCCTCTTCAGCCTCTGTTCTTATATATTCTTTAATTTCTTCCAGTTTTCCTTTTCCCACATAAGTCACCGAGTTAGCCGTCGGCAACTTCTGCGTAAACCTTTTCACCACTTCCGCCCCGGCTGTCTCAGCCAGGAATGCCAGCTCGTCCAGATATTCATTGGTCTTGCGTTCATCCTGTGTCTGAGTGATGAGACCTACCAGAACAGCAGTTTCGACTTTGGCTTCGGATATTACAAATTCTTTCATTCTACTTTATACCTTATCATAATATGGCGACAAATATAGCTATTTTCGTAACATACTAAAAGAAAAAATCGCCCAAGTGTTTCTACCTGAGCGATTCTTTATTATTTATTGACTATTTATTTATTAATATCTTTATTCAGCAGCAACTCAACCTGAGGTATCGGCCAAGTATATTTTTCATCGGACGGACCCACATTAATTGTTTCATTCGCACCCACCTTAATGAAACGTTCCCCACGTCTCATAATATCAATACCACGGATACCCTCGCCTATAAACTCAAGGCGTTTCTCGTTGTAAATCGCTTCTTTCAGTGCATCACCCGTCAAGTTATCGATCTTCAACGGATCCGTAGCTGCATCTACCGAACGTCCTCTGACTTGTTTCAACAGGCTTTTGGCAGTAGCTTCACCTCCGGCCTTGTTGGCATAACATTCGGCAAGGTCGAGCAAAGTTTCGGCATAGCGAAATAATAATAGTATTGATTCGATTACTAAAAAGACCTGTGCCTAAAGCAGATGCTTTCGACGCAGGCCTTTCTAATGATATATTAAGAGTTATCTGCTAATATCCTTCGTTCTGAATTAGCTTTCCTTTTGAAACATTGATCTCAGCAACAGGAATAGGCATTACAGTACGATAGTCATCATACTTCACCTCTTTTACTGCCGGGCTGTTAATAGACTGTTTATTACGCCAGTAATCCCAAGCGGAATGGTTTTCTCCATAAAGTTCAAGACGGCGTTCTGTCAGAATGTCATCCAAAGTAACGGTAGCCACATCTGTATACCCCTGAATACGATTTTTACGCAATTCGTTGATATAATACGCTGCGTCACCACCTGTCTTCAGGGCTGCTTCTGCTGCAATCAAATAAACTTCAGACAGACGAATCACTTTCGGATTGTTTACATAAATCTGTCCGTCTCTTCCCGGATACTTCTGTATATACCAACCCTTGTTAGTCTTTCCGTCCGTATCAGTTTCTTCAGCGATCAATTCGCTTCTGATATCGTCTGGACGTGATTGTAGGAAGGTTTTGAAATTTTCTGTAATTCCCGCTTCGGCATATCCTTCGGCATGTGTATAATATCCCAAAGAATTGCGTTGAGGATTATAGAGAGATGTTACCATGATTTCAAAAATACTTTCATTACTACCTTCTTTAAGCCATGAACCGATATATTCACCTCTGGTTAACAGCCGATAGGGAGAGTGTTCAATGACATACTTAGCATCTGCCAATGCTTCCGCATTTTTATTCATATACAGATAGACGCGGGCACGAAGCGCACGGGCTCCCCAATAGTCGATATGCCCCAGTTCTTTGTGATCTGTCTCTGACAATTTGTTCAATGCAGTCTGCAAATCTGTAAGAATCGTTTCATAAGTTTTAGCGATAGTGGCTCTTTCACCTATATATCCTGATTCATATACCTGTGTAGAAAGAACAATCCCCAAATCATCGTCTTGCGCATTAGAGGGCAACTTAGCAAACAAACGAGCCAGATCGAAATGGAATAATGCACGAAGGGCATACAGTTCTCCTTCCATAGCTTCTACGTCATCCCCTTTTAATTCAGCTTTTTGAACACTGTCAAATATCTTGTTGATTCTTGCTAAAGATAGATAAAAACGCTTATAGAAATTAGATGCATCCGTGCTGTTTTTAGTCGCTTGATATTTGGATACATCAGTCGCTTGGTTATTTTTACCAATACACTGAAAATCGCTACCCCTCATATCGGCATATAATCCAAAATCACCGGCATAACTACCTCTGGGATTTGTTCCTAAATCGATAGAGGAAGTTTGTGACTGATAAACACCATTCACTGCATATTGCAAATCTTCCACCGTTGCAATAGCTCCTTCCGAAGGCCATTCAGCAGAAGGGGTTTTGTCAAATGTATCGCATGCCGATACAGATAAGGCTAAAATTAGAGTAAAAACATATAACTTTTTCATTATATCGTCTATTTATTAAATTAGAATTGAATATTGATACCGAAAACACAACTTCTCAACTGAGGTGTATCAGCTTGTCTGTATCCGTTCATTGCTACATCGGGATCTATGTTTTTAGTTTTTGACCAAAGCATAGCCAGATTATTAGCTCTAAAATAGATTCTGCAAGTTTTCAAATAGTTCTTCCAGACAGGCAGTGTATATCCAAAGGTCAGTTCTCTCAAACGAATATTGTCGGTCGATTTGATTGTACGACTTGAAAATCTATCCCAACGGTAAGGATTACCATAAATAGGCATCGGATTATCTACCTTGTCACCCGGATTTTTCCAGAAGTTTCCTGCTACATCAGCATCAAGATTGGTGCTACCAAGTCTCACGCCATCGTGGTGAGAGAAATATCCCGGATAATCAAACATATCTCCACCAAACTGATAAGTGATCAGAAACGACAAATCAAAATCCTTATAAGTGAATGTGTTAGTCAAACCTCCTAACACATCAGGCAATGCTTTTCCTACAACGCCTTTGCCTGCTTCCGAATAATAGTTCGTTACTCCTTTAGAATGATCGTTCGGGTCAAGCCAGAACTCGCCAAGTCCTGTTTCTGCATTTACACCTTTCCACTCCGGCAAATAGAAAGTATACATTGATTCGCCCTCACGATGCAGATACATTTCTCCGTCACCATATTCAATATCCTTGCTTTCAGGCAGTTTATCTACCAATGAACGCTGATAAGTCATGTTGAAATTGGTTGTCCATGTAAAGTTCTTGTTCATGATGTTTTTAGAGTTTACTTCTAACTCTACACCATCATTCTTCAAACTACCCAGGTTTTCCCAACGATTCTCAAAACCAGTGACAAGAGAGGTTGGAACCTTAAACAGCAAATCAGTTGTTTTCTTATTATAATATTCAATAGACAGGTTCACACGATCGTACATGTTCCATTCGAATCCCACATTAAAATTCTTCGATTTTTCCCAACTCAGTTTGTCATTGCTAATGCTTGACCAGTAAATAGCCGGATTATTACCATATCCTGAGCCCGTAAACAGATCCATGTATCCATAATAACTTCCTGGCAGGTTACCATTTGTACCAAAAGACGCTTTGATCTTGAAGTCTGTGAACAACGGCATGTCTTCCATAAAGCTTTCTTTACTCAATCTCCATGCACCGGATACTGACCAGAAGCTTGCCCAACGATTATCTTCACTCAAACGCGAAGAGCCATCACGACGGAAACTTGCTGATAGATAATATTTGTTATCATAGTTATAGTTACCGCTTGCAAAATATGACATCATTCCTGCGCCGAATGTAGCGCTTGATGCCTGATCGGGTTGTCCGTTTGATAACTCAGGATAATGGCTTGAGTAATTTTTAGCCACAGTAACAATCTGAAGCAGATCTCTGTTCTCTACTTCAAAACCTGCCATCAAGTCCAGATTATGCATATCTTTGAATGTATCAGAATAGCGCAATGTAGATGAACTGGTGGCAACGCGGCTTTCAAAGCTATAACGTGATCCCATACCTGCAACAGATGCACCATTCACACTATTACGATCCCAATATTCAAAATGTTTGTTATCTATATAGTCATATCCAAAAATCGTTTTGAAGTTCAATTTATCACAAAATCGGATATTAACATCAGCATTTGTCAAACTACGAAACATCTTACTCTGGATCCACTCCAGTGAATATTTACTATCTTTTCCTCCTAACATCAAATGTGGATTCGAAGCTTGTCCCCAAGCAGCATTCTCATTGTAGCTTCCATCTGTATTTTTAACCGGAGAAGTGGGATCCATCGCAAACAAGACTCCAAGAGGTGATGACGTGCCCAAACCTTGCCCCTGATCTCCTTGATCACGGAAACCATTCTGAGTTGTTGCTGTCACCATCTCTTTGAGAGATACTTCCAACCATTTATTAACTTTATGATTCACATTCAAACGCCCTGAAATACGTTCGAAATCACTACCTAAAACAATACCTTCGCTCTTATTATAACCTACACCAGCATAGAACTGTGTATTCTGCGTACCCCCATTAATCGATACCTGATGGTTTTGTGTAATGGCAGTTCTATAAATTTCGTTCTTCCAATTGGTATCAATGCTTCCATCCGGATTGTGAAGAAAGCCTGCCATGTCAGCATCGGTTACCTCTTGCAAAGCTTCTTCTTTTGTAGGTACACCTTCATAAACCATATAATAGTTGGCCAGCCCTTCTCGAGTGTAATCAATTAAATCAGAACTCTTCATCATTTTGAACTGATTCACGGCCATTTTATTCCACCCAACTTCTCCAGAGTATGTCACCGTACTTTTACCCTCTTTTCCTTTCTTTGTCGTAATGATTACTACACCGTTAGCGGCGCGAGATCCATAGAGTGAAGCAGCGGCGGCATCTTTCAATACGGTCATACTTTCAATATCATCCGGATTTAAAGTACTTAAAACACTCTGCGTTTTTCCATAATAATTCATATCATCATCCGATTTAGTAACTACTCCATCAATCACATAGAGAGGAGTCTTAGAACCACTGATAGAACCGACACCACGGATATTGATTTCTCCCATGGAACCCGGATCTCCTGTAGCAGAAGCCGTGCGTACACCGGCCATCTTACCTGACAAAGCTTTATCAAATGATTCTCTCGATCCAGAAACGATTTTATCAGCCTGTATTGTCGATGCTGATCCTGTGAAGGATGACTTCTTTGCAGTACCATAAGCTACAATCATCACTTCATCAAGCGTCTTAGAGTCAGTCTTTAATATCACTTTAATATTAGGTGCAATTGCTACCTCAGCAGTCTGCATTCCGATGTACGAAATTTGCAAAGTCTTTGCAGAACT